>NZ_JBQIAV010000011.1:0-96784 GCF_054957775.1 Rhodoglobus galactosidasius | reverse complement strand
GCTTCGTTCGGAAGCTCCCGCAGCCGCCAACATTCCCGACGACGACGTGGATCAACGAACCCGAAAAGGAAGGAACGAACTCAATGACCGGCTAAAGAAACTGACTCATAAAGGTTGACACCTTCCGGTGTCAGGTGCGACATCGACGATGCCGATGCCGGCCCCTCCGCCCCCTCCGCCATAGGTGAAGTACTCGGGAGCTGGCACCCCGGCCTCGAAGTCGTCGACGGTCGAGAGGGTGGCCGCCGCGGCGGGGACCCCTCCAACCGCTGTCGGCACGATGAGCGCCGGCACGGCAACCGCGGCGGCGATTATCCGTGAGAGCGCTCTCACAGTAGTGGACATTTCTGCTCCCCTAGATCGTCGACGACCCCCATTGGCCGCCTTGTCCGACCGTCGCCGGTTAGATTCCGTCATCATAGTCATGAAAATGCACGAGTCACAAAGCAAATTATTCTGGGGCGTCGCACCAAGAGGGAAACTTCCGGGATTCACAGGGGTCGCCTCTAGAGTTCTGACATGCGCGTTCTCGTAACCGGAGCAACAGGATATTTGGGTGGCCGACTCGTTCCTCGGCTAATCGATGCTGGGCACACCGTGCGTGTACTCGTGCGCAACCCCCGCAAACTGCGTGACGTTCCGTGGCGCGATGATGTTGAGACAGTCGTCGGCGATCTTACGGATGCCGAAACGCTTACCGATGCGCTAGCCGACATCGACGCGCTCTACTACCTTGTGCATGCAATGGGCGCCAAGGGTGACTTTGAGGAGACCGAAAAGCTATCGGCGACCAACGTTGCCGAGGCAGCCAAGAGCACCGGGGTATCGCGCATCGTCTATCTTGGCGGTCTCCACCCCGAGGGCGAAGTCAGCGAGCTCAGTCGGCACTTGCGCAGCCGTGCTGAGGTTGGCCGCATCCTCATGGATTCGGGTGTGCCGACTATCGCCTTCAACGCGGGCGTCGTGATCGGCTCAGGCTCGGCATCGTTCGAAATGATCCGTCACCTCACCGAAGTTTTGCCATACATGCCTGCGCCGAAGTGGGTGCGCAACTTCATTCAGCCGATCGCCGTGCGCGACGTGCTCTATTACCTTGTCAGTGCGCTTGAGCTGCCCAAAGAGCTCAACCGCAGTTTCGACATCGGTGGGCCGGATGTGCTGCGCTACGGACAGATGATGAACGGTTACGCTCTCGAGGCTGGCCTTCACCAGCGCCCCATCGCGTCCCTACCGGTGCTGACTCCCTGGCTCGCCTCGCAGTGGGTAAATCTGGTGACTCCCATTCCGCGGCTGCTCGCGGTGCCGATCATCGAGTCGCTCCAGTTCGACTGCGTCGTGCGCGATGATTCCGTTTCTGATTTCATTCCTGAGCCAGAGGGTGGCCTCACGGGCTATCGTGCCTCGGTGCGGTTGGCGCTCGTCAAGATGCGCGACGGCGAAGTTGAGACAAGTTGGCAGGATGCCACGGTTGCTGGTGCCCCGAGTGATCCGATCCCGAGCGATCCCGAGTGGACTGGCCACACAGTCTTTACCGACCTGCGTGAACGTCGCACTCCGGCGTCTCCGGATGCGCTCTGGGCGGTTGTTGAGGGCATTGGAGGAGAGAACGGGTGGTATTCGCTCCCGCTGGCGTGGGCTTTGCGAGGCTGGGCCGATAAGCTAGTCGGTGGGGTCGGTCTTCGTCGTGGACGCCGGCATCCGAGTACTCTCAACACGGGGGATGCACTCGACTTCTGGCGAGTCGAAAGCATCGATCGCGGGCACAGTCTTCGTCTTCGCGCTGAGATGAAACTGCCGGGTCGGGCATGGCTCGAATTGACCGTTGACGATAGCGGTGACGGTGGCTCGCTCTATCGACAGCGCGCAGTATTTTTTCCTAGCGGCTTGGGTGGTCGCCTGTATTGGCTCGCGATCCTTCCGTTTCATGGCGTGATCTTTAGCGGCATGGTCAACAGGATCGTTGCGGCGGCAGAAGCTGACGACGCGGACTGAGTGTTCTCCGCGAGCTGTCGGATTGCGCTACTTTTGGCTAATGTCTGGAATCGTCGTTGTCGGCAGTGCAAATATTGATCAGGTCTTTCGTGTGGATCGTATTCCTTCGCCGGGAGAGACCGTGCTCTCGCATGGAGTGAGCACAGCCCTCGGCGGCAAAGGTCAAAACCAAGCCGTCGCCGCAGCTCGCGCTGGAGTCGAGACCACCTTCATCGGTGCGGTCGGAGCGGACTCCTTTGGCGAAATGGTTCGCACGGGTCTGAGCGACGATTCCATTGGTGTCGCGCAATTGCGCACCTCAGTCAAACCAACGGGCACCGCACTGATCGCCGTTGACGGCACGGGTGAGAATACGATCATTGTCGAGCCCGGCGCCAACAGCGAAGTTACTGCTCTCACCCGCGCGGATGCTGAAGCGATCAGTGCTGCGTCGGCCTTGATGATGCAATTGGAGATTCCGCTCGCCACCGTCGTTGAGGCAGCAGGTATTGCTCAGGCGGCGGGCACGCGCGTGATCCTGAATGCTGCTCCGATCCAAGAGTTGCCGCAGGCGTTGCTCGACACGCTTGATGTGCTAATTGTGAACGAGCACGAAGCTGCTGAGTTGGCCCGCTACAACGGTCTGGCTCCTGAGCTTGACGGGTTGGGCGAGCGACTGCTCGCCCTTGTTCCTGCTGTGATTGTGACCTTGGGATCCCAGGGCGCGTCGTTGCATCGGGCAGGATCCGAGGAGGTTGTGGTGCCCGCTCATCGGGTCACCGCGGTCGACGCCACTGGTGCCGGCGATACCTTCTGCGGTGCCTTCGCTGCGGGCTTTGTCGAGGAGATGCTGGCGGATGACGCTCTGCGATTCGCGGTAGCTGCGGCATCCATTTCGGTGGAGAGCCACGGGGCGGTGCCGTCGATCCCGTTGCGCGCTGCTATTGAGACACGCGCAAAAGAATCCGGCAATTAGATAACAGATTGATAACAGGCTCGCTATAGTGGGGTAACCGTGAACGTGCGGCAACCCGACAAAGGATGGCGAGTCAATGGTGACATCGCAGAACCCGGCACCCGCATATCGTGACCAACGCATGCGCAGAGCCGCCCTTGCAGCAGCAATGGTCACCGCAATCACTCTCGCGCTAGTGCTGAACGCCAACGTCACTCGCGTTCATGCCGCCGGCGCATTCTCATCTCTGCGCTCGCCGGGGGAGGTCGCCTTCATTGCAGGCCACCGCGGCGACAAGACGGTTGCACCCGAAAACACCTTGGAAGCTCTCGGCCAAGCGCTCAATAGCGCGGCAGATTATGTCGAAACTGATGTGCAGCTGACTGCTGACGGCGTACCCGTGCTGATGCACGACTGGACGGTTGATCGAACGACCAATGGCACGGGTCCGGTGTGGAAGTACGACTACGAAGAGCTGTCAGCACTCGACGCTGGCTCGTGGTTTGGTGAAGAGTTTGCGGACGCAACGGTGCCAACGCTCGAAGAGTTTCTTAACCTGCTGCGCTGGTCAACTAAGAATGCGATCCTCGAGCTCAAAGGTTCCTGGACTGATGAGCAGGTAAGGCTCATCGCCAACCTGATTGCACGTCACGGCGTCAGCGATCACGTCATGATCGGCAGTTTTGACATCATGACCCTACAAGCGTTGCAGCGAGTGAGCCCCGAGCTGCCGGGAATGCTTATCGTGCGCGACATTATTGGAGACCCTGGCGCGCTTGCGACAGCTGCGGGAGTAGTTGCCCTGGTGACCAGCAAGAAAGCCATTACGCAAGACCCCGAACTCGTGCAGCGCGTGCATGATGCCGGTCTCGGCATACTCATCTACACGCTCAACGACTCTGAGACGTGGTCGGATGCCGTGTCGCTGGGCGTCGACGGAATCGTTACCGATCGCCCGGCCGAGTTGGGGGAGTGGATCGCCCATGAGTTCACCGAGCCTGACGATCTTCCCTTAGCGAAGAACGTGCGCGCGGCAGGTTAGAGCGAACCGACGAGGGCTCGGTAAAAGTTGATGCCGTCGAGAAAGCTGCTGACGAGCATCCGTTCGTTCCGTGCATGAAGTGTGTCTCGCACCTCACGAGCCATGGCAAAGGGGGTGAAACGGTAGACACCGCGACTAATGCGCGTGAAGTGGCGGCTATCTGTGGCCCCGTTTTGCACGTAGGGAGTGACGACCGTTCGCGGAAAGCTCTTTTCGATAGTCGATCGTAGTAGTTCCCACGCGAGTCCAGTGGTTGGTGAGACGGGCGAGGGCTCACCGGGGGATTCCACGGTGATTCTGACGCGCTTGTCGCTGATGGCGCGGGTCACGTGCTTGAGCGTGGCCTCCAGACTGGAGTTCACGGCGATTCGAACATTGATGATTGCACTGACACGCTCGGGCAGCGCGTTCACCGCATGGCCGCCTTCGAGCATCGTCACGGCTTGTGTTGTGCGCAGCATTGCGGCCAGTTCGTCGCTCTTGCGCACCAGAATGGGCACGAGCACCGGCCGAGTCCACGACACGTTGCGCAGCAGGAACCCGGTGAACCCTCCAGCATGCTCACCCAGAATGCGAAGTAGGTCAGAGCCCGTCGGTGTCAGGCGAGCGGGGAACGGGCGTGAGTTGAGTCGAATAATCGCGTGCGCGAGTCGGACTGCGGCAGGCGTGCGCGGCGGTGTGGATGCGTGTCCGCCTGGCTGATCGACGGTCAAACGCAACGTAGCTGTGCCCTTTTCGGCGACCCCGACGACAGCCATAGGTGCTTCTACCTGGTCGAATACGTCGTCGACGATCGCACCGCCCTCATCAAGCACCATGACGGGTTTCACTCCACGTCGCTCAAGCAGATCGACGATCGCTGAAGCTCCAGTGCCGTGTGTTTCTTCGTCGTGCCCAAAGCACAGATAAATGTCTTGAGCGGGCATCAGTCCAGCTTCTAGCTGGGACTCAACCGCTTCAAGGATCGCAACTACCGAACCCTTGTTATCGAGTGTTCCTCGGCCCCAGATGAGCTGCTGGTCGCCTTTGCCACTCAACTCCCCGGCAAAGGGTGGGCGTTTCCACCCTTCAGGGGGCGCAGCCACAACATCGTAGTGAGCCAAGAGTACCGAGGGCTCGGTGGATGATCGCCCACGCCAACGAAAGACGAGAGAGTAATCGAGCACCGTTTCACGCTCTAGGCGGCTGTGGCACAGCGGATAGAGTTTGCGCAACGCTAGGGCGAAGCGGGTGAACTCGGTCCATTCGGTGGTGTCAGCGTCTTCGCGAGAAACTGTAGGGATTCGCACGAGCTCTTGCAGGTGTTCGACAGCCAAGGCACTCTTCATACGTTGACTCTATCGAGAGCGGAGCACTGATTTCACGGTCGTCACGCTGCAGACGGCGTGCGACCGCTGCGTGGTGAGTGTGTTGCGACCGGTATATTTGATCTAGTGAGCGCAACCTATCCCGACAGACCTCGCCGAGTAGTTCTTCCGGCGGCGATACTCGCTGTGCTCGTGCTTCTGGTTGGCGCAGGCATCATCGAAACTGAGATCTTCACCGTGGTTCGCTACGTGGTGAGTATTCTGGCGCTGATCTGTGTGGTGCTTGTGGTGCAGGCACGCCAATGGTGGTGGGCGATTGGTCTGGTTCCGATAGCGATTCTCTGGAATCCGGTGTTTCCGATTGGCGTCGCTGATACCCAGCTATTCGCAGGATTGCACTACATCGCCGCGCTCGTATTAATCATTATCGGCGTTGCCGTTCGGGTCACAGATTCCCAAAGTCGAGCTTAATTCGCTCGAGTAGCGCACGATCGTCATTTTCTGCGTACACTAGGAACGCATCCCTTGAGACCACCAATCGCACCGCAGTTGGGTCTGGCTCACTCGAGTGGATGTTGTCACTCAGTATGAGGTCCCATTCGTGGCAACGTCTACGAGTCTTCGATCTATGTGACTGAGCTTTTTGCCTAGCGCCAGGAGAACAATTGACCAACTCGTCAAAGACCGATCCCTCGCAGCGCAACAAGCGACCCAAAAACTCTGGGCAGCGACAAGCAGGCGGGCAGCGTCGGCGTGGGCGACCCGGTGACGATACCGGAGTCATCCCCGTACTCGCCCGTGCCGCCCGCGAGGTCGAAACGGCTGTGCAGAAGGGGCCGCTCAAGCCAGCCAACCGTGCACGCTTCCAGGTTGCTGCTCTGCTGCTGCGCGAAGAGCGCGCCAGGGTCAAGGTCGATGCGACGCTGTCGGACTCTGAACGAGCCAACGAACAAAAGCGCCTCGATGGCCTCGCCGGCATCCTCGCAAAAACGGCCGCACGTGACACCAGCCTGCTGTCGATGCTGGGGGAGGCCGCCCCGATCACTCCCGCAGCGAAGGCGCTGCGTCGCGATCTCCTGCTGGCCGCTGGCGTTGAGCTCAGCCCAGAAGAACTGATCATTTCTGTCGAACCAAAGCCTGTCGACAAACAGACCGAGAAGCAGGTCGTGCCAGCATCCGTTCGTCAGATGCAGATGGCTAACCCATTCTTAGCTCCCGACTTCAGCGCCGTGGCCGCAAAGCCCGAGCATGGCAATCGTCTTGCCAACTGGGAGCTCATTGACCCGCTGTTCCGTGCGTTCGAGCACGGCTCTGGCGGCGGCGCTGCGTCGATGGATCTGCCAGAAGCATCATCGCTTCGCACCCGCGGAAACCTCGACCTCATGCGTCACCAGGCTCGCTTCGTTGAAGTTGTCAAACAGGGGCATCGCACGTTCCTGCTGGCCGACGAGCCAGGGCTAGGCAAGACTGCTCAGGCGCTGATGGCGGCCGAAGCCTCAAATTCTTATCCACTGCTCGTCGTTGTACCCAACGTCGTCAAGACCAACTGGGAACGCGAAGTAGAACTGTGGACCCCCGGTCGCAGCGCGACTGTTGTGCACGGTGATGGCGACACTGTCGACGCGTTCAGCGACGTCGTGATCGTCAACTACGAAGTACTCGACCGCCACGTCGGATGGCTCGGCCGTTTCGGCTTCAAAGGCATGGTTGTCGACGAAGCTCACTTCATTAAGAACCTCAAATCTGAACGCTCGAAGCATGTGCTGAGCCTGTCGCGCAGCATCCGTGCGACCTACCCGAAAGCGCTCCTGATGGCGCTCACGGGCACCCCTCTCATCAACTCGATTGAAGACTTCCGCGCAATTTGGCAGTACTTGGGCTGGATCGACGGCACTAAGCCGCTCGCCCCGCTCATGTCCAAGCTCGAAGAATCCGATCTCACCCCGGCAGACCCCGGCTTCTTCTCTGAAGCCCGACGCGCAGTTATCGATATGGGCATCGTGCGCCGCAAGAAAGTGGATGTTGCAGCCGACATTCCCGCACGTCGCATCGCCGACATCCCGGTTGAGCTCGACGATGACCTTGGTCGCTCCATCCGGGCCGCCGAACAAGCTCTTACCGCGCGCCTCGTCGACCGCTTCACTCGAGTGCGCAACCTCAAACCAGACGTCGCGGTCGAAGATCTCATTCGTGTGGTCGCACATGCCGAGCTCGAGGAGTCCAAGAGCGCAACCACCGGTGAGAACGTCTTCACCATGGTGCGCCGCATCGGTCAGGCAAAAGCAACGCTCGCCGCCGACTACACCGCTCAACTGGCCCGCTCGGTCGGCAAGGTCGTGTTCTTTGCGAAGCACATCGACGTGATGGATACTGCCGAGGCCCACTTCGCGAAGGTCGGCCTCAAATCCGTCTCCATCCGTGGTGACCAGAGCGCCAAAGCACGTCAGCACGCAATCGACTCGTTTGCCGATGACCCCGAGGTCGCAGTAGTGGTCGCGTCGCTCACCGCAGCAGGCGTCGGGTTGAACCTGCAGGCGGCATCCAACGTCGTTCTCGCAGAGCTCAGCTGGACTAACGCTGAACAGACTCAGGCTATCGACCGCGTGCACCGCATTGGTCAGGAGCTTCCGGTCACCGCATGGCGCATCATTGCGGCGCACACCATCGACGCTCGAATCGCTGAGCTGATCGATAGCAAAGCGGGTCTCGCTGCGCGTGCGCTCGACGGTTCTGATGAAGAAGTCGTCGCAGAGTCGAACGTGCAGTTGCAGGCGCTGTCAGCGCTGCTGCGTGATGCAATCAAGAATTAGCAATCCGTTAAGAACTGCCTTTATAGCCTCTGGTCTCCTTCTGCCTCGAATGGTGGCGAAGCGTAGACTGAAGGTGTGAGTGACACGCAGGTTTTGTCGTGCCAAACGTCAACGGAGATGAGAACCAACAGTTGAGCAACGCCTCTTCGCAGAACACCACTACCCGCATCGAATCCGATTCGCTCGGCTCGCTCGAAATTCCTGCAGAAGCCTATTGGGGAGTGCACACTCTCCGTGCGATGCAGAACTTTCCGATTACGCGACGTGCGATCTCCGTCTACCCCGATCTTGTGCGCGCGTTGGCGCACATCAAGCAGGCGGCGGCTCGTGCCAACGCCGAGCTTGGCGTGCTCGAGTCTAAGAAGGCGCACGCGATTGACGCCGCCTGCCAGGAGATCCTCGACGGTGCACTGCACGCAGAGTTCTGTGTCGGTGTTATTCAGGGCGGTGCTGGCACCTCAACCAACATGAACGCCAACGAGGTCATCGCTAACCGCGCCCTCGAGATTTTGGGTCACCAGAAGGGCGAATACTCGTTCCTTCACCCCATTGACGACGTCAACCGCAGCCAGAGCACCAACGATGTCTACCCGACTGCGATCAAGCTCGCGATGGTCTTTGGTGTTCATCGTTTGCTTGTTGAGCACGAACTGCTGTCTGGTGCCTTTGCCGCGAAGGGTCGCGAGTTCGTCAAGATCCTCAAGATCGGCCGCACGCAGATGCAAGACGCGGTTCCGATGACGCTTGGCCAAGAGTTCACTGGCTTCTCGCACACGCTCGAGGAAGACCACGCCCGACTTACTGATGTCTTGCCCTTCATGAGCGAGATTAATATGGGTGCTACCGCGATCGGTACGGGGATTACCGCGGATTCTCGGTATGCAGAGGCGGTTCGACGCCATCTGACCGACGCCACTGGCATCGAGATGAAAACCGCCTTCGACCTGATCGAAGCCACAAGCGACGTGGGAATCTTCATGTCGTTGAGCGGTATTCTCAAGCGTTCCGCCGTGAAGCTCTCCAAGATCTGTAACGACCTTCGCTTGCTCTCGAGCGGCCCCCAGGCTGGATTCGGCGAGATCAATCTGCCGGCCAAGCAGGCAGGCTCATCGATCATGCCCGGCAAAGTAAATCCGGTGATTCCTGAGGTTGTTAACCAGGTCGCCTTCAGCGTCATCGGTGCGGATGCCACGGTCACGGCCGCTGCGGAAGCTGGGCAGTTGCAGCTCAACGCTTTCGAACCCGTCATCGCGCACTCGTTGCTTCAGTCGTTGGAATGGATGACGAATGCCTGCCGCACGCTGCGCGAAAACTGCATCAATGGCATCACCGCCAATGAGGAACGTCTTGCGGCACAGGTCGAGTCGAGCGTTGGAGTCGTTACTGCTCTCACGCCGTACATTGGCTACGCGGCGGCGGCTACTCTCGCGCACACGGCACTCACGACCAACGCATCAATTGCGCAGCTTGTCGTGTCTACTGGGCTCATGAAAGAAGAAGACGTTGCCCGGGTGCTTACCCCGGAACGCTTGAGTGGTGTTTCGCCCATGACCGCCGCGATTACCCTTCCCTGGTTGGACGAGGAAAAGTAGCCGGCTCTGAGCGCTACTTCTGTGGAGCGGTAACGTCGAACTCTGGATCGTCGTCGTCATCGTCGAGTGGCGCGAGAGCTTCGTCGCGCGCTTTTCCCGCAGTGGTGAAGGCGCGATCGATCGCGCTCTCACCACGCTCGCGAAGTTCAGCAGCGGTATGGGTGGCGTTTTCGCGCACGTCGCTCGCGGTGTGAGTCACGCGACCAACAACATCCCGCGCCGATGTGGATGCCCGATTGGCGAGATCCTTAGCCGAGCCCTTGGCGGTTTCAGCAAGATCCTTCGCTGAAGTCTTGGCGGTCTCGGCGAACTCTTTGGCAGTTCCCTTGGCCAATTCTGCGACCTCGCGCGCAGTCTCGGCAACATCCTTGGCGGTACTGGTAACGAATCCCGGTGTGGCTTTAGCAACTGCTTCAGCCTTGTCGCGCAGAATCGGCGCCTGCGTGCGCGCATAGTCCTCGACAGTTGTGCGTGCCTTAGACACACGAGGGCTCTCCCAGAGCTCCGTAGCCTTGCCCTTCATCTGGTCGTAGCGTTCGCGGCCGGCGCGCGCGCCAATAACATATCCGATGGCGATACCGAGTCCGAGCTTTATGAGTCTGGCGTTCATAGCTCCAGCCTACGGCGAGGTGACGTCTCTCTCCACCTGCGTTGGGCGAGAACGCCACAAATGCATGCACGCATAGCTACGCCACGGCGCCCAGCGCGAGGCATACTGCGTCAATCCTGTCGCGGTAGCGGGAACGCCCAGTTCTCCCGCGCCTTGGCGAACAACAAGGTCGCTGCTGAGCATGATGTCGGGGTTTCCGAGCACCCGCATTGCCGTGTAACCGGCGGTCCACGGGCCGATTCCTGGCATCGCGATCAACCTTGCTGTGAATTCGTCGACAGGGGTCGAAACGTCGAGGTTGAGATCGCCGGATGCGAGGGCTTCGGCGACCGCGAGAATACTCGCGACTCTGGTTCGGGGGCCGCGAAGTACCTCAGCGCCAGACTCTGCCAGTCGTGTCGCGGTCGGAAACAACCCATCGCTGCCGAGCTCGCGCGCAACGCGTGCGTGCACTGTGCGTGCCGCTGCAACGGAAATCTGCTGACCAATCAACGTGCGAAACAGCGTTTCTTCTGTGTCAACGCTCCCGGGGAGACGCATTCCGGGCACCCGCGCGACCGATGAGACCAACGCCGGATCCGAGGCTAGGGCGCGATCGATTGCGTGCGAATCTGCGTCGAGGTCGAAAAGACGGCGCACTCGAGCAACGAGCGGCGCGACATCCGAAATTTTTGCTAGTTGGGCTGTGCAGAGGATGCCTTGGTCGATCAATTGCATGCGCACGGTCGCTACACCGCCCGGCAGGCGCAGTGCTCGTTCGAGGCTGTTCTCGGTTGCCGTCTCGACTCCGTCGACAGCATGATTCGCAAAGAACGTCATGAGTCCCGCGCCGTCGAATGGTGCGCGAGTAGGTAACCGAAGAGTCAACGTCGACGGTCGTTCCTGAGCGAGATGCGGATGTGCTGACGTGCCGCGTCGAGCGAGGGTGCGCAACTGGCTTGGCGTGGTTTCGTACACGGCTTGGATCGTGTCGTTGAACTGCCGGATGCTAGAGAAGCCAGCGGCAAAGGCGACGTCTGAGATGCTCAGCTCTGTTGCGCTCAGCAGCGTTCTCGCGGCTTGGGCTCGGTGCGCGCGGGCCAGTGCGAGGGGGCCAGCGCCGAGTTCTGCCGACAGTACACGGGTGAGGTGGCGGCTGGTGTAGCCCAGGCGGGAAGAGAGACCAGACACTCCTTCGCGTTCGACGACGCCGTCGCCGATGAGGCGCATTGCGCGCGAAGCGAGGTCGTCGCTGAGGTTCCAGTCGGGGGAGCCAGGCACCGCGTCGGGCTGGCATCGCTTGCAGGCGCGCAGGCCAGCTTCATGGGCGGCGGCGGCGGTGCGATAGAACCGCACATTGCGTGGTTTGGGGGCGACAGCCGGACAGCTTGGTCGGCAGTAGATTCCGGTGGAATGCACTCCGGCAATGAACTGCCCGTCGAAGCGGGCATCCCGCGAGCAGAGTGCTCGGTATTGTTCATCAAAGCTCAGAGTGGGGGCGGACATGACTTAAGCGTGCCACCTCCGACCAGAGCTGACCAGCGGAAATCAGACATCACTCCTCCCGGGCTTCTGGTCGACTACTGCTCGTCGCACTGTCCTGATGGTGGACGAAGCGGCTACAGTCGCACCGTGGAATCTTCGTGGACAGCACTCACCTTTCTCGCCGCCGTCTGGCTCATCGCGTTCTCAACGCAATTGGCCGACTACGCGACAGCGCGCTTCGACCACCTCCGACTTGCTCGCGCTGTGCGAACCAGAGTGCGGCTGCATCCGGTTGCCTGGGTTGTTCCGGCGGCAGGTAGCGCGCTTGTGGTGATTGCGGTTGGCGTGGACTGGAGCACACGAACGTTCTTCGCCGACCCCGTCAACGTTCCTGGAGCTGTACTGATCGCCCTCAGCACAGTAGTTGTGCTTATTGCGATGGTCTCGGTCATCACCGTCGTCATAGTGCGGCCTCCAGCCGACAGCTACCGCCTTGTGCGTGACGAGCTCATCGAGCTCGCCGATGTGCGCTTGCATCAAGATCAGGTCGATGAGTTTCACACTCGCGTCGCTGCAATCGATGCCGCATCCAAAGATCGAAAGAGTTCGGATGCCACAACGATTTCCGCGGCGTTGCAACTGCTTGTGCGAACGCCCCAGCGGTTGATCGCTCCGGTCATTTCGCTCGCTGTTGCGATTGCGGCACTCGTGGAGATGGCGAACAATCCATCGCAGCCCTGGGTGTTCTTGGTTGCGCTGCTTTCTGTTATTGCTAGCGTGACCTTCGGCATCGCCGCAGTCCGTGCATCATCGGCGTTGCGTACAGCTGTGCGCTCGACACAGGACGTGTATCGCCGCGAGCTCGTCGGTCTTATCGTCGAAGCAGAACGGTCGTCGAAGAAACGGGTCGCAGGCCTTGGTGACCGTGTAGCTCGTGCGTTGAGCATCCTGCGGGAGCAGCAAGCCGCGCAGTAGGCCTCCCCAGAGAGGTGCTACTCGCACGCTAGGGTCTTTCACATGACCGCGAGCGATTCACCTTCCGTGACTCCCGATTTCACAGCATCCGCAGGTGTTGCCGCTCAGCAGCCGATGGCGGCTCCCGCTGAGGTCGCCAACGAAGCCCAGCAGAACCAGCTGCACGTTGGAGCACCTCCACGTCGGGGACCTGGCCTGCTCGTGCTCGGAATTGTGGGGGTTGTTGCTCTCTCATTTGTCTTGCTCTTTGTTGTTGTCTACGTGATTTCAGCAATCGGAACCGACGCTTTTGCCCTCGGCGGTGTCTTGGCTGTCGTGCCGCTGGCCGTCGTTTTCTTCACCGTGCGCTGGATTGACCGGTGGGAACCCGAGCCACGACTGGCAGTGGTCTTCGCATTCCTCTGGGGCGCCGGCGTTGCTGTCTTGCTCGCCCTTATTGTTGGCGCTGAGATCGACAACGTCATCGCAGCCCTCGGCGATCCCGGGCCCTCCTACGAGCTCTTCTCTGCCGTAATTCAAGCCCCGATTGTCGAAGAAGCAGGCAAGGCGCTTGGCATTCTCGTCATTTTCTGGGTCGCGCGCCGCCACTTTGACGGGCCGATTGATGGATTGGTCTATGCGGCGTGGATCGCTGGTGGGTTCGCCTTCACCGAGAACATCCTGTACTTCGGTTCTGCACTAGTCAGCCTCGACGGCGGCGGTGCCGGTCTCTTCCCAATGTTCTTGGTGCGGGGCCTTATGTCGCCTTTCGCCCACGTGATGTTCACCGCATGCGCCGGAATCGCTTTGGGGTTTGCTGCGCGATCCACGCGCACCGCCAGCGGAGTGGGGATCTTTGTTGTCGGGCTCGCCGTCGCGATTGGCCTTCACGCACTGTGGAATGGTGCGCTGTTCTTCGTCAACGACTTCTTCGGCTACTACGCCATAGTGCAGTTTCCCCTCTTCGTCGTGGCCATCGTGATTGTTCTTTATCTGCGTAAGCAGGAAGAGAAGATGACCTTTGACCGTCTTGCCGAATACGCGAGCGTCGGCTGGTTCAATCGTGATGAGGTGGCGGTGCTTGCTACCGCACGCGGTCGCCGACAGGCGCTTGCTTGGGCGGCCAAGAACAACAAGCGTGCTGCGATGCAGATCTACATTCAGGACGCCACGCGACTCGCATTCGCCCGCCAGCGCATCATTACGGGGCGAGACCGCATTAGTGCTACCACTGATGAAGCGGTGTTACTGGGTGCGGTTGTCGAGGCGCGGCATGCGCTCATGGGCACGCGGCATCCGCCACGCTAGCTATCGTGCAAGTTAGCGCTACCGCGAGCGACGAGATCGACCTGTGCGGCCATCCCCAGCTGCGAGTAGCCGAATAGCCCGTATCAAGACTCATCGCCCACCGGTGCGGCACTGCCTGCGACTCTGGTGAGCGATGAGTGTTACTGCTTTCAGAGTGCCATCAAGTTTCGCTGAGCGCAATAGTTAATCGGCGAATTCATAGTCAAAAACGGCGTACCATTGGAGGTCGCAATTTGGAGAGGAACCCGGATGTCATCGAGTGAACTTGCACGGGAACGGGACTACGTCCACGGCCTCTATCGCCGACTTGACTCGCTTCGGGACGCGGCGCAGCAACAGCTCGAGGCGGTGCGCAGAAGTGCACCGGGTGGAACCCATCAGAACCGTTCTGAGCGCGATGCATTTGCTCGCATCTACGAAGACCGGGTAGGTCAATTGCGTGAGATCGACGAGCGCTTGGCGTTCGGGCGGCTCGAATTGGAACCCGAAGGTGACGAGAGCGAGCGAGTGCTGCGCTATATCGGGCGGATCGGTCTTCGCGACGAGGACCAGTTGCCCCTCCTGCTTGATTGGCGGGTGCCTCAAGCGCGAGCCTTCTACCAGGCGACCGCGGCAACTCCGCTCGGTGCACGGGCCAGACGTCATCTCCAAAGCAGTGGGCGCAACATTGTGCGAATCGACGACGAAGTTTTTGACTCAGAAATTCTTGAGAGCGATGCGGTTTCGCTTCAGGGAGAGGCCGCGCTCATGGCGAGCCTCACCGCCGAACGTACCGGCCGAATGGGCGACATCGTGGCGACGATTCAGGCTGAGCAAGACGCCATTATCCGATCCGAGCTCAGCGGCGCTCTCGTTGTGCAGGGTGGCCCGGGAACAGGCAAGACGGCGGTTGCGCTTCATCGTGCTGCCTACCTGCTGTATTCGCACCGTGAACGGCTCTCGACATCCGGTGTGCTAATTGTTGGCCCGTCACGCTCATTCTTGCGCTATATCGAAGCTGTTTTGCCGTCACTCGGTGAGACCGGCGTAGTGCTGGCCAGCCTCGGGCAGTTGTTTCCTGGGGTGGATGCTCGACGCGAAGATATCGACGCGATCGCGAGCCTCAAGGGTTCCCTAGAAATGGCTGCTCTTATTCGGCGGGCTGTGCGGTCTCGCCAGGTGGTGCCTACCGAGACCCAGCGCATGGAAATCAACGGCGAAGCCCTTGATGTTCCTGCTGAGCTGATTCGTAGTGCGATGCAGAAGGCATGGGATTCTCACAAGCCGCACAATCTGGCGCGCGTGACGTTCAATAAGGCGGCGATCGCTGCGCTGAGCCGCATGCTCGCTGACCAGCTCCGCTCTCACGGCAACACGATTGATGACTCCGACCAGAAGTGGCTGCGCGAAGACATTCGCACCGCGCACGATGTCAAGGTCGCCCTCAACACCGCGTGGATGCCCCTCTCTCCCCACAAGCTTCTCAATGACCTCTACGCTCGCCCGACGTGGCTACACAGCCTCACGCCGCGCTGGAGCCCCGAGGAGAGGCAGCTGCTGCTGCGCGAGCGCGATGCGCCCTTCACCATTAGCGATGTTGCGTTGCTCGATGAGGCAGCAGAGTGGCTCGGCGAAGTGGATGTCGCACACACCGCGGCTGAACAGGAACATGCTCAGCAACGCAAGCGCGACCTCGAGAACGCGGCCGCCGCCATCCAGAACATGGGTGTTGAAGGCATGATCGATGCCGAGACTCTTGCCGACGGATTTGAGGTCAAAGTAGACCGAGCCTCGACGGCCGACATCGCTGCAGCAGATCGCTCGTGGGCGTACGGTCACATCGTTGTCGATGAGGCGCAGGAGCTTTCGCCCATGCAGTGGAGACTGTTGGGTCGTCGCAATCCGCTGAAGTCGTTCACGATTGTCGGTGACGTGGCTCAGGCAAGTGCGGCAGCGGCTGCGACTCGGTGGGATACCGCGCTCGCGGCACACGTCGGCAACACATGGCGGCTTGAAGAACTCACCGTCAACTACCGCACACCGTCACAAATTGTTGCGGTTGCCGAGGCCGTTGCGTTGGCACACGAGGTATCGATCACGCCGTCGCGCGCGGTTCGGGAGAGTCCGTGGCCGGTGGCGGTCACCGTGGCTACCGCCGAGACTCGTTCAGCGAGTGTTGTTGGGGCTGTGCGAAAGGATCGGGCAATTTCTGCTGACGGAACCATCGCGGTCATCGTGAGCGAATCGCTCAGTACCGAAACTATTGAAGCGCTCACGAGCAAGTTTCCGGGTCAGGTCGGCGAGGGTGCCGCAGGCCTCAATAAGCCGATCGCCGTGCTGACGCCTCGGGAATCGAAGGGCTTGGAGTTCGATTCGGTGGTTGTGGTTGAGCCGCAGCGCATCGTTGACGAGATCGCGCGCGGAGCTGCCGCGCTCTATGTTGCGATGACCCGACCAACCCAGCGCCTCAGTATTGTCGCTTCAGAGGGTCTTCCGGAAGGTATTGCCGTACCGAAGTAGAGTGCTCCCCGCTGTTCACCCCCCACTCGGGTAGGCCCAAAAGTGGGGGTTTCATGAAATTCTCAGGTTAGGCACTATGTATCTAGAAGTTATCCCTCGGGGGAGGGACCTTCACTCAGTAGCGAGTTTTCGCCACGAGTCGGGCCGGAGGCGGGGGAGCCTCCGGCCCAACGTATTTCTGCATGCGTTAAGGTGCGTGTGAGAGTTGGAGGGTCTGCGTGCCGCAGAATCGCGATCTTCGCGGCCGGATCGCTGGACAGTCAGCTATGGCCGCCTTAATCGAGGCGCAAGTGAATCGCGCGCCGCGAGGACGACTGGCGCGCACCTTTGGCGTTTCGCCTCTCACCGACGAAGGCAAAGCCCACTACCGCGGTGCTGTCGGCGAACTTCTCGTTGGATCGATCCTGGACCGGCTCGGTCACAGCTGGGATGTACTCCATGGGGTGCCGCTTGGGCTGTCATCGCTTGATCACTTTGCTGTCGGCCGGGCAGGAGTCTTTGCCGTCGTCGTCGTCAACTGCCAGGGCGATGAGGTTGCCATCAATGGTGATGAACTCATCGTTGCCAAGAGCATCAGGGCAGGCATCCTTGATGCGAGAGCTGCCGCGGCAATCGTTTCTGATTCGCTGGTCGACGCGCTCAATGACCGTATAGTGGTGACACCGGTGCTTGTCTTAGTTGAGCCGACCAAAGTCTTAACGCTGCAGGCACCCGACGACGTTCGGGTGCTCACCTCTCTGCAGCTCGAACAGTGGCTCCTTGCCGCTCCTGCAGTGCTCTCTGGTGAAGATGTTGCCGATATTTCCGGCACAGCCGAGGCCAGTGACACCTGGCCGCAACCTCAGCAGAGTGCGCGCAAGGCACGAAATCTGACACGGGCTTTCGTGCGCATCCATCACGATGTGCGTTCTGCGACGATGAGGCGCTTCTTGTGGGTGGTTGCCGCATTGATCGTCACTATGCTCTCTGTGTGGATCCTCGTGTCGATTGTGACTTCTGTTGTCGTGAGCGAGATGTGAGTCAGTTATGAGTTCGTTCTAAGTTGGCGGGGAATTGCTAGAGAGTCGACTGTTTGTCCAGCGCGGTAAGGCACGATTGATGAATGTTTAGGCGTCATCCATATCTGAGTGTTGCCACGTTCGGATATTTGGCCGTCGTGGTCTGGTTGACGTTGAGCCCCCAAGCGCCCGATCAGCGGGATGGGCCACTCTGGCAGCTTGCGCTTTTTCTTGATCGGTTCTCTGCAACACAGTGGCTGACATTCAACGACCTTGAGTTTGTGGCGAATATTGCCCTGTTTGTGCCGCTTGGCTTGTTCTTTGTTTTGCTCGTGGGCAAGCGTCAGTGGTGGCTTGCGCTTGGTCTGGCTATCGGGCTGACGGCGGGCATTGAGTGGGTGCAGCAGTTCATTCCGTCGAGGGTGTCTGATCCGCGCGATATTCTCTCTAACTCCGTAGGGGCAGCGATTGGGGTTGTGATTACCCTCAGCGTTGCCGCGGCTCGCGAACGTGCTCGCGCCACACTCCGCACGCGACGCAATCAGCCGACGACATAGTCGCGAAAATTATTCACAATCTGAGTGATCGAGACATACGCTGTGAGGATGTCCGGCGCACGCTGGTTTGTCCCGTACGTCGCGGTGTCTGTCGTGCACATTGTCAGCCTTGCTGCCGGCGCGGATGACGCAGCGCACGCCACTAAGTTTCTCCTGATGCCTGCGCTGATTTTTGCCGTTGTCGGCCGCGCTGCGTTCTTGCTCACCCACGTCGTGTACTTCGCCCTCTTCGTCGGTAGCGTTCGCTCTCGCCACATCCCGCGGGCGACTGCCCTGCTTCTGGTGTGGTGGATTGGGATGCTCGTTCTGCTTCGACCGGTGACTGGTGGAACTCGGATGCTGCGATCATGATCCTGTACTTGGCTGGCCAACTATTGATTGTCGCGGGTTTTCTGGAGGTGCGGGAGCGCTCGGACGGATGTCGACGATGTCGAGGTCAGCGGTTCCGTTGTTAGCTTTGTCGTGCCAAGCAAGGTCGCTAAGAAATTGGGCGATGACTGGTCGTGGTTTGAGCGCTCTGCAGGCTCGTCGGGCGACACTGAGCGCGATGACTAGCCAGGAATGCATGCCCCGCTTGACACTGTTCCGGTGAACGCGGGTGCTTCATCCACAACAGGTTGAAGCTCGGTGAGGGTTAGCGCATAGCCCACATTTTCTTGGTCGGCGCTGCGAGCAAAGACTGCTCCAACGACTTCACCGTCGAGAGTGAGCAGCGGGCCTCCAGAGTTGCCCGGATTTACTTGACCCGCAAGCGTGTAGACCTCGCGAGGGGAACCGCCTGAACCATAAATGTTAGGGCTGTTGGTGACGCTGATGTGCTGCACCAGTGCCGCATCGACAGTGATGTGGCCGCCGTAGGGGTAGCCCTCGATCGCGGTACTGGTGCCGGGGCGTGCTGTTGCTCCCATAGACAAAGCATCGGCTGTGAGTCCTGGCACCGCGATTACCGCAAGGTCATCGCGTGCGTCGAAGTAGACAATTGTTCCGGTGAGCACTTGGCCGTTGAGGGCTTCGATGACGGGCTGTTCGGTGCCCGCTATGACGTGAGCGTTCGTGACAATTCGTTCGTCGGCCACAACAAACCCTGTTCCGGTCTGAGCTTGTCCACACGCGTAGGCGTTTCCGGTAATTCGCACAACGGATTCGGCGGCAGCGGCGAGTACTGCGCTGTCGGTATCGATTGTCGGAATCTTCGCGCCAGCGGTTCCCAATTCAGAAGTGAAGAATGGCACGCCCTTGTCGGCGAGCACGGTGCGCAATTGTGCAATCCGCACTTCGACGTCGTTGGGCGTCAAATCGTGAATCGTGCTGATAACAGCCGAGTCCGCAATGGTGCGGGACAGCAGTGGTGATCCGAGCTGAGCGACGCTGAAACTTACGGTCGAGACGATGAGAGCGGCAAGAATACCGCTCACAATTCCGCCTGCAGCTCGATCGACACCTCTCAGCCTGCTGGTTTCGAGATCTTCCCGGAGCGCTCGAGCTATGGCGGCACCGATTGCGTGACCGATCGCGATGAGGGCAATTGCCGCCAGGATGGTAAGCGCGACGCGCAGCTGTGGCCACGGAATTGAGCGTGATATTGCTGGTGCGAGCAGCACTGCAACAACGATTCCCGCGACGATGCCAGCAATCACGAAGACGCTTCGCGTGAGCCCGATCGAGATGCCGTACGCCACGTATCCGAGTAGCAGCGCAATCAGCAGCAGGTCGAGTAGCGGGGCAACGTTCACGTCTCAACCCTAAACCGCCGTTTGCCGCTCAGTGTCGAATTGAGGGAAGCGCACAACCGAGATATTCTCTGCAGGAAGCGTGTGGGGGAATCAAGTGAGTGGTGTTGAGCGTGACGATAGTGCCGAAACGGTATCGGCCGCGGGTGTTGAGGGTGCAGCCGGTTTCGGTTCGTCCATGGCGGCGTGCCTCCGAGCGCAAGCGGTTCGCGAGCCACCGAGCGCGTTGGCGACTGTTTTTGGCGTGAACCCGCTCGCAGCTGCGGCGCGCGAGTTCTATTCGAGTGCGCTCAGCGAATTGGAGACTGCGGTTGCTCTCGCGGCGTTGGGTTCCGACTGGATGGTGGCTAGTGCAACACACAGCGCCAACGATCATGTCGATGCGGATCACATCGTGCTGGGTCCTTCCGGTGCTTTCTTGGTGTGCAGCAGACAACATCCGCATGCAGAGATCGTGACCGCTGGGCGCATGATCATGGTGAATGGTCGCCGAGTTGCGTACGTTCGCGATGCGCTGAGCGGCGCAGATCGTCTGACTGCGGCACTTTCGGAGCTCGGCGCTGGCTCGACAGCGGTTCGTCCGCTTGTCGCAATTGGCGGTGCCTCTGGAGTCATCTACGGCAACAAGCGCGCCCCAGTTCCGGTGCTCCAGCTCGGAGAACTCGTCAGTTGGCTTCTTCATCAGCCGACCGTCTATTCAGTGGGGGAGGTAAAAGCTCTCGTTGCTATTGCGGGCCGACTCGGGGCGTGGCGGGTTCGCCCGGCCGCAGGCAGCGCAAGTGTGCGGCTCACCGCACGTTTCGAACGACTTCGTACTGAAGTGGATGCTGCGCGCCAACGATACCGTTTGTGGCTTGTCGCTGGCGGAACGGCTGCGATCGCGGCAACAGTCACCGTGGCGGTTATCGCAGTTCCGGCGATTATCCGGTTGCTCGCCGGGTAACTCGGGGGAGTAGTCCTGCGGGGCGTCCTATTCTGCTAGAATCTCAAGGTTGCCGTCTAACGGCCGCGGATAAAGAGAGCTCAAGCATTCAGCTATGGGCACCGCGCAACGACTAGAGAGGGGATCACCTTATGGCTCTTGAAGCTAGCATCAAGAAGGCGATCATTGAAGAGTACGCAACCCACCCAGGTGACACGGGATCCCCCGAGGTCCAGATCGCGATGATGACTCGTCGCATCCTCGACCTCACGGAGCACCTCAAGATGCACAAGCACGACCACCACTCACGTCGTGGACTGCTTCTTCTTGTTGGTCAGCGTCGTCGTCTGCTGGGTTACCTGCAGAACATCGACATCACGCGTTACCGCACGCTGATCGAGAAGCTGGGACTGCGCCGCTAGTCGACTCGTCACACTTGCCAAAGGCCGTCTTCGCTTCGCGATGGCGGCCTTTGTCGTTGGTGGCAGGGTGCGACCGAGTGCGCGACGGTGGCTGCACCAGCCCGCGCCTCGACCGCGAAGCTAAAGTTCTAGGCTGCGGGACTGGTTGTCGTGTCTTTCTTGGCGCGACGGGGAAGCGTGAGGAGCGTTGTGACGCTAACGGCAATCATCAAGATTGCACCGATCGCTACGAGCGAAAAGATGTCGGCAGCGGGGAGCACGAACATTGCGACTCCGGCAGCCATCGAAACGATTCCGCTGACCCAACCGAACCAGCGGGGGTGGATGGTGCCGCGTACGCCGCCGACAAGGTCAACGATGCCTTCAAGGATCCATCCGATTCCGATTACGAGCGCGAGTGCGACAAGTGATTGGAAGGGATTCGAGAGACTCAGGATGCCGGCGATGATGATGAGAAGGCCGAGAATTCCGGTGACCCAGCGCATGGGGGAGTCGAGATTATTGGCGACGAACGCCGCCATGATTCGGTACATGCCGGAAGCGATCAGGTAGATGCCGAAAAGAACGGCCACTGTCAGGAGCGTCGCGCCGGGAAACAGCAGACCGATAACGCCCAGTACGAGCCCGATTACGGCTACGGCCATCAGTTGCCCGCGGTGTGCGCGCAGCAGTCTTGGCTGAAGGTCTTCGGTCGACGGGGTGCGGAAGTTCGTGCTGTCAGACGAGCTCATAAGAGTCCTAACCGGTGGGATTAATCGGTGTACGTTTGGGTTCATTCTCCCAGTTCTGGGACGCTTGTGTGCAAGAACGACGCACCCGTTAGGCTTGAGATATGTCGCGTCGTGTTACTTACTCTCAGCTCGGTGGGCCTGAAGTGCTCACGATTTCCGAAGTTTCTGAACCCCACGCAGGTGAAGGCGAAGTGCGAGTGCGGGTGAAATTCGCCGGCATCAACCCGTTCGACTCCAAGGTCTTTAGCGGTGCATCCACTTCGACTCCGCAGAATGTCACGTTTCCCAGCGGCAATGGCAACGACTTTGCGGGCGTCGTCGACGAGATCGGCGACGGCGTCAGTGAGTGGGCGCTCGGCGATGAGGTGCTCGGCGGCAAAGGTTTCAGTGCCCAGGCTGACTACGTGGTCGTCGCTGCGAGCAAGCTCGTGCGCAAGCCAGCAGCTCTCAGCTGGGAGCAGGCGGGCGGCCTCGACATTGCCGGTCGCACCGCATGGGCCAGCGTCGAGAGTCTTTCTCTTACTGCGGCAGACACCGTGCTTGTCAGCGCTGCTGCCGGTGGCGTTGGTGTCATTGCCGCGCAGCTGGCCAAGCTGAAGGGTGCGAAAGTCATTGGCTCCGCGAGTGAATCGAACCATGAATTCTTGCGGTCGCTCGGCATCCACCCCGTCACCTACGGTGAGGGCATGGTTGAGCGCATTCTCGAGATCAGCCCCGAGGGCATAACAGCTGCGCTAGATAACAACGGACGCGAAACAGTGGATGCCGCGCTCGCGCTGGGTGCTCCGGCTGGCCGGATTAACAGCATCGCTGACTATGCCGCTCAACAGGAGTACGGCACGACGGGCGTTGGTGCTGCAGGCGCGACGCCCGATGACTTGGCGGCGCTTTCAGCTCTCGTTGCTGCGGGAACGGTGCAGGTGCCGATCGATTCGGTGTTCCCGTTCGATCAGGTGTCGGCAGCCTACGCACAACTCGTGGAGGGTCACTCGCGCGGCAAGATTGTGCTCGCTCTATAACGATCACCCACCAAGGTCTTGTGATGGGGCGTTGTCTGGCGGTCATAAAATCAGCCAATACTGGCCTTGAGCAGGAGGTGGCAATCGCCATTTTTTGTTCCTTCCACCAGCGTTATAGACGGTATTGACGGCTTTGCCTCGCTGACAACGCCTAAGCCTCGATCCACCGGTCAGTTTTGGGCTCGCGTTCGATTTTGATTTGAACGCATGCTCTGCAGGCAGATTCGATCGCCAGGCTTCGCTGCCCGTTCGTTCTATCGCCTTCCTGGTTTCGCCTGCCCACCGCTCGACCCGCGGATGCGACGCGCTTCCACTCGTTCACCTGCCACATACGGCATCCTATTATCAAGGAGACTAACCGGTTTGGGGAGGCGGGAAGAATGGCGCGAGGCGATTTGGTCTTAGGGGAGAGTTTCGAAACGGGCCCGTATTCATCGACCGTACCTCGCGAGTTTGTGCATCGAGCGAGCGTGTCAGAAGTCTTCCTGACGCACGTCGAGCGGAAGCCGTCGGGCGGCTTTTTGTGCTGGGGTCAATGGCCGCGTAGGCACTCGTTTTACTCACGTCCATCGGTGGAAGTCGACCCAATGCTCGTTGCTGAAACGGTACGGCAAATGACTATCCTTATCGCGCACTCCATGCTGCGCGTGCCGCTCTCCGTTAAGTTTCTGATGCCCAGCCTTTGGGTCGGGATCACCAAGGAAGGCGCTGTGGGGTCAGCTGTTACGAGGGTCCTTGTCGACGTAGAGGTAGATGAGCTCAAGACCCGCCCGGACTCCACCGTGAAGTCTTTCCGTGCACACGGCGAGTTCAGCGCCGACGGACGTACGGTTGCCCTAGGGAGGGGTGATGCGATCCTCGTCGATCCCGCGGCGTACGCGAAGATGAGGGGCGGGCGCCAAGCGGCCAAAGCGGATGCCAGTAGCTTCCGAGTCGATCATCGACAAGTGGGATGTCTGCTTGCAGAGGATGTGGTGCTCGGTGTACGAGAGCCCGGCGGACGGTGGCCGTTGATTGTTGACACCGGCAACCCGATTCTTTTCGACCACCCGTTAGATCACGTTCCGGGAATGCTCCTCATCGAGGCTGCAAGGCAGTCGGTCTTTGCTCTAAATCACGGCCGCGGGCGCCGGATTGCGGAAATTGACGCAACTTTCGGACGCATGACGGAGCTCGACGAACCAGCATTCATCGACGCGACCCGCGAGGGTCGTGTGAGGATCATCCAGGCCGACGAAGTCGTCACGAGCCTCACCGTTCGCCTCGCCCCTTAGCGCCCCGGGGCCTCTACAAGTCTCGTTAAATCACGCAGTTCGTCGTATCGCTCAGGCACGGCGATGGACGGGAGCAAAATGTCCCACATTTCCTGAATGCGGCAGAGAAGGTCTTGTCGCGAGGTCAATACATCCGCTACTAGCTGTACGCCCGTGAATGACGGGATGATGAACCGTGCCACGATGTCGGGGGCGACGGCCGCATTGATGTCGCCCTCGCCGATACCTCTGCGGATGAGATTTTCGAATGTCAGAAGCCAGTCGCGATAAGGCTCGATAACGCTGGGAGGGAAGGAGGCCGCCTCCGTCGTGAGGCGGATGCCTGCTTGCACGATTGGGTCGGTCATCAGTTGCCTGCCCAAGTCGGCGCACAAGAGAATCATCGTCTCGATGGCCGGACGTCCCATATCGATGATGACTTTCCCCGACAACTGCGAGATGTGGTTCTGTTTTTCGATCACAGCAAGAGCAAGTTCGTTTTTGCTGCCGAAGTGAAAGTACAGAGCACCTTTGCTGACATCCGCTTCTTCCACCACATGAGTGAGGGAAGCATTTCCGTAACCCAAGCGTTCGAAGACCACCGCCGCTCCATGAATTATTGTGTCCCGTGTCGCGAGAGCCCGTGCTTGCCGTGCCATATTCCTTCTCACCTACTGCTGGGCAACGTCGCCCTTGGATGCGCTTCTCTCGTGCGCCGCTCGTGTCATAGTGTGGTGGTTTCTAAACCAACTCCTGCCGATACTAGCGCGCGTCGCTGGAACGGATTGAGACCGCAGCCGAGGCCTCGAGATCAGTGACGTCCCAGATTCGTCTTGCATCCTGCCAGCGGTCGAGACTGACTAGATTCGATTGGCTTCGACAGTGCCGTATTCGGGCGTCAACCGTTACGTGACGGGCAGTGGCGTTGTGTACCACGCTACTGTTGCGCTTCTACCGTTCGACGCCGAAGGCTTTAGGCCAGTTGTGAGCGATACCAAGCCACGTCCTTCCGCCGCAATTCAAAGGCAGCGGGGGAGTCCAGCCCGGTCAGATTCCAAATCCGTCGGGAGTCATACCAGTGGTCGACGCTGGCGAGTGCCAGTTGATGTTCGCTGATCCCGCTCGCAGTTGTCATCTCCAACGCCTCGGACCATGTTCGATTATAGTTCGGGAGATTTCGGCCAATTATGTTTTCGATAATTCCTCCAATTTCCCGGATGGAACTAGGGGATGCGTGGGACGCAATAAGGACTTGTCCCGCTGTGAGGGGTATCACTGAGGACGCGAGAGAGGCGATGAGTTTCCCGAGGTGGTCTACGCGTATGACGGAGATCTTGGCGCGCCCTCCATCGGTGAACCCGTCTAGCAAGCGTCGAATTTTCAGTACACCAGGAAGGAATCGCATATCGCCGTCCCCGAAAGTGAGTGTCGCCCGAACAATGTGGCCGCCCGCGGCCAGGACAACGTTTTCTGCCTCTAGTCGGGTTGTGCTGAGCGATGAGGCCGGATTCGGCTGTAATGCCTGCTCTACTGCACCACGATGAGGTCCTGTGCCGTAGACGGAGGTGGTGCTCAAGTAGATGATCCGCGCTACCCCGGCCGCCGAGGCCTCTTCGACTAGGTTGACCGTGCCATCAACGTTTACTAGACGCTGCAACACCGGATCTCCGCCGGTGTATGACGCTGCGTGAATAACTGTGTCGACCCCATCGAAAGCCTGCGCGAGTGATGCTCGGTCCGTGAGGTCGCCGAGGTACGTCCCGTTGGAAGGGTCGCTTGGATTCGCCCTCTTTAGAAATCGCAAGTGGCTGCCTGAAGTTCGTCGCAACGTCTCGGCAATAGACTTCCCGACAAATCCAGTCGCGCCGGTGAGAAGGACTGTACCCATTTGCCCAGTATCCACGTCATCACACCCTGCTGTATTTTGCCACCGTCAACCGCGACATTGTCAGTGATAAAATTTGCTCCTTAAAAAAATACCGTTCGGTCGGTATTGTAGTAAAGTGCCTGTTATGAGGATGGGTAGTCAAAGCGGACTACCCCACAAGAGGGGAAATTGCAATGTTCAAGAACAAAAAGGGCGTAACACTGCTCGCAGTTGGCGCTGCCATGTTTGGGCTCGTCGGAATGTTGACTCCGACAGTTGCTTTGGCCGGGAACTCCCAATATTGCAGTGGTACCTACGTCTGTGTCTACAAGAACAGCGGCTTCAACATCGGGTTGGGGTTGCGCACTGCGGGATTCGGCCTTCAGAATATCTCGTACGCAAACGACGATGAGGTGTCGTCTTGGGAGAACCGCACGGGTACTAATGCACGCTGGTACGCCGGATCGTACGGTAGCGGGGTGTGCAATAACATGGCCCGCTACTCGGAGTTGAGTTGGATGGTCTGGGGGCAGAACGACGCAATGTCGTCGTGGGCTGGCAATGGTTCTTGCTGATCCGACGCAATCAGTTAGCCTGACTCCTATGCATGGGTCCATACTCCAAACTGATGGGATATCACGCCTCTTCGAGACGCCATCGGAGCAAGTTTTTGGTGTGCGCGACGTCAGCTTGGAACTGGTTCCGGGTGAGTTCTTATGTCTCATGGGACCGAGCGGTTGTGGCAAATCAACGCTCTTGTCGCTGCTCTCGGGGCTCGATCTTCCGACAACCGGCCATGTTTTCTTTGCCGGCGTAGAGCTGTCGAGCCAATCACCAGAGAGGCGTGCCGCTGTAAGACTCAGAGAGATTGGGATGGTATTTCAGGAGCACCAGCTACTCCCTGAGTTCACAGCAGCCGAGAACGTGATGCTGCCCCTAGAGCTCCAGGGGCAGCATCACACTGTTGCTGAAACTGCGGCGATCGAAGCACTGGACCGGGTGGGGCTTGCAGACCTTGCGCGGCGCTTTCCGTCCGAAATGTCAGGAGGACAACGGCAACGGGTTGGGATAGCTCGAGCGATCGTGGGTGAGCGCAAGATCGTGATGGCTGACGAAGCAACTGGCTCGCTTGACCACGAGAATTCCCAGATGGTGTTCCGCTTGTTCCGGGAACTTGCCGCGCAGGGTTACGCGGTTCTCGCAGTGACACATGACCTCACGGCAATGAAGTTTGCTCACGAGACGTTAACTATGGTTGATGGATCGATCGACCGCAGCGGGGCCAGGAGAGAATGATGAGGACAGTGGCAGGCTGGAGGGCGTCGCTAAAACTAGCGAGACCACGCTCCGGATACTGGTGGGTCCTACCGGTACTGATTGTCGGAACAGCGCTGGGCTTGGTGTTCGTCGTGCTCATGCGGATGGAGTTCAGCCCGGCGTCCGAACGTGAATACCTCTACGGAGGGATGGACACTGCGGTTTATTTTAATGATTTCGTGCCAACTTCTGAAGCGGGGGTCGCTATCGAACCTACCAGGCAGCAACTCTCCAAGGTCGCTGGATCCGAGGCCTGTGCTGAGATTAGCTCGATCCTTCAGACCGACACCCGGGATGGTAAAACGTATGCCTATCGAGAATTCCAGGACGGGTGCGATTCACGTGGCTGGGGGTACACGTTGTCCGAGGGGCGGTGGCCGGAGCAGCCGGGAGAAGTTGTCGTAACCAACGCAACCGGGCTGCTGACAGGCTCGACCCTTCAAGGGCTAACCCCGGGCAAACTGTATGTAGTCGGACAGGTCGAAAACGCGCACGCTGTCCGGTCTGAAGCATTGCTCGCTGCTCCTGGTACGTGGCGCTCGTGGGATTGGCCTGGGGCGAAAGCTGCCTTTCCTCGGTTGTCCGCGACGGTTGTTGGCTACACCACTGCTATTGACTATTTGGTAGTAAGCGATTTTTACAGCGAGTTGGCGACATCCGAGCCCGCGGCAGCTAACGTCGAAGTTGCCAACCTCGCGGTGCGCGGTGCGCCGGTGATAGACCGGATGCCGTACTTGTACAAATGGGTAGCGGTGCCACTTGCCGTGCTTGCCGCCGCTATCGCTCTGGCGCTGCGAGGGCGTTACTCCGGTGAACGTCGCCTGCTTCTGGTCGAGCAGGGGATGGGCCCACGTTCGGCCGCGCGCTCGGTGCACGTCGCCGAGATACTAATCCTTCTTCCCGCAGTAGTGCTAGGTGCGCTTGCAGGGTGGCTGCTCGGTTGGCTTTCTGACCCGGTCGTTACGGCGATTGTCGGGCACGAGCCCTCGTCCACACCAGCCCCCTGGGATCCGTTTTTTCGTGTGAGCATTAGCGCGGCGGTCATCTGGCTGTTTGTTGTATTGGCCTCTCAATGGCCGCGGCGCCGAGGTGCCCGCTCAGAGGAAGCACGCAGCCGGCGAACCAACGTTCGGGTCCTCTCCACGTCGCGTGGTGCGCTTGCGATCATTGTCGTTGGGCTCATCGTCCTATTTGGGTTCCCGGTTCGAGATATACCCAACATTTTCGCCGTCGTGCTCCTACTCGTCCTAGCCTTAGGCATAGTCTCTCCAGAGCTAATTGGTTGGATAGCTAAGCGGCTTCCAAGCCGCAGCCCGGCAAGCAGACTCGCATGGCGTCGCATCGGCGAGCGTCGCTCAGCATCGGCGCTTGCCGTCGTGGGCGCTGCGCTGACGGTTGGTCCGGTGATCGCAATGGCCACGCTGATCGCGTCATCGATTGCCGTAAACAACGAGAACGCGAGGATCCCACCCCGAGAAGGTCAGGCGCTCTACTACATATCGGGTGACAACTCCACTGACAAGACGGTCACCGAATCGGTAGTTGATGCAGCTGGCAACGATACGACGATCATTACCGTATCCACCCCCATGACTCCGGAGGGAGAGGGCATAGTGGCGACACCGGGCGGCCTCGGTGCAGTGGACGTTATTGACGGAGTCAGCGACTTAGAGATGCTGCTTGGTGAGTCAATTTCCGGCGAGGCACAACGCACGCTCGAAGACGGCGGGGTTATGTGGAATGCTAACTATAGCGACGCTCGGGTGTGGACGATTGGAACGACCGAACCCCGCGCGATCCAACTAAGCGGCGCAATCTCGGAGAGCTTTGAGGGGCGCTGGGCACGGGAGACGGCAGGGTTCATCCTCAGTGACACCGCCGAACACCGTGGCCTCACGGTGACGCCGCGACTGCTTGCCTTCGGAGGGGTGACAGCCGACGAGGCGAGTCGAGCGGGTGACGCTCTAGTGCGGCAGGGATTTGACGGAAGTCTGCTCAGAACATTCCGAGCCGAAGATCCCTTCTCTGTAACTCCCTTCCAGCTCGGGCTGATTGGTGTGCTCGCTTTCTTCGGGGTCGTGGTGGTTGCCGGATCGACTCGGGGTAGCGTTGAAGCGCTGAAGAGACAGAATGCAAGCCTGATCGCGTTAGGAATTCCACGTTCGTGGCTTGGCAGTGTCTATCTTCGAGAAGCCGGATCTGCCCTTGTCCTCGGTGTCATCGCTGGGACGGTGATCTCTCTTGCCGTGATGTTCATAGGCTTAGCGCAACTAGGATTCCCGGCCGAGGTGCCCGTCCTCCCGCTGGTTGGTTATCTTGCCAGCCTTACCGCTGTTTTGGCGGCTATTGGTGCAATTGGTTTCATTCGTGTACGGACATAGTAGCGATTCCCGGTTCCATAGGTGGGATTGGGCGGACCGCTCGAAAGCTCCCTGCGAGCTATCGAGAGGAAACATGGCTGGTGAGCTGAACGACGAGTTCGCAAGCGTTATTCGAAGCGCACCGTCTCGAGCCGGTAAAGCGCGAGCGCAACCGAAAGCCGCGTGCGGCCGCGTGCAGTGCGCACATCGAAGCCGAGCTTGCCACTGAGCTCTTCGGCGCGGGACTGCACCGTGGAGTGATGAAAGCCTAGAGTGCTGGCGGCAGCGCGCAGGCTGTCGCTCGCAGCAAGAGTATCGAGCATCGCGATGACGCGCGGTGACTCGCGAATGACAACGCCAACCGACTGAAGGTCGCAGTTCTCGGGTGCTCCCGCCGGACTTATTTCGGAGAGAAGCAGCAGCGAACCGAGATCGTCTGCGTACAACACAGGTTCACCATCGGAGGTCAACCGCAGGGCGGTGAGCGCGGACTGCCACGACCGCACCAGTTCACCGGGGGCGGCAGCGATGCCGATTCCGGCACGCGGCGCACTCACGGCATCCGTGCTGAGCAGTATTTCGGCGCGAATGGCACCCACCACGGTGGTGAGCACTGCTGATGGTCCGGCCGCCGCACTCGTGGTGCTCGCGGGCTGGACAATCACGCGATAGCGCGTTGAGGGAGCAAGGTCCAGCGACCGCGCAGCGGCTTGGCGGTCGCCTAGAGTGCGTGCAACATCCAGTAGTTTGTGCACGGCACTATCGGTGCCGGAGTTGGCGTGAGTGTCACTCAGTGCGGGCATAGCGGCCAGCCGCCTTTCATAGATTCGCCACTACTGTACGACTCAGAGTGCCTAACCCGCCATGTGGCGGTACGGTGCCGGAATTATGACTACGCAGCGTGGTTGAACCGGATAACTGATTCATCCAGACACATATTGGGAGACCGGAGCACTAATGCAGTTCGGAATTTTCACCGTTAGCGACGTCACGACTGACCCCACAGACGGCAGCGCCCCCACCGAGAACGAGCGCATCAAGGCCATCGTCACGATCGCGAAGAAAGCGGAAGAAGTCGGGCTCGATGTCTTCGCCCTTGGCGAGCACCACAACCCGCCGTTCGTCTCCTCAAGCCCCACCACGACGCTTGCCTACATTGCGGCTCAGACCGAAAAGCTCATCCTCTCGACGAGCACGACTCTGATCACGACTAATGATCCCGTGAAGATCGCCGAGGACTACGCGATGCTTCAGCACCTGTCTGATGGTCGCGCTGACCTCATGATGGGTCGCGGAAACACCGGACCGGTGTACCCGTGGTTTGGCAAAGACATTCGCGAGGGCATTCCCCTCGCGATCGAAAACTATTCGCTGCTGCACAAGTTGTGGCGTGAAGAGTTTGTGAACTGGGAGGGCAAGTTCCGCACGCCGTTGCAAGGCTTCCAGTCGACACCTCGACCTCTGGATGGCGTTCCACCGTTTGTGTGGCACGGTTCGATCCGCAGCCCAGAGATCGCCGAGCAGGCTGCCTTCTACGGTGACGGCTTCTTCGCGAACAACATCTTCTGGCCCAAAGAGCACTACATGCGCCTCGTCAGCTACTACCGCCAGCGTTTCGAACACTACGGTCACGGCGCCGCTGCGCAAGCCATTGTCGGCCTCGGTGGTCAAGCATTCATGCGCAGCAATTCGCAAGCAGCGAAGACTGAGTTCCGTCCCTACTTCGACAATGCTCCTGTCTACGGCCACGGCCCCTCGATGGAAGACTTCACCGAGCAAACACCACTCGCCGTTGGTAGCCCGCAAGAGGTCATCGACAAGTACGCAGGAATGCGCGAACACTTCGGTGACTACCAACGCCAGCTGTTCCTCATGGATCACGCTGGCTTGCCGCTGAAGACCGTGCTCGAACAGCTCGACATCCTCGGCGAAGAAGTTGTGCCGGTGCTTCGCAAGGAGTTCGCCACCAACCGCCCAGCCGAAGTTCCGGATGCTCCCACCCACGCATCTCTCGTCGCCAAGCGTGACGCGGCTCTTGCCGCCCCCGCAGCTGTCGACCCCTCGGGCGCTACAAATCCAGCCGTCTAGTCACCACAACCCAGGCATCCCGCATCAAGAAAGAAGCACACCATGACCGACGTCAAGAATGTTGCCGTCATCACGGCAGGTCTCAGCCAGCCATCGTCAACCCGACTGCTTGCCGATCGCCTCACCGAAGCAACCGTAAGCGACCTGCACGAACGAGGCGTAGAAGCAGAGGTTACAGTGATCGAACTGCGCGACCTCGCGCACGACATCACTAACAACCTGCTCACGGGTTTCCCGAGCGCCAAGCTTGACGCAGCAATCAGCGCAGTCACCGGTGCCGATGGACTCATCGACATCCTCGACCCGCAATCGCTCACAGACCTACCCGTACTGCTCGGCGCGACCGGCGGAACCGATCGGCACTCGCTCGCGATCGACTACGCGCTGCGACCGCTATTCACTTACCTGCATGCTGTGGCAGTGCCGACTGGCGTGTATGCGGCATCCGCAGACTGGGCAAGTGGGGGCGAGCGCGCATCGAGCACACTTCCGGCACGAATTGCTCGCGCGGCAGGGGAGTTAGCGGCGCTCGCGGCAGTGTCTGATCGTTCCGATCAGGTGATCGACCCGTTCGCGCTCCCCGAGGACTTTAGCCCAGTGGGCAGCTTCGGCGCCCAATAACATTCGGCGGCTCAGAAGTAGTGAGCAACTCTGCAGCAGTCAGCACCCAGCGGCGGTGCGCCGAGGAGCAGCCAGCCGGGCTGCACGGCGAGCTCCGTAATGGTGTGACCCATGCGGTGTCGCCGGGTGGCAGCGGTTATTTAGCTCATTTACCCGGTCTTGCGACGGAAGTCCCGCTTGTGATCGGCTCGTTCGTGGGTGCCCTGGATTGCCGATTCGGCATCCAAGTGTCCCGGACGCGCCGTTTCCTTATTTTGCTTACGGTCCAGTGCCTCGCGGAACCTGCGCTTGTTTTCGTCGCTGGCGGAGGTGGACGACTCTGATGGTTCCATACCCGTAAGCGTAAACGACTCACGGCGTGAGCGTGTCGCTATCGCTGATTTCTCGGGTCAGAGGGTGCCTAATGGTACGATTATGAGCGTTGTCCACTTAGACGTAGGGCAACGTACGGAGCAGGCTGGCAAGAAGCTGGTCACCGGTGGTAATTTTCCGAGTCGTTCGGAGGCTTTCTACTGTTGGCCAGACATGCGCCGCCACTCTAGGCATGCGCATGAACCATCGCGTCCTTCTGCCCGCTCCTGCTCCTTGACGAGTCGCACACCACACGGGTGCGCGACGTAAAACAAAGGAGAAACCCCCGTATGGAGGGTCCAGAAATCACATTCGCCGAAGCCGTTCTCGATAACGGCAAGTTCGGCAAGCGCACCGTGCGCTTCGAAACCGGTCGACTCGCACAGCAGGCACAGGGTGCCGTTGCTGCGTACCTCGACGAAGAAACCATGATCTTGAGCGCCACCAGCGCGGGCAAGCACCCGCGTGAAGGCTTCGACTTCTTCCCCCTTACCGTGGATGTTGAAGAGCGTTCCTACGCGGCAGGCAAAATCCCCGGCAGCTTCTTCCGTCGCGAGGGTCGTCCATCGACGGAAGCGATCCTCGTCTGCCGTCTCATTGACCGTCCGATGCGCCCCACCTTCGTTGAGGGACTCCGCAACGAAGTTCAGATCGTCATCACGGTTCTGAGCATTGCGCCTGACGAGTTCTACGACGCGCTGTCGATCAACGCTGCATCGCTCAGCACCCAGATCTCGGGACTCCCGTTCTATGGTCCCGTTGCCGGCATCCGTCTGGCTCTGATCAACGATCAGTGGGTTGCCTTCCCGAAGCACAGCCAGCTTGCTGACGCTGTCTTCGACCTCACTGTTGCTGGCCGCATGGTCACCAACGACAAGGGCGAAGAAGACATCGCCATCATGATGGTTGAAGCTGAAGCGACCGAGAACAGCTGGGAGCTCATCAAGGCCGGCGCAACCAAGCCCGACGAGGCTGTTGTCGCTCAGGGACTCGAAGCATCCAAGCCCTTCCTTAAGCAGCTTGTTAAGGCTCAGCTTGAGGTCGCGAACAAGGCTGCCAAGCCTGTTGCCGAGTTCCAGCTCTTCCCGCCGTACTCCGACCAGGCGTACAACGCAGTCAGCGACCTCGCTGAGGTAGAGCTTCGCGATGTCTACAAGATTGCTGACAAGGTTGAGCGCCAGACCGCAGACGACGAGCTCAAGGCTCGTGTCAAGGCTGAGGTTCAGTCCAAGGTCGACGCTGAAGAACTCGGCGAAGACGTGCTCGGCATGGTCGGTGGCGCATACAAGGCAGTCAGCAAGAAGGTTATGCGCCAGCGCGTACTGACCGAGGGAATCCGTATTGACGGCCGTGGCCTGAGCGACATCCGCGCGCTCGATGCTGAGGTAGAGGTCATTCCTCGCGTTCACGGTTCGGCAATCTTCCAGCGCGGCGAGACCCAGATCTTGGGTGTCACCACACTGAACATGCTCAAGATGGAGCAGCAGATTGACTCGCTGGCACCGGTGACCAAGAAGCGCTACATGCACCACTACAACTTCCCGCCATACTCGACGGGTGAGACCGGTCGCGTTGGCAGCCCGAAGCGTCGCGAAATCGGTCACGGTTTCCTCGCAGAGCGCGCCATCTCACCGGTGCTTCCTCCCCGTGAGGAGTTCCCTTACGCGATCCGCCAGGTTTCTGAGGCTCTCAGTTCCAACGGTTCAACGTCGATGGGTTCCGTTTGTGCTTCAACCCTGTCGCTGCTTAACGCTGGTGTGCCGCTGCGCGCACCTGTTGCCGGTATTGCCATGGGCCTGATTTCGGATGAGATCGATGGCGTCACTCGTTACGCGGCTCTCACCGATATCCTCGGCGCTGAAGACGCTCTCGGCGACATGGACTTCAAGGTTGCCGGCACGAGCGAATTCGTTACCGCGATTCAGCTCGACACGAAGCTCGCTGGACTGCCGTCGTCGGTTCTCGACGGTGCACTCAAGCAGGCTAAGGAAGCGCGTACCGCGATCCTGTCGGTCATCAACTCGGCAATCGATGCTCCCGACGAGATGGCCCCTACGGCTCCTCGCGTGATCTCGGTCCAGATCCCGATTGACAAGATCGGTGAGCTGATCGGTCCTAAGGGCAAGAACATCAATCAGATCCAGGATGACACTGGAGCTGACATCTCGATCGAGGATGACGGAACCGTCTACATCGGCGCTGTCGATGGTCCTTCTGCCGAGGCTGCACGCGCGGCGGTTAACGCCATCGCGAACCCGCTCAACCCTGAGGTCGGCGAACGCTTCTTGGGTACGGTCGTCAAGATCGCTACCTTCGGCGCATTCGTTTCGCTCACCCCGGGCAAGGACGGACTGCTGCACATCTCTGAGGTTCGCAAGCTTGCCGGTGGCAAGCGTGTTGAGAACGTCGAAGACGTGCTCGCTGTCGGCCAGAAGATTCAGGTTGAAATCACCAAGATCGATGACCGCGGAAAGCTTTCGCTTGCTCCGGTTACCGATGAATCCGACGCAGAAGCAGCGGCTCCCGCTGACGAAAGCTAGATTCGGCTTACCTCAACTGCAGTAACACACAGTGCCCATCCTCTGAGAGGGTGGGCACTGTGTCGTTAAGTCCCGGTGGATTGGGGGAGTCGCCCCAGTTCGGGGGTAGTCACCCTTGTCTTCCCTAGCAAAGGGTGGGGACCGCGGCACTTCAGAACGGTACGGTGGTGCTGTGACTCGAATCACTACACCTTTCGACGCCTTCATGAGCGACATGCTTGTGTGGCTTGAGACCGCGTGGTATCTGTGGGTAGCTCTCGGCATTGTTGTGCTTGTCGTGGTCGTCAGCGTGGTTGTCGCGAAGATGCGCAGCCGTGGCTACGAGCGCGTGCCACACTACTTCCGCCAGAACAGCTAACGCATAAGCTTTGGCGCTCTCCTGTGTCCCGTATTCCCGAAGCGGGATGTTTGACGTGCCCTCTAGGGCGCTGTGTCATTTGCTGTGTATGACAGCCCAATCAGCTGGGCTCGTGCCACAACGTGGTCGCGCATGACAAACCCAAGCATGGCTGGCGTACTTCCTTCAGCGATGTCGAGACGTTCGGTGTTCAACGCGCTCAGCGTGAAAACGTACCGGTGCTCGCCGTGGCCCGCGGGCGGGGCCGCCCCCTGAAACGACTCGAGTTGCAGGTCGTTGGGCAGGGTGATGGCGCCATTTGGCAGGAGCGATCCATCGGCGCTGCCCGTATTTTGTGGCAGTGACTCGATTGAGGCCGGAATATTGAACACGGCCCAGTGCCACCAGCCGCTACTTGTCGGCGCATCAGGATCGAACACTGTCAGTACGAAGCTCTTGGTGCCAGAAGGGAACCCGCGCCAGTGCAGCGTGGGGGAGCGATCCTCGCCTGCCGCATTTGCTATCCCTGAGCGCGCCCACTGGGGCAATGTACCGCCGGCTTCGAAATCAGGGCTCTCAAGTTCGAATGAGGGCACTACTGGAAGGTTCCAATTCGGGTCATTCACGATGGCAGTCCTCTCGAGGGTCAACACTGTGCTGCTGCCATTATCGCGAGGATGCAATCGAAATGACACCGACTGCCTTCGCAGCGCCCAAATATGACAGTTTTCGACACGGAGTAGTAACGATCGACCTGTGCTGCACGCATTGGGCGTTGCCTCGATCTATCCTTGCCAAAAGCCTTGTGGGAGGCCCCTATGACGCAGGTACACCCGACTCAATCACTGCCGGGTTCTACCAGCGCGCGAGCAACCCCCCAGCCTCATTTCATCACGCGAGTGATCGGCTCTTCGGCCCTTCGCGTGTACCCTCTTGCGCTCAGTGGGAACGTCTTTGGCTGGACTGCCGACGACCCCGCAACTACGGCCATTCTCGACGCCTTCACCGACGACGGAGGAAACTTTGTTGATACCGCTGACTCGTATGCATCCGGTCGCAGCGAACTAATGATTGGCAAGTGGATGCGCGTGCGTCGCAACCGCGATGACATGGTCATTGCCACCAAAGTCGGAAAGAGCCGCGACAACCCTGGAATGCGTGCTGACGCGATCAAGCGTTCTGTGACTGCGTCTCTTGCCAGGCTGGGTACGTCGCACATTGACTTGTTGTACCTGCACGTTGACGACGAGAGCGTCGATTTTGATGAGACTCTGCTGGCCGTCGACGAGCTGATTGGTGAGGGCAAAGTTCGCTACTTTGGTGGCTCAGATCACACCGGCAACCGACTCATCCAGGCGCGCATTGCGTGCGGCCAAATGGGGGTTGCTCCGATGGTGGCCGTGCAGTCGCACTACAACCTGCTGCACCGCGAAGCATATGAGACGGGGCTTGCTCCTGTCGCCGCAATCCAGGCTTTGGGCGTCATGCCCCGCTTTGCGCTTGCCAGTGGATTCCTGAGCGGCAAGTACCGGCAGCGTGCCGACTTGGCCCTCAGCTCGCGGGGGCATGACGCGGCACAGTACCTTCGTCGTCGCGGTTTCAAAGTGCTGAATGCGCTCGACGAGGTCGCTGATGAGCACGATGCCAGCGTCACGACTATTGCCTTGGCCTGGTTGCTCAACAAGCCTGGAGTGGTTGCACCCGTCGTTAGCGCGAGCAATGCCACACAGGTGCCGGAATTGCTCGCGGCCGCCCGTGTGCAACTGACGCGGCATCAGTCAGCCGAGTTGGATCGAGCTTCGGCCTTCTAGAGCTGCGAGCTGCGAGCCTCTAAAGCTGCTAGACGGAGACGGAGACGGATTCGGCGAGCACGCGCTTGACGACTCGCGCCATTGCCGCTCCCGCAGCAATTGTGTCGCCAGCGTATCCTCCAGCGAGTGCACCATCTTTGGCGAGCATGAGCTCGTCAGCGGCGTCGCCGGGGAACGGGTGGCTTGCGTCGCGCATCAGCTCATAGAGAGCTTCGTTGTACCAATCGCGGTGCTCAGTGATCAATCGACGTACCGGATGCGCGGGGTCAGGAAATTCGGCGACGACGTTGAGGAACGGGCATCCACGAAAGTCATGCTTCGTGAGCTCAGCTGCAACGCCCTCAAGCAGGCCGAGAACAGCGTCATGAGGAGATGCTGCGCCCTCAACGATGGACTGCACGTGTGACTCTGCGGCTGCTCTGCGGTGCTTGACGTACTCAAGAATCAAGTTGTCTTTTGAACGGTAGTGCTTATAAAAGGTTGCCTTCGTCACGCTCGACTTCGCGATGATGCGGTCTACTCCGACGTTCAGAATGCCGTCTTGGTAGAAAAGTTCGTTGGCCGTGTCAAGAATGCGACCTTTGGCCGGAGCGCGCTGTGCGGTCTCTGGTGTCTCAAATACCATCACAGCGCACTCCTTCCGGGGAAATTCGGATCAGGAACTTTCCCCACTTAGCACATCGCTCGATTTGGGGGCATGCGACGTGGTTTTTATGCACAACCCGGTTCGGGTCCGGGTTGTCGGCTCTGGGGGCCTAAAAAGAACCGTAGCACATGAGGACATACAGACAAGTCTGTCTGTCCTCATGTATTGCCCCCAATTTAGGGGGCAACTATCCTGAGAGTTGTTCGGACAGACTCTCGCTCCCCGACAAATGACGTAGGCTGATAGCGATGAACGACGCTGTGATTCTTCCTCTTGACCTCCCCGAGCTGTCCTTCACCGCAACCGGCGACAGTCTCGTTCGCAGAACCGTATTGCCGAGTGGTGTACGCATCCTCAGCGAACAGGTTCCCGGTGCGCGCAGCGCCACTGTCGGCTACTGGGTAGCGGCTGGTTCGCGAGACGAACTTTCTGGCACCTTTGGTGCCACTCACTTCCTTGAGCACCTGCTTTTCAAAGGAACACCGTCACGAACAGCGCTCGATATTGCGGTCAGCTTCGATGCCGTCGGCGGCGAGCACAACGCAATGACGGCCAAGGAATACACCTGCTATTACGCCAAGGTGCAAGACATTGATTTGCCTATGGCGGTCGAGGTGATCGGCGACATGCTCACGTCGAGCCTGATCGATCCAACCGAGTTTGCCAATGAGCGTGGAGTGATCTTAGAAGAACTCGCCATGGCAGATGACGACCCCACCGATGTTGCCAGTGAGCGCTTCTTCGAGGCAGTCTTTGGTGAGCATCCACTGGGTCGACCCATTGGTGGCAGCCCTGAAACAATCAATGCCATCTCGCGGGATTCGGTGGTGAAGCACTACCGCGGCAACTACCGGCCGCAAGACCTCGTGATCACCGTGGCGGGCGCAGTCGACCACGACGTGCTCGTCGCTGCGGTCTCTGCCTGCCTCGTTGGTGCAGGCTGGGACCTCACTCGTGAGGCGACACCTGTTGCGCGCCGAAACACTGCAACAGCCGCTTCTGCCAGCACCCCACGTCAGCGCCTTCAGGTAACTCATCGCCCAATCGAACAGGCAAACATTATTGCGGGCGTCGAAGGACTCTCAGCCACTGATGAGCGTCGTGCAACGCTCACCGTGCTCAACTCGATCTTAGGCAGTGGCATGTCTTCGCGCCTGTTCCAAGAAGTGCGCGAGAAGCGCGGCCTGGCGTACTCGGTGTACTCGTTTGCGCCCAGCTACTCCGATGCGGGCATCTTTGGCATTTATGCCGGATGCTCTCCCGCGAAGTCTGCGCAGGTTGCCGAGCTCATGCTCGAAGAGTTCAGCAAACTCGGCGATTCTCCGGTCACAGACGAAGAGATCAGCCGCGCGGTTGGCCAACTGCGGGGTGCCTCAGCTCTCGCGCTCGAAGACTCCGATTCGCGCATGTCGCGACTCGGTCGCAGTGAATTGACGCTCGGCGAATTTATCGACCTCGACGCCTCAATCGCGCGGATCTCGGCGGTCACGGCCGACGGCATCCAAGAACTTGCTCGCGAGCTCTCATCGCGTCCTCTGTCTATCGCGGCAGTCGGTGCGGTCACCGATGAGATGTTCTCCGGGTTTACCTCGGCAGCGCTGCCCGGAGTTAGATCAACAAAGGAATGGTGATGGCTCACTACCTGTACCTCGTGCGTCACGGCGAACAGCAAGACGCAGAACACGGACTGCCCGATGGCCCGCTCTCGGGCAAAGGAACGCGTCAGGCGATGGCAATTTCTGAACGCCTCAGTGGCGTTCCGTTCACTCGCTCCTTTCACTCGCCTTTGCAACGCGCGGCCGAAACCGCGGCAATCATGACCGAGCGGATGCCCGCCCTCGAGTCGCAGCCCACGACACTGCTCATGGACTGCATCCCGAGCGGCCCCACCGTCGATATGCCTTCAGCGTTTGACCACTTTTTCGGTTCTGTGACTCCCGAAGAGATCGATGCGGGGCAGGCCCAAATGGAAGACGCTGTTGCCGAATTCCTCACGCCGGCGCGCGAGGATCGCCACGATCTTCTTATTACCCACAATTTCGTAATCGCATGGTTCGTGCGCGAAGTGCTCGGTGGCGACCAGTGGCGCTGGCTTGGGCTCAATCAAGCCAATTGTGGTCTCACGATCATCCGGGTGCGCAGCGCGAAGCCCCCCGTTCTCGTGGCTCATAATGATCTGGGGCACCTGCCGGCGGAACTCCGCACCGGTTTGCCCGAAGAGCAGCCCTACTAGTAAAGCCTGAACAAACCTGGCCCGACTGAAGCGGCCCGGCCAAAGCGGCTCGACTAGTGAAGCACCTTGCGATACCAGGTGGTTGCGTTGGGGTTGTCGTTATACGGTTCGACTGAGTTGAATCCGCTAGACCGGTAGAGGCCGCCTGCCGCAGCGAGGCTCTCATTGGTGTCGAGTACCAGCTCTGTGGCTCCCCACCGGAGGGCACGACGTTCGAGTTCGCTCAGCAGTTGTCGACCGAGTCCTGCGCCACGTCCTTGGGAACGCACCCACAGGTGCTTCACTTCGAAACGACCAGATTCGAGCTGGCGGATGCCGCCACACCCGAGCACGCTGCCCGATTCTTCGACAATAACGAACACCCCGAGCGGCGGCTCGAACTGTTCCGCGGTGGGGAACGTGGTGACGTAGCCCGAGGGCGTGGGGAACGTCTCAGCTCGGTAGCTGAAGTACTCGGCGAGAAGTTCGTGGGCGAGAGCATCCGTGACGGGGACGGGACGAAACTGTGGCACAGCACCACAGTACTCGCGGCTGCGGCTTGGGGCAGTCGGCGGAGTCGCTCAGCATTGGTAGATTTGAACAATGACAACGAAAGTAGCGGTAGTCGGCGCAACCGGTCGCATGGGAAAGTTCATCAGTGGCGTGGTTGACGCGGCAGATGACTTTTCGCTCGTTGCCGCCCTCAATTCTCGGTCGGATCTCAGCGAGATGCTTGAGGCAGACGTTGTGGTGGATGTCACAGAGCCGAGCGTCTCGCCTTCAGTCGTCGAGTTCGCGACCTCCCACGGCAAGAGCGTGCTCGTCGGTACCTCTGGCTGGAGCGAGGATCGCGTTCAGGGCGTCAAATCCACGCTTGCCGATAGGCCTGATATTGGTGTCATCTTTATCCCCAATTTTTCGCTCGGCTCGGCTCTGGCCACGTCATTCGCTGCGGCCGCCGCGCGATACTTTGACTCAATCGAGATCATCGAGAGCCATCATGCTGGCAAAGTCGATTCGCCATCCGGCACTGCGGTTCGCACCGCCGAGCTCATGGCAGACGCTCGAGGTGAGCGCGGGCCAGTAGCTGCTCCCCACCACGACCAGCGCGCCCGAGGAGAGCAAGTTGCTGGCATTCCCGTGCACAGTCTGCGGATGACGGGAGTGGTCGCACACCAGCAGGTCATTTTCGGTGGCCCCGGTGAGGTACTCACGCTCGACCACCGCACAATGTCTCAAGACTCATATGAGGCCGGAATCCTGCTTGGCTTGCGTTCGGTCGTCACTGCGCGTGGCGTAACAGTCGGGCTCGACCAGCTCATTGATCTCGCACCTCGCGGCCGTACGGAGTCAGCATGAAAAACCGTATAGCCGCACTTGTGATGGTTGGTCTTCTGGCCCTCTATCTCGTCTTTGTCATCAACTATTCGTTCATTTTGATCGGAACAGGTGAGCTCATTGCGCAGGTAATGGGGTGGGCGCTGCTCGTGCTGCCGCTGATCGGCTTCTGGGCGCTTGCCGCTGAGCTTGCTTTCATTTTCCGTGCTGAGCGGTTGCTCAACACCCTCCGAGATGAAGGCGCACTGCCCGAGGAAGTTGACGAACGTCGGCCAAGTGGTCGACCCGACCCCGAAGCGGCAGACCGGGCATTCGAGCTCTACCGCGAAGAGGCTGAGGCAAGCCCTGAGTCGTGGCGCGCTTGGCTACGCCTTGGACTCGCCTATGACGCCAGTGGTGACCGAAGCCGAGCCCGTTGGGCCACTCGCCGGGCCATCTCGTTGTCGCGTAGCTCTGCCAAAAAGGCTGCGTAGGCGAGCGCACCCGGTCATGGCTAGTCGCAGCTAATCGCAAGAGCGAGCCGCGCAACGATTAGCTAATCGACGAACTCGTCGATCGCCTGCTCGATCGTGGTGTGCGTAAAGCTGAATCCGGTGTCGAGCAGAGTGCGCGGCTGAACGTTCTCGTCGACCAGAATGAGATCTTTGCCTGCGTCGCCCAGCATCCGAAAGGCGAAACTGGGAACCGCCAGCCAGTGCGGTTTCTGCATCGAGCGCGCGAGGGTCCTAGTCACTGTTTTTGCGGTTGCCGGGGTTGGTCCAACGAGCGAAACGACCCCGGAGAAGTCGCTGCGCAGCAAATGGATGATGGCAGCAGCTTCATCGTGAAGGCTGACCCATGGCCAATATTGGTCGCCGCTGCCAAGTCGACTGCCGAGGCCGAAGCGGGTGAGCAGATTGAGCGGCGTGAACGCTCCACCCTCGCCGACGACGATTCCGGTGCGGAAAATGACAAGGCGTGTGGGCGAAGGCGTGAGCCGCGCAGCTTTCTCCCACGCGTCAACAACGTCGCTGAGGAATCCGGTTCCCTTTGAGGACTCGTCGGTCAGTTCCTCACCGGGTCGGCTGCCGAAGTAGCCGACCGCTGAACCACTGAGAAAAGCATCCGGGGGAGAAGTGGCACGTCGAATAGCTTCGGCAATAGTGCGCGTGCCATCCACCCTGGAGCGCAGAATCTCATGTTTGTAGCCAAGAGTCCACGGCAGCTTCCCTGTGCTTGCACCGGCCAAATTGATGACAACATCCGCGAGTTCGATCGCTCGATCGTCGATTGTTCTCGACCGGGGGTCCCAGTAAAACTCAGCAGAAGTGCGTGGTTCGCGACGCACGAGACGCAGAACTTCGAAACCTTCAGCCTCCAGCTGGGAGACGAGCTCAGTGCCGATGTAGCCAGACGCGCCGGCGACAAGAACCCGCGTGACCGCCGACTCAGTCACCGCTACGCCAGGCTTGCTTCAAGCGTGATCGGGATGCCGGTGAGGGCGCGTGAGACGGGGCAGCCCTCTTTGGCTTCCTGTGCCAGTCGCTGAAAGTCTTCGTCGCTTAGGTCGGCCACTTTGGCGCTGACGAGCAGGTGACTTCCGGTGATTCCTTCGGCAGGGTCAAAGGTGACTGCGGCGGTAACCTGCAGGCTCTCGGCGGGAGTTCCATTGCTGGCGAGTCCATTCGAGAACGCCATGGCGAAACATGTGGAGTGAGCCGCACCGAGCAGTTCTTCGGGGTTCGTCGTTGATTCTTGGCCTTCTGACCGTGCTGCCCAGGTGACGGGGAATTCTGCGGCGTCAGAGGAATCTAGCGATGTCGTACCTTTGCCACTAAACAGGTCACCAAACCAGAGTGTTGTTGCTTCGCTCGTAACAGGCATTGCCGTTCCTTTCGTCGTGCTCAACTCTATGCGGTGGCTGAGCGACGCGCATGAGAAAGCCGTGTGAAGGTGCGCGCAGCAAGCACTATCAACAAGTACTATCAATCCGATGGCTTCTACGATCGCAACCCCTTACGAAGATCTGTTACGCGATACGCTCGCGAACGGTGTGCACAAGAGTGATCGCACGGGCACCGGCACACGCAGTGTGTTTGGTCGCCAGTTGCGATTCAATTTGGCGGAGGGGTTTCCCCTCATCACGACCAAGCGCGTGCATTTCAAATCAATCGCCTACGAACTTTTGTGGTTCTTGCGTGGCGAAAGCAATGTCTCGTGGCTGCGCGACAACGGCGTCACAATTTGGAATGAGTGGGCCGACGAGGCCGGCGAGCTCGGCCCGGTCTATGGCGTGCAGTGGCGTTCATGGCCAACTCCCTCGGGAGAGCAGATCGACCAGATCTCCGAGGTCATTGAGCAAATCAAGACCAACCCCGACTCACGCCGACTGATTGTCTCCGCCTGGAACCCGGCCGACATCCCCACGATGGCACTGGCCCCCTGCCATGCCTTCTTCCAGTTCTATGTTGCCGACGGCAAGCTCTCGTGCCAGCTCTATCAGCGCAGCGCTGATCTCTTTCTTGGTGTGCCATTCAACATTGCGAGCTACGCGCTGCTGACTCACCTCGTTGCCGAGCAAACTGGTCTTGAGGTCGGAGACTTTGTGTGGACGGGTGGCGATTGCCACATCTACGACAACCACATCGAGCAAGTCACCGAGCAGCTGACGCGTGAGCCCTATGCTCTGCCGCACCTCGCTATCAATGTGAAGCGAGCCAGCATCTTCGACTACTCCTTCGAAGATTTCGAGATCGTCGGCTACGAACACCACCCCGCGATCAAAGCACCGGTTGCGGTGTGACCGTGCCGGTTGGCCTGATCTGGGCCCAGTCTGACGGTGGCATTATCGGCAATGACGGGGCAATGCCCTGGCATTTACCTGAAGATCTGGCCCACTTCAAAGAACTTACCCTCGGCAGCCCCGTCATTATGGGGCGCAAAACGTGGGAGTCCCTGCCTCCGCGTTTTCGGCCTCTGCCGGGGCGCCGCAACATCGTTGTCACACGCCAAACCGAGTGGAGCGATGACGGGGCCGAAGTCGCGCACAGCGTTTATGCGGCAATTGAATTGGCTACGGCATCTGTTGAGCCGGGCGAATTCGTCTGGGTCATCGGCGGCGCAGAAATCTTTGCCCATGCACTCGACCGTGCCCAACGGCTTGAACTTACAGAGATCCGCGAAAACTTTGCCGGGGATACTCGTGCGCCCGAGCGAGGCGAACAATGGATGCTTGCGGCCAGCGATCCCGTCGAGGGTTGGCGCACATCATCCAGTGGTCTTCACTACCGTTTTTTGAGGTATGAGACTCTAGGCTCCAACCAGCGGTAGCCTAGAGGGGTGTCTACAGTGAATCCTTTCGGTCAAGTACTCGTCGCGCTCATCACGCCATTCACCGCTGAGGGTGAAGTCAATTGGGCTGATGTCGAAAAACACATCGACGATGTGATCAGCGCAGGTGCCGACGGCATCGTCGTTACCGGCACCACCGGTGAGACGAGCACGCTGACCGATCCCGAGAAGATCAAGCTTGTCGAGGTCGCTAAGTCAGTCTCTTCAGGTCGCGCCAAGATCATCACGGGCGGCGGTTCGAACGAGACTGCCCACGCGATCGAGTTGTATAAGGCAAGCGAAAAGGCGGGTGCAGACGGTGTGATGTTCGTCACGCCCTACTACAACAAGCCGACTCAGGCTGGCGTGCTTACACACTTCCGAATGCTTGCGGATGCCACCGACCTGCCGGCCATTCTCTACGACATCCCCGGTCGCACCGGCGTGCCGATCATGTACGAAACCATTCTTCGTGCGGCGAAGCACCCCAACATCCTTGCGGTCAAAGATGCCAAGGGTGATTTCAGTGAGGTGAGCCGTGTGCTCAACCAGACTGGCCTCATGTACTTCTCCGGTGATGATGCCAACGTGCTGCCGCATTTGGCGATCGGCGCTTCGGGGCTCATCGGTGTGACGGCCAACATCGCCCCAGCGCCTTACCGCGTGATTGTCGATGCGGTAAACGCTGGCGACCTAGCCACGGCGACCGCCGCGCATAAGGCGCTAGAGCCTCTCGTGCGCGCAGCGATGACCCACGTTCCTGGCACTGTCGCAGCCAAGTACATCCTCCACGGCCTCGGTCGCATTTCAAGCCCTCGGGTGCGTTTGCCACTTGTTGGCCCCGAAGAGTCGGAAGCAGCCCAGATCGAAGACGAGTTGGCTCTCGTCACCGGCATTAAGGGTCTCGATCTCACGAATTTTCGCCCTGACCGCAATGCGGCAGCGGGTGGTGCTCTCCCGAAGATCGCGGGAGCAACCCGCTAGCTTCACTAGCGAAGGGTAGGCTCTGCCTTGGGCATGCCCACATTTTTCGCACGGGGGCTAACGGCCCCACACATCTAACTGCAAGGTGCTTCAATGCCAGTTTCCATATTTGACCCTCCCGCTCTTGAGCCCGGAACTCTTCGTGTTACGCCGGTAGGCGGACTCGGTGAAATCGGCCGCAACATGACCACGTTCGAGATCGACGGAAAGATCTTGATCGTCGATTGTGGCGTGCTGTTCCCTGAGGAACACCAGCCCGGCGTTGACCTCATCCTTCCCGATTTCAGCTCGATTCGTGATCGGCTCGACGACATTCTCGGCATTGTGCTTACGCACGGTCACGAGGATCACATCGGTGCGGTGCCGTATCTGCTGCGCCTGCGCCAAGACATTCCGTTGATCGGTTCGACACTCACCCTCGCACTCATCGAAGCGAAGCTCAAAGAGCACCGCATCAAGCCGTACACGCTCAACGTCACTGAGGGTCAAAAAGAGAAGATTGGCCCGTTCGACCTCGAGTTCGTTGCCGTGAACCACTCGATTCCGGATGCTCTCGCCGTCGCCATTTCAACGGTTGCCGGCACTGTGCTGCACACCGGTGACTTCAAGATGGACCAGCTCCCACTTGACGATCGCATCACCGACTTGCGTGCGTTTGCGCGGTTGGGCGAGGCAGGCGTTGACCTGTTCTTGGCTGACTCCACCAACGCAGACGTTCCCGGTTTTACGCCAAACGAGCGCGACATCGGCCCGGTGCTTGAGGCAGTTATTGCTAAGGCTCCACGTCGAGTCATTGTTGCTAGCTTCTCGAGCCACGTGCATCGTGTTCAGCAGGTTTTGGATGCCGCAGTCGCCAATAACCGTAAGGTTGTTTTGATGGGTCGTTCCATGGTGCGCAACATGGGCATCGCGGCAGACCTCGGATTCCTCAAGGTGCCCGACGGGGTTCTGTTGGACGCGAAGAAGGCGGTCAACTACCCAGACAACCAGCTCGTGTACATGTCCACGGGGAGCCAGGGTGAGCCAATGGCTGTGCTGGCACGTATGGCCAACATGGAGCACCAGATTGAGGTCGGCAAGGGTGACACTGTCATCCTCGCGTCGAGCCTCATCCCTGGCAACGAGAACGCTGTCTACCGCGTGATCAATGGCCTCACCAAGTTGGGTGCCAATGTTGTGCACAAGGCGAATGCCAAGGTGCACGTCTCGGGTCACGCCGCCGCAGGGGAGTTGCTGTACTGCTACAACATCTTGCGCCCCAAGAATGTGCTCCCGGTTCACGGTGAGTACCGTCACTTGGTGGCAAACGCGAATCTCGCTATTCAGTCGGGCGTTCCCGCCGAGAACACGATCATCGCTGAAGACGGCACTGTAATCGACCTCAAGGATGGCCAGGCTTCGGTCGTGGGCCAGCTTGATCTGGGATTCGTCTACGTCGATGGTTCGAGCGTCGGCGAGATCACGGATGCCGACCTCAAGGATCGTCGCATTCTCGCCGAAGAGGGCTTCATCTCCATTTTTGTCGCGGTGGATGCTCAGACCGGCAAGGTCATCGTTGGGCCCGAGATTCAGTCGCGTGGTTTCGCGGAAGATGAGGGAGTATTCGACGCCGTACTACCGATGGTTGTCAAGGCGCTCACGGATGCTGCTCAAAATGGCACCCGCGATACTCACGCGTTTGCTCAGGTGGTTCGCCGCACTGTTGGCCGTTGGGTCAACACCCAGCACCGTCGCCGTCCGATGATCGTTCCGGTCATCATCGAGGTGTAGTTTTTCTCACAAGGCACGAGGGGCACCGCTCCTCGTGCCTTGTGTGTTCCCCGGAATCGCGAATGTTGCGCTTGTCTTTTTCACGATTCAGTGATGTCATGTGAAGATTGCTCGGTTGCTTTGCTGAGCAAATTCTAACTCGGGGTGTCGAATGGGCGTTGCGCGCCGGTGGGTATTCCCCATCATCTGATAGTCATTTTTAGTGTCATCGCTGCGGCGCTCGTGAAATTCGCCTTCTTTGGTGATGCGCTCAAGGCGGATGACGTGGAGTTCCCCACGGTCGTGATTGAGGAGCAGCACTACGAGGTCGTGGCAGGCACGATCACGAATGACGTTGAGTTGAACGGAAGTGTCGCATCAGCTGCGAGCGTTCCAATCCTCGCGACCCTCTCGGGTGAGGTGCGGGAGATTGCGGTCACGGCGGGCCAATCCGTCAAAAAGGGTCAAGAGATCCTGAAGATCCGTGCTGAAGTGGTCAACTCGGATGGCACCCCGGGCGCCCGGTGGAAGGTTGTCGTTGCGTCGGCCACGGGCAAGCTCACTGACTTCACGACACTCGTCGGAGAGTCGTTCCAAGTCGGGTCACCCGTGGGCAGCGTTTCCCCACCCTCCTACACCGTGAGCGGAACAGTGCCGTCTGAGCAGCTTTATCGATTAGTCGACCGCCCCAAAGAGGCGAGCGTTGCGATCAATGGCGGGCCAGCGCCGTTCACGTGCACGGGTCTCAGCATTATTTTCGCGACGGTGGGGGAGTCTGGCGGCGAGTCAGCATCTGGCCCCACAGTGTCGTGTGCAGTTCCCAGCGATGTCGTGGTCTTTCCTGGGTTGACAGCCCAGCTCACCATCGCCGGTGGCGTTGCAGAAGATGTCATGGTTGTGCCGATCACGGCGGTCGAGGGCAGCGCTGTAACGGGAAACGTCTACTTTGTTCTCCCAGATGGAACAACCGAGCTGCGTGAAGTTGTGCTCGGACTCAACGACGGGATCACTGTAGAAGTAGTCTCTGGGCTGGAAATCGGCGACACAATCTTGCAGTTCGTCCCCGGGGCTGAGGCCATTGACGAAGAGAATCTCCCCGATAACTGTTACAAAGACGGCGACGAAGTGGTGTGCTACTGATGCCGTTGCTGTCGCTCGAGGGCGTCACCCGTTCGGTAGAGCTTCCCTACTTCAGCCAGCTCGACATACTCAAAGGTATTGACCTCGATGTGGAGGTTGGTGACCACATCAGCATTGTTGGGCGGTCAGGCTCAGGCAAGTCGACGCTGCTTAACCTGCTTGGCCTCATTGACAATCCCACGACCGGCCGTATCGTTTTCGATGGTGAGCCGCTAGAGATGCTCTCGGGCGGCAAGCGAGACCGCAAGCGTGGCCGCGATGTCGGCTTCATCTTTCAACAGTTCAATCTGCTCGCGGGCCGCACCGCGCTTGAGAACGTGATGACGCCGCTTCTCTACGCTTCTGGTCGTCAGTTCTGGCGCCGCCGCGTGCTTGCCGAAGAAATGCTCGATCGGGTGGGGCTTAGCGAGCGGATGGCGTCGATGCCCGACAAGCTATCGGGTGGAGAGCAGCAGCGCGTCGCAATCGCTCGTGCGCTCGTGCGCAGCCCCCGACTGATCTTGGCTGATGAACCGACCGGAGCGCTCGATGTCGAGACCGGCGCAACAGTGATGAAGCTCTTGGATAACGTGGCGGAGCAGTCCGGCGCGGCTCTCATCACGATCACTCACGATCCGAATGTCGCGGCCCTGGCTCGCCGGCACTACCGTCTCGACAACGGTGTTCTCTCGCCGATTGACGTGAACCGGATGCTCGCAGCCTCGCTCCCGGAGGCAGCACTATGAGGCGGCGCCGAAAGAAAACTGGCGAGTCATCGGATGCCGAATCCGCCTCGAACGACGCCGCACCGGAGTCGAATGATGGTGTGAATTCGCAATCCTTGGGCGGCGACGCGACGGCGCCCGACCCCGCATCACAGTCTGCCGCCGATGACCTAGCCGTACGCCCCACCCATGAACTCGCCAAGCCAGCCCGTGAACCTCACGGCTCCCTTCTGAGCAGCCTTGTGGGTTCCGTGGTTGAGGCGTGGGATGAGGTCCGCATCAACCGCACGCGGGTGCTCCTCAGCCTTATTGGTATTGGAGTTGCCGTGTGTGCACTCGCGACCGTTGTCGGTGCGGGAGCAGTGTTTGGTCAAGCGCAAACTGAGCAGTATGAGAAGTCCAGTGGTCGCCCGGCCACGCTATTGGCATATCCGCCCTTCTCAACCACCACACAGGAACAAGTTGATCCGACAGAGTTCTTCGAACTTATGGATACGCTCGTCGATCGCTACCAGGTAAGCCACTCCACCGCGATACGTCGCGGCAGCGTAACAGTTCAACTTTCAGATGGCACGCAGCTCACTGCAATGCAGGGAGTCGACCCAAAATTCGGTGCCATGCACCGTCTGGATGTTGCCGTGGGCCGCTGGCTGACTGAAGCCGATGGGCAGCGACTTGCCCCTGCTGTCGTCATCAACGACGAGTTTTACGAGGAGCTTGGGCGGCCCGATCTGCGTACCCACCCGACTGTTGAGCTCACGGCAGAGAATGTAACGACTGTCGTCGTTGTGGGAGTTCTCGCGCCTGAGGCGTACAGATCTGGTCTCAGCATGTCGATGCTTGAGCTACCGTATCGAGATCTTGTAGGAAAGTCAGCGGCCAATGAGGGCGATCTGAGCTTCGAGCTGTGGGTGCCTGAAGAGCAGTCTGATCAACTCACCGAACTGATTAGTCGCGACATGAACGCGCGCTTTGGCGGCGGTGTGGCAACGAGCATTAACCGCAGCGACTACCTCGCGTGGGGCGGACCGAGCCCGCTTGAGCCGCTCCAGTGGGCTATCGGTGGTGTCGCTGGGCTCATCCTCCTTCTGGGTGCTTTGGGGCTCGTCAATATTTCTCTCGTCACGGTGAAGTATCGGGTGCGGGAGATTGGCGTGCGGCGGGCATTCGGCGCCACCGCAAGCAGGGTGTTCTTCGCGGTGATGATGGAGAGCGTTGTCGCAACGATTGCTGCCGGAGTGATCGGAGTCGCGCTGTCGATTGCGATTGTCCAAAACCCTGCCGTTCAAGACCTCATCGCACCTGGTGTTCAGGACCTGCCGCCGTACCCGCTGGAGGCTGCCATGATCGCGCTCGGCGCATCCGCAGCGGTTGGTGTGCTCGCAGGCCTCATGCCTGCTCTCGTGGCCGTCAAGGTGAAGGTGATTGATGCCATCCGCTATTAGCGCTCGCGTCGATCACAGCGCCCGGCGTTGAGTGTCGCTGCGACACTCTGACAGAGGCCACAGGTAGCTTTGAATTATGGCTACGCGTACATCGTCGACCTCGCGCTCGGGTGCGTCGAAACCTCGCGCCAGAAACACTGCGAACAAGACTCAGGCAACCAAGCGGTTGCCCCGCGGCAAACAGGCCCCGGTCGAACCAGATGGTCCGCTCACGAAGTTGTGGCTATGGCTCGCTCACGTTGTCGGCGGCGCGTTCCGTGTGTTCGGCCGCGAAGAGCTCACGAAAGACGAACGTCGTGATGGTGTGCCGTTTCTGTTCTTCGTGCTCGCGATTGTTGGTGCCGTGGTCGAGTGGTTCAATCCCCTTGACTCTGTAGCAATCGCGCTCGATGCGTACACTTTTGGAGGCCTCGTCGGCCGTGTCGCATTCGCCCTACCCGTGATCTTGTTGCTGTTGGCCATCTGGATGTTCCGGCACCCGTCGAGCGTTCACGACAACGGTCGCATCGGCATCGGTCTCAGCATTCTCATCATCACTGTCGCCGCACTGAGCCACGTATTTAGCGGACAACCTCACCCGTCAGAGGGTGCGGAAACGATTGCGCGCGCCGGGGGAGTGTTCGGCTGGATGATGGCAAACCCACTCATCTGGTTTGGCGGCACACTACTTGCGGTGCCGGTGATCGTGCTTCTGCTGGTGCTCTCGCTGTTCATCATCACCAAAACGCCGCCCAACCGTCTGCCCTCGCGGCTCCGCGAGCTCTACGCCTACCTCTTTGGTGCACAGTTGCAGAGCGATGCAGAGCGGGCTGAGGCAAAGGCACAGGCAAACGCCAACAAGAGCGATACGGTTCAGTTCGGGTCGCTCACCGACCTCGGTCTCGGCGACGACAACGACACAGCCTCGCTGCCCTGGTGGCGACGCAACAAGTCTCAAAATAGCGAAGACAAAGCATTCGACAGCCCGGTTATCTCGCGCGATCAGGCCACTGAGGTCGTCAATCCCACCCCGCCTCCAGCGGCGAAAGACCTCACCAAGAAAGAAGAGCAATTCGGCGTCGAGCTACTCGAAGATCTTCTCAAGGCCGAAGAAGCGGTCAAAAACTACAACACGGGCGAAGTGGATGCCCCGGCCACCGAAATGCGCGACGATGGCCCTCGCGTGCTCCCCGGCTTCACGACGAAAGCCAGCGAGAAGGGTACTGCCGGGGAATTCGATGGGCCGCACGAAACCACGCCTCAAGCGTCGAACGCTATCTACCAGCTTCCCCAGGCATCCATGCTGTCAGCAGGAACGCCTCCCAAGTCACGTTCCGCCGCCAACGATGAGGTTGTTGCGTCAATCACCGAGGTTCTCAAGCAGTTCAGTGTCGACGCAACGGTCACCGGCTTTAGCCGTGGCCCCTCGGTTACGCGCTACGAACTGGAGCTTGGTCCCGGAGTAAAGGTCGAGCGCGTTACCGCGTTGGCTCGCAACATTAGCTACGCGGTCGCCAGCAACGAAGTCAACATTCTGTCGCCCATCCCGGGCAAGAGCGCTATCGGTGTTGAGATTCCGAACAAGGATCGCGAGATTGTCTCGCTCGGTGATGTGCTGCGCTCAAGCGCCAGCACCAAGAGTGAGCACCCGATGACGATCGGCCTCGGAAAAGACGTCGAGGGTGGATTCGTTGTTGCGAATCTCGCCAAGATGCCCCACCTGTTGGTGGCTGGTTCCACGGGTTCGGGTAAATCGAGCTTCGTGAACTCGATGATCACCTCTATTCTGATGCGCGCTAAGCCTGCCGAGGTCCGCATGGTGCTCATCGACCCCAAGCGCGTTGAACTCTCGATCTATGCGGGAGTTCCCCACCTCATCACGCCCATCATCACCAACCCCAAGAAAGCAGCAGAAGCGCTTGCTTGGGTCGTGAAAGAGATGGACATGCGGTACGACGATTTGGCGAGCTTCGGCTACCGCCACATCGACGACTTCAACCGCGCAGTTGTCGCCGACGAGATCAAGCTGCCCGAGGGCAGCCAGCGCAAACTGAAGCCGTATCCGTACCTGCTGATCGTCGTAGATGAGTTGGCTGACCTCATGATGGTTGCGCCGCGTGACGTTGAAGACTCGATCGTTCGAATCACTCAGTTGGCGCGAGCATCCGGAATTCATCTGGTGCTGGCAACCCAGCGACCAAGCGTTGATGTGGTTACCGGTCTTATCAAGGCCAACGTGCCGTCTCGACTGGCATTCGCGGTGTCGAGCATGACTGACTCACGAGTGATCCTCGATCAGCCTGGCGCCGACAAACTCATTGGTCAGGGCGATGCACTCTTCTTGCCGATGGGGGCTTCGAAAGCGATCCGTGTGCAGGGCGCGTGGGTTCCCGAGAGCGAAGTTGCCGAGATCGTGCAGCACGTTATTGCTCAGGCGCAGCCTGAATACCGCAACGATGTTGCCGTTGTCGCTGAGAAGAAGAATATCGACGCCGACATCGGGAATGACCTTGAGGTACTGCTTGCGGCAACAGAACTTATTGTCAGCACGCAGTTCGGATCAACCTCAATGCTGCAGCGCAAACTTCGCGTCGGTTTCGCCAAAGCAGGCCGTCTGATGGACCTACTGGAGTCGCGCGAGATCGTTGGGCCCTCCGAGGGATCCAAGGCTCGCGATGTACTCGTGAGCGCTGAACAGCTACCCGCAGTACTCGCTCGACTGCGCGGTGAAGACGAACCGGCGCCGGTCGACGCTGTGGAAGAATCGCTCAGCGGATACGATGAAGTAGAAGGCGGCTCAGACGAGGACGCTTGGAACTTGACCGATCGGGAGTGATCGCGTGAGCGACCAACCAGTTTCACAGTCCGCTCCGCCCGAACGCACTAGTTCTATGCGCGGGCGAATGATTCGCGACGGCGACACTCCGGCCTCAAACGCCAACATCGCCAACATCATCACGGTTGTGCGAATCTTCCTCGCACCCCTCTTCATCTGGCTCTTGCTGCTCGATGACGGCGAGATGGGCGTCATTCGCTACCTAGCAGCCGGGCTATTCATTTTCGCGATCGTGACCGACAGCCTCGACGGCTATCTGGCTCGCCACCGCAACCTCATCACCAACGTCGGAATCATCCTCGATCCGATCGCTGACAAGTTGCTCATCGGCGGAGCGCTGGTAGCGCTCTCGATCCTTGGCGAATTGCCGTGGTGGGTCACCGTACTCATTCTTGTGCGCGAGTTCGGCATCACAATCTTCCGTTTCGCAGTTCTTTCCCGAGTCGTGATTCCCGCCTCCCGCGGCGGCAAGCTCAAGACGGTCGTACAAGCGGTCGCCATCTCACTCTTCCTGGTTCCGTTGTTCACCGTTGTCGGCACGTGGATTGTGTGGCTTAACTGGTCAGTCATGGCGATCGCTGTCGTACTGACGGTCTACACGGGGGTCGAATACCTGTGGCAAGCGTGGCGCCACAACAGAAAATCTAATCCAGGAGCGTGACCCTTCACCAGTGACTACTGAAGAACTCGCCACAAAGATCGTGGCGATTCTCACCGAACATCGACAAACGATTGCATTGGCTGAGTCACTGACTGGTGGGCTTCTCTGCGCACAGTTGGTTGCGGTGCCGGGGGCATCGGCCGTGCTCAACGGCGCAGTAGTCGCGTACAACACAGCCATCAAGCATCAAGTTCTTGGCGTCGATGCGAGCCTGTTGGCGATCCATGGCACCGTGCATCCGGATGTCGCAGCTCACATGGCTACCGGCGTGCGTGGCCTGCTCGGGGTCGGTGAGCAGCAGGCAACCTTCGGTTTGGCAACCACGGGAGTCGCCGGCCCAGAATCGCACGAGGGCAAGATCCCTGGCACTGTGTTCATCGGATTTGCGGCGACGAACTTTGTGGAGACTCGCGGTTTCGAATTCACGGGGGATCGTAACGAGATTCGTGTGCAGGCGGTTCACGCCGCTCTGGAGTGCCTGTATGAGCACCTCACGGCCGCGAACTGAACTCTGCTAGGTTTCAGCGCACTCGATAGCGATGCTCGGGACGCCCTGTGGTGCCGTAGCGCGGCTCAACTAAAGCGGTTCCGACCCGGACGAGATGTTCAAGGTAGCGCCGTGCGCCGACTCGGGACATTCCTATTGCGGCGGCGATTTCGCTGGCGGACAGGTCGGTTGACGCATTGCCAAGAGTTGTGGACACGAGCTGCAAGGTAGCCGCTGAGAGACCTTTTGGCGGCATCGTCCGGCTCTGATGCGATCCTAAGATTAGGTCGTCTACAGCGTTCTGGCTGAGACTCTCGACGCGGCGTACACTGCCAAGAGCTTCGTGCGACCGGGCGACTTCGTCGAGGCGTTCTCGAAGAGCCATGGCAGTGAACGGCTTGACCAAATAATGCCGCACGCCGTTTGCGCGAGCTTGACGCACACTAGTGAGATCCCGAGCCGCAGTCACGGCGATAACTTCGGTATAGCGGGCGCGTTCCACTCGCAGTCGATTGAGGACTTCGAGGCCAGAAAAGTCAGGCAGGTATACGTCGAGAAGCACCAGGTCAGGGTCCAAGCGGTCGATTGCATCTAGCGCGGCAGCACCGGTGTGCGCCTCAGCGACCACCTCGAATTTATCATGAGCATCAACGAATTGGCGGTGTAGCTGCGCAACCGCAAAGTCGTCGTCGACGACAAGGACTCTGATGGGAAACGTCATAAGATACCCACCGCGCTAGGCGCCCTGCGGGGTGTGGTGTCCTCGTTGAACGGCAGACGCACAGAGATCGTCGTGCCCCCGATTGTGGACTCCTTCACTTTCGCTTCGCCGCCATGGCGATGAGCGATCCGTTCCACGAGCGTTAGTCCGATGCCCCGGGTTGAGGCGACAAGACCGGGGGTGGGGCTTTTCGTCGAGAATCCTGGCGCAAACACCTTGGTCTGCAGTTTTTTGGGGATACCTGGACCATCATCGGAAACCTCGATCTCGACACACCCACCGTTTTCCGCCACCAAGACGCGGACGGTGGCGCCTGACGCACAAGCTTCGGCGGCGTTATCAACGAGGTTTCCCAACACTGTCAGCAAGTCATCCCGCAGCGCCTCCGCACTGGCGTGCGCAGTAAGCGGGGCGAGTATGGATGTGGGGTCGAGTTCGAGATTGATTCCGCGCTCGTGTGCGCGCATCTGCTTCACCAGTAGGAGCGCGGCAATTTCAAGGTCGCGAATTCCACTCTCGCTCGTCACGCTGGAAAGCGTTCCTCCCTCTCCGACGCGTTCAATGAACGATACGGCTTCGGAAATATGGCCTAGTTCGAGGAGGCCGCTGATTACGTGGAGCTTGTTCGCGAAGCCGTGGGCTTGCACCCGGAGTCCGTCGGCGAGGTCGTGTGCGCCGTCGAGGTCTCGCATGAGTGCGTGCAGCTTGGTGTTGTCTCGGAGAATGAACACGGAACCCAGCAGGCGGTCACCGATTCGTGCAGAGTCGCACTGAACCAAGAGCACGCGTTCGCCCGCAAGCACGAGCCGCTGGCGTGACTCTTCATCATCGAGCATGTGCACAAGTTCGTTGCTCAGCACTTCCAAAGCTGGCTTTCCGACGATGTTGTTCTGATTATCAAGGCCAAGCAGGTGTGCCCCGGCGTCGTTGATGAGCGCGACTCGACCATGCTCATCCAATGCGACTAGTCCTTCACGCATTCCGTGCAGCATGGCCTCGCGTGCCTCGAGCAGTCCGACAATTTCGTCGGGCTCAAGCCCGTAGATGCGCCGGCGGATCACTGAGGTGACCCAGGCCGCGCCGACCACGCCGAAGGCAGCGGCGACCCCGATCGTGACGAACAGCGATGCAGAGCTGCCGAGAAAATCACTGCGCAGATTTGACTCAAGAATCCCGACTGACACCGCGCCCACGATGCGGTTTCCGTCAGTAATCGGAACCTTGACGCGCCATGATTCACCGAGGGTGCCTGTCTGCGTTCCGACGTATATTTCTCCAGCGAGCACACCAGACGGATCGGTGGAAACTTGCTTGCCAATTCTCTCTGGGTTCGGGTGGGACAGACGCACACCGTCATTGTCGACCACGACGATGTAGGTCACGTCGGATGCCTCGCGCACGACCTCCGCGATGGGCTGAACGGTAGCGCTTGGCTGAGTGTCGTCGAGCGCATTAATGATCGCAGGAAGCGTGGCGACAGATTGAGCGACGGCGATCATACGATCGCGGTAGGCCTCGCGGAGTTGTTGTTCCTGCAACCATCCGGCAACGAAACCTGTTCCCAGCACCGCGACGAGCACGATTGCCAACTGCAAGAGCAGCAATTGTGTGCGGAGCTTCATCGACCGGGCCACCCGACTAGTGTGCACGAAATAGTGCACTGCTCGTGGCAATCGAGCATCCCATTTTGGGTACAGAACGACCAAAATAACCACTATGTCCGCATCGTTCCGTTATGGCTCGGCTTTCCCTAGCGTGTGAGGCGTGCTGCGGCTAAGCCGTCGACACATCATCCGTTTAGCTCAAGGAGGAGCAATGCGCATTTCTGCACGTTCACAGCAATCATCATGGCGGCACGGGGCAATTACCGTTGTCGTTGGCCTGTCAGCTCTTAGCCTCGTCGGCTGCGCGACCGGTTCGTCACCATCAGACTCAGGCGGCGAGCCTGCCGCATTGTCGTCCGTCAACATCATTGTCCCCGCAGACCCTGGAGGTGGATGGGATCAGACCGGCCGGGCGCTTGCTGAGGTCGGTACCAGTGAGGGGCTGATCAACTCCGCGCCCGTTACCAACATTGGCGGTGCGGGTGGCACGATCGGCCTGTCTTCGCTGGCGAATGAAAACGATCCGATCACTCTCATGCTCACCGGCTTCGTGATGGTTGGTGCGGTGGAGACCAACAGCTCCGAAGTGCGTCTGGAACAAACGACTCCGATTGCTCGCCTCACTGAAGAAGCCGGGGTGATTGTGGTGCCGAAGTCATCGCCATACGAGACGCTCAGCGATCTCGTGGATGACATGATCGCCAATGGTAAAGACGTCTCGATTACGGGTGGTTCCGCTGGAGGTGTCGATCACATTTTGGCTGCGCAACTCTTGAAGGAAGCGGGTCAGAACGCCAGCGAAATCAACCAGAAACTCAATTACATTCCCAATGCGGGTGGTGGCGAGGCTGTCACTTTGCTTCTGGGAAACAAGGTTTCTGCAGGAATTTCGGGAGTGAGCGAGTTTGCTGAGCAGGTCAAGGCGGGCGAGCTTCGGGCGCTTGCGGTGTCGAGTGCGGTGCCAAGCGAGCTTCTCCCCGATGTGCCTACGATCATCGACTCAGGCTATGACCTTGAAATCACCAACTGGCGAGGCGTTCTCGCGCCGGGCGGAATTTCCGACAGCGAGCGTCAACAACTGATCGACCTCGTGACGAAGATTGCCGAAAGCGAAGCCTGGAAAGAAACGCTTGAATCCAAGGGATGGACCAACGCATTCTTGGCTGGCGATGATTTCGATGACTACGTCACGCAAAACATCACCGATGTCACCGCTGTGCTCAAAGACATTGGGCTCATCGGTTAGTTCATGACATCTCCACAGTCAGGCTCGTCCGGCGTCTCGGCGCCGGGCGAGCCCCACTCCGTTTCCGAAAGTAGTTCTAGCCGACGCATTCCGATCGGCGAGTACCTTTTCGCTGCTCTTGCAGCGGGCATCGGAATTTACGTTCTCATCGCCGCCAACTTCATCCGAATTCCTATCTCAAGTAACACGCTGGGCCCGCGATCCTTTCCCTACCTAGTGGGGGCGTTGTTGCTGTGCGGCGGCATCGCAGTTTTTGTTGGCGTGCGGAGAGGTCGATTAGGCGAGGCTGAGGAGGGCGAAGACATCGATAGTTCGCCTGAAACTGACTGGGTGACGGTCGGCAAGCTCATAGCCTTCTTTACAGCTCATGCCTATCTCATCCAGTTCATTGGATGGCCGTTTGCAGCAGCGCTGCTGTTTGCCGGAGCGGCGTGGAGTCTTGGCGCTAGGCAACTGCGCTGGGCGATCCCGATCGCACTAGCCCTCGCCTTCACGATCTACTTTCTCTTCGGTCGGTTGCTCGGACTTTCACTCCCGGCAGGACCACTACTCGATTGGATTCCCTTTTTCTGATGGATAATTTTGGTCAGCTCATGGCGGGCTTCGCGACCGCCCTTCAGCCGGAATACCTCCTCTTCGCTTTTTTCGGCGTTGTGGTAGGCACTGCGGTCGGTGTTCTCCCCGGGATCGGACCCGCAATGACCGTGGCGCTGTTGCTCCCGATTACCTACACGCTCGACCCCACAGCAGCACTTATCGTGTTTGCGGGCATCTACTACGGTGGAATGTATGGCGGATCAACGACCTCGATTCTTCTGAATACACCCGGAGAATCGGCGTCCATCGTCACCGCGCTCGAAGGTAACAAGATGGCGAAAAAGGGTCGCGGGGCAGCAGCGCTGGCGACAGCGGCAATCGGATCCTTTATTGCAGCCAGTGTTGCCACAGTGGGGCTCACTCTTGTGGCGCCGATTCTGGCGCGTTGGGCCGTAACCCTTGGGCCACCTGATTACTTCGCGCTCATGATCGTTGCCTTTACGACGGTTGGCGCGCTCATGGGGAAGTCCGTTTCACGCGGAATGCTGTCGCTGGGACTTGGGCTCTTTCTGGGACTCGTAGGCACGGAGGTCCTCACTGGCCAGCAGCGTTTCACCGGAGGGGTTCCTGTTCTTGCCGATGGAATCGACGTGGTTCTGATCGCTGTCGGCCTCTTCGCCGTTGGAGAATCTCTGTACGTCGCTTCTCGTCTCAAGTCTGGTCCGGTCACTCTGATCCCGGTTACCAAGGGGTGGCGCAACTGGATGAGCAAAGAAGACTGGGCTCTGTCCTGGCGCCCGTGGTTGCGCGGCACGGCGATCGGCTTTCCAATCGGCACCATTCCCGCTGGCGGGGCGGATGTCGCAACCTTCCTCTCGTACGCTGCAGAGAAGCGGCTGGCCAAGAAAGACAGAAAAGCAGCGTTTGGCAAGGGAGCGATTGAAGGAGTTGCTGGCCCCGAATCGGCAAACAACGCTGCGGCCGCGGGAGTGCTTGTTCCCCTGCTGACTCTGGGGCTGCCCACTACGGCCACGGCGGCGATCATTCTGTCGGCATTCCAGTCGTACGGAATTCAACCAGGACCGCTGCTGTTTCAGAACCAGAGCGCTCTCGTCTGGGCATTGATTGCGAGTCTATATATCGGCAACATCATGTTGCTCGTGCTCAACCTCCCGCTCGTCGGCATCTGGGTGAAAGTACTCCAAGTGCCGCGCCCGTATCTTTACTCCGGCATCCTGTTGTTCGCTGCTCTTGGTGCATTCGCGATGAACTTCAACTACCTTGATGTTCTGATTCTGCTGGTCGTAGGTCTTGTCGGGTTCCTCATGCGACGCTTCGGATATCCTGTGGCGCCGATGGTAATTGGCGGAATTCTTGGCCCCATGGCCGAGACTCAGCTGCGCAAGGCACTCGCTATCAGCCAGGGTGATCTCAGTGCGCTGGTGACGAGTCCGTTTGCGGCGATCGCCTATATTTCACTTGTCGGCTTCCTCGCACTTGGCCTGTTTCTCAAGCATCGCCAGCAGTGGATGGAGCGCGAACCCGTCGAGGCGGACGAAGTTAGTGCCCCGTAGCGGGAATATCTGGGAACTCTTTTTGATTACAGACTATGTACTCACAACACATATACAGATGGAATTAGCTACAGTTTCAGCACGGTAAGCTTTTCTATCACTGAACATTAAGGGAGGGTCCAATGGTTCTAGTCCGTCAAGAAATCGGTGACGTTCTCCGCGACGTGCGCCTGCAAAAGGGACGCACCCTTCGTCAGGTCGCAAGCAAAGCGAGCGTTGCGCTCGGATACCTCAGTGAGGTTGAGCGGGGTCAAAAAGAGGCCAGCTCTGAAATTCTTGCTTCGGTAGCCGAAGCCCTCGATACACCGATCTCCGTAATCATGCGTGAGGTTGGCGATCGTCTCGCCGTTATTGAAGGTGCAACGATGATCCCCGATACTCTGCCCGATGAGCTCGTTGCCGAGTTCGATTCGACCTTGGTTTCGCGCTAAATAGTGCACCTCGAATGCCTCGCTCCTGCAGGAGCGGGGCATTCGTTGCTTAAGCCAGGCAAGCATAGGGTGGTCGCATGCGAGTGAGTGAGTTTTGGACGGCTGTCGCCGATGAGTTTGGCGAACCCTATGGTCGGGTGCTCGTCAACGATCAGGTCTTGGGTTCTGTCGGTAGTGTCACTGCCGCTCAAGCACTGTCTCGCGGTGTTCCCGCGCGCCAAGTGTGGGCTGCGCTGTGCGATGCGATGGATGTTCCGTCGGAGCGCCGCTACGGTGTTGGGCAACGCGAACCCAAGAATCAGTAGCTCCGCGCCCGCGTGGTGGGTTCGAACATCTGTTCGATCTTGTTAGTCTTCCCCCTAACATCCAATCGAATACAACTTTTGGGCGCACACGGCACGTCGCTTCTCTGGAATGTCAGATCAGGCACGTAACGTGGCATTTAGTAACACAGCCTTTGTCGGGAGGTTGCGGACCTTGCATCACCGGTCCACACGAATCGCGACAGCCTATGGGCAGCAACCTACGACCAATGGAGAAGATGTAATGCCATCAGCAGCAGACCGCGAGAAGTCCCTCGAGACAGCTCTCGCTCAAATTGACCGCCAGTTCGGCAAAGGCTCGGTTATGCGCCTCGGCAGCGATGAGCGCGCTCCGGTCGAGGTAATCCCCACCGGCTCAATCGCTCTGGATGTCGCGCTGGGCATAGGGGGGCTTCCCAGGGGAAGAATTGTAGAGATCTACGGTCCGGAGTCCTCGGGTAAGACGACGCTAACTTTGCATGCGATCGCCAATGCTCAGCGTAATGGCGGAATTGCCGCCTTTATTGATGCCGAGCACGCGCTCGACCCTGAATACGCTGCAAAGCTTGGCGTAGACATCGACGCGCTGCTGGTTTCCCAGCCTGACACCGGTGAGCAGGCGCTTGAAATCGCCGACATGCTGGTGCGAAGCGGGTCCATTGACCTCATTGTTATCGACTCGGTTGCGGCTCTTGTTCCCCGTGCAGAAATTGAAGGAGAGATGGGTGACGCGCACGTTGGTCTTCAGGCTCGACTCATGTCACAGGCTCTGCGTAAGCTCACCGGTGGCCTCAGCCAGACCAATACCACCATGATCTTCGTCAACCAGTTGCGTGAAAAGATCGGTGTCTTCTTTGGTAGCCCCGAAACCACCGCTGGTGGTAAGGCGCTCAAGTTCTACGCCTCCGTTCGACTTGATATTCGCCGTATCGAAACGCTGAAAGACGGCACGGATGCTGTAGGTAACCGCACGCGAGTCAAAGTCGTCAAGAACAAGATGGCCCCGCCATTCAAGCAGGCGGAGTTCGACATCCTTTATGGCATCGGAATTTCTCGCGAAGGTAGCCTCATCGACTTCGGTGTAGATCACGAAATCGTGCGTAAATCGGGCGCCTGGTACACCTACGACGGCGATCAGCTCGGTCAGGGTAAAGAAAAGTCTCGTGCATTCCTGCTCCAAAACCCGGCCATCGCGCTCGAGATCGAGCAGAAGATCATGCGCAAGCTTGGGGTGGGTGCAGAAGCGAAAGCCGCAAACGCGAGCGAGGCGAAAGCTGTCGCGGATGCTGCGGTTAAGGCTGAAAAGGCGGAGAAAGTTGCACAGGCCAGTGCCAAAGCTGACGGGCCAGTGCTGCCGGTAGCTGACAACGCAACCATGCCACTCAAAACGGCCGTAGGCCAGTAGGTTCAACCATGACTCCCTCCGACGAGGAATACCTCGCACCAGTCATCAACCTGTTTGGCAACCGTTCTGGCACCAAACACACCGAAACGACAGCGACAGCTTCGTCGTCGGAGGAGTCATCAGTATCCGAATCGAGCGCCGGCGTAGCTGAAACCTACACAGGGGCGGATTCATCCATGGACACACGCGCTGACACGAACACAGGCGCAGACACGAACCCGGACACGGATGCGGGGGCGCCCGTGGTCGCTCTCGCGCCCGTTCGTGCACTCCCGACCATGGCCGACTTCACCTCAGCACAAACTGGCGAGCAGTCGCGAGAAGCGGATGCTGTGGAGCCGGAAGCGGAGCCAGTTCACGCGCAGTCGAAAGCGCAAAGACGACAAGCGCGCGACGGCTTTTCAGAGATCAGTCGCGTCAGCATGCGGGCGCTAGCTCGACGTGGCATGTCATCACACGAGATGACGCAGTTTCTGGGAACCCGAGAATTTGAGTCAGAAGACATCGATAGTGAAGTCGAGCGGCTAGAGAACTGTGGCCTACTCGACGACGCCGCGCTTGCAGAGACACTCACGCGAACGCTGCGCGACCGCAAAAAGCTCGGAGCCTCAGCGATCCGCGCCGAATTGCGACGCCGCAAGATTGACCAAGAGCATATTTCTGCCGTGCTTGATGATGATCGAGACGAAGAGCAAGAGCGCGCGACCGAGATTGCACTCAAACGTGCCCCTCAGCTTCGCTCGCTCGATGGCGTCACTGCGAAGCGCCGACTCACCGGCTTCCTTATGCGCAAGGGCTACTCTGGCTCCGTCGTCTCAGCAGCAGTGACCGCAGCGCTTGCGTCTGGTTCCGACGAATCCTCCAGTGGCCCCGTCTTTCGCTAGAGCACCGTCAAACTAAGTCCTCTCAGAGGCTTAAGGTGGAAGACATGATTGACGAAAAACTTGCTAGCCCGCGCAGCTACGAGGTGCGCACCTACGGGTGCCAGATGAATGTGCACGACTCCGAACGGCTCAGCGGCTCTCTTGAAGCAGCCGGATACATCCGAGCAACCGAGGGTCAAGCAGACGTCGTCGTCATCAACACCTGCGCGGTTCGCGAGAATGCCGACAATAAGCTGTACGGCAACCTCGGCATGCTCGCCAGCGTCAAAAGGGAACACGAAGGCATGCAAATTGCCGTCGGCGGATGCCTTGCCCAAAAAGACAAGAACGTCATCCTCGACAAAGCGCCCTGGGTCGATGTGGTGTTTGGAACCCACAACATGGGTTCACTGCCGGCACTACTTGAACGCGCCCGCCACAACGAAGAGGCGCAACTCGAGATCCTTGAGTCACTCGATGTATTTCCCTCGACGCTTCCCGCCAGACGAGAATCCACTCACAGCGCCTGGGTATCGATCTCAGTAGGCTGCAACAACACCTGCACGTTCTGCATCGTTCCCGCGCTGCGAGGCAAAGAGAAAGATCGACGCCCCGGCGACATCCTCGCTGAAGTGCAAGCCATCGTCGACGACGGTGCCATCGAAGTAACTCTGCTCGGGCAGAACGTCAACTCCTACGGTGTTGAATTTGGCGATCGCCAGGCATTCAGCAAGCTCCTGCGCGCGGCCGGAGCAATCGAAGGCCTCGAACGCGTGCGCTTCACCAGCCCGCATCCAGCAGCATTCACCGACGACGTCATCGACGCCATGGCCGAAACGCCCAACGTGATGCCGCAACTCCACATGCCGCTGCAGTCGGGGTCAGACCGCATTCTCAAAGCAATGCGCCGTAGCTACCGCTCAACCAAATTCCTTGGCATCCTCGACCGAGTTCGCGCCCAGATGCCGCACGCTGCAATCACCACAGACATCATCGTCGGATTCCCGGGCGAGACCGAAGAAGACTTCCAAGAGACCCTGCGCGTAGTGGAAGAGTCGCGCTTTGCCTCCGCCTACACGTTCCAGTACTCCATCCGACCGGGGACCCCAGCAGCCACGATGGACGACCAGATCCCCAAAGAGATCGTTCAGGAACGCTACGAACGACTTGCGGCGCTCCAAGACCGCATTTCGCGGGAAGAGAACGACAAACAAATCGGTCGCACCGTGCAGGTCATGGTCACAGCTACCGAAGGGCGCAAGCAGGCCGAGACCGCTAGGCTTTCGGGTCGCGCAGAAGACTCGCGACTTGTTCACTTTGATATTCTCGACGGCAGCGCAACGCCCCGTCCCGGGGATGTCGTCACTCTGACGATCACCGAAGCTGCAGCCTTCCACCTTGTTGCCGATACTCCCGCCGGCGGTGTGCTCGACATTCGTCGCACCACCGCAGGTGACGCGTGGGATCGCGCGCAAGCCGAGTCCTGCGGAGTGCCAACGAGCGCCGCAACAAGCGAGGCCGGTCCGCGGGTATCGCTCGGGCTCCCGACAATCCGTGTCTCGACAACGCCAATCTATGACCCCACAGACTCCCTCCGCTAGGCCTGACGGTGCGGCTGAGCTTGGCGGCATAACTCACGACCTCGTCGTTATTGTCGGCGCAACAGGCACCGGCAAGTCGGAGCTCTCACTCGACCTTGCCGAAGCACTCGCTCAACGAGGAATACCAGCACAGATCATCAACGCTGATGCGATGCAGCTCTACCGCGGAATGGATATCGGCACAGCCAAGCTCCCCGTCGCGGAACGCCGCGGCATCCCGCATCATCTGCTCGACGTTCTTGATCCAACAGACGATGCCAGCGTCGCCCAATATCAGTCAGACGCTCGCACGATCATCCGCGAGATCCAAGGTGCAGGACAGGTGCCGATCTTGGTCGGAGGCTCTGGCCTCTACGTGTCGAGCGTCATCCATGACTTCCAGTTTCCGGCCCGCGATCCCCATGTTCGGGCACGACTTGAGGCCGAGCTAGAAGCACTCGGCGTTGGCATCCTGTTTCGACGATTGCGGGAGTTGGATGCCGACGCGGCGCAATCTATCGGCGCGAGCAACGGTCGCAGAATCGTTCGAGCGCTCGAAGTCATCGAGATTACGGGCAAACCATTCGGTGCAGGACTGCCTCAAGAACAGAAATTGTGGACGCCGGCGCACATCCTCGGCATCGCGGCCCCCCGCGACGAACTAGTCGCTCGACTCAATGAGCGTGTTCGCCGCATGTGGGATTCGGGCCTCCTCGAGGAGCTTCGTGAGCTTCGTGAGCTTCGTGAGCTTCGTCCACAAGGCTTGGGTGTCACCGCGGCCCGCGCAATCGGGTACGCGCAAGCCATCGAACAGTTGGATGGCACGCTCACTGAGGCGGAGGCAATCGAGCAGACTGCGGCTCTCACTCGCCGCTACGCGCGCCGCCAAGTAGGCTGGTTCAAGCGCTACGACCAGTGTTGCTGGCTTCAGTACGACGACCCTGAGCGTGCGCAGCGTGCTCTGGCGATCGTGATGGGGGAGAATGGTGTGCATGGCGACGCTTAACTTCACTAAAGGTCAGGGAACCGGCAACGATTTTGTTCTGTTTGCCGATCCCGATGGTGAGCTCGACCTCACTCCGCAGCAGGTTGCGGCTATCTGCGACCGCCGTTTTGGTGTGGGCGCCGATGGGGTTATTCGCGCAGTTCGCTCACGCAATATTGACGTGGGAGCCGCGGCGCTAGCCGAAGACGCTGACGCTGAGTGGTACATGGATTACCGCAATGCCGACGGAAGTATTGCTGAGATGTGTGGCAACGGCATCCGTGTCTTCGCGCACTATCTTGCCGAAAACGGCTTCGTTGTTTTTGAGCCAGGCGACACTTTGCCGATTGGCACACGCAGCGGAGTGCGCGATGTGCAGCGCAACATGGCCGGCTATCAGTCCGATATGGGCCGCTGGAAACTCGATGGCGGAGAGCCCCTCGTTCGTGCCAAAGAGCTTGACGTCGCGCGTCCAGGGCTCGGTATTAACGTCGGCAATCCCCACGTTGTTGTCGCCTTGGCTGAAGAAGACGAGCTTGATCGTGTCGACCTCAACTATGTCCCCATCATTGACCCGCTGCCAGAAAATGGTGCAAACGTTGAGTTCGTTGTTCCGGCTGAGCCGATGGTCAAAGACGGAGTCGGTTCGATTCGGATGCGCGTGCATGAGCGAGGCAGCGGCGAGACCCAGTCGTGTGGCACGGGAGCGGTCGCGGCAGCGCTTGCCATTCGCCACTACGCGGGCCCCAACGCGCCGCACCAGTGGCGAGTTGCCGTTCCGGGCGGCACAGTCGTTGTGCGCATGTTCCCGACGGAGGATGGCGAGCATGTGTCGCTCAGCGGACCCGCTGAGCTGGTCTACACCGGCAGCCTCGAACTGGCGTAGCAAGCAACTGCGCGGCCGAGCGCGCGTGAACGGCCGCCAGCGAGCATCCACGCCGCTGAGCGGACGAAGGCTCTGTTAGCTGGATTCTGTTGCGCGTTTGTGTGCCCGCAGTAGGCGGTATCCTTTGCTGATTGCGGCCCGGCTGAATGTGAAGTCCTCGGGGAATGCGGATTCCATCCAGCGGTGTAAAGAATCTGATCCCAGATTGCGTTGCACGACGAGCCAGGCATCCGCATCCATTTCGAGTCTGGGCAGCCAGGTTTCGAGAATATTGTGAAGCTCGGTCTTGCCAACACGGATGGGCGGGTTCGACCAAATAGACATAAATGTTATGTCTTCGGGAACATCCTGGGGCAGAACCGCGTTAATATTCGGTATGGACAATTTCTTGGCGTTTGCGCGCACCAGATCCAGTGCGCGCTCGTTGACGTCCACCGCCCACACCGTTGCATGAGGTGATTCGAGGGCAAGGGTGAGCGCCATCGGACCCCAACCGCACCCGAGATCAAGCAAGTTACCTCCCGGAGGCGGCGCTGGCACGTTCGACAAGAGAACTTGGGTTCCCGCGTCAATGTGCGCGGGGCTGAAGATCCCATTAGACGTGACAAGTTCACGCTCGACGCCAGCAATGGTCGCGTGAATCGTCCGCAACGTGAGATCACTCTCGGGTGTTGACGAGAAGTAATGCTCGTTAGCCATGCACAGAACTTACCGAATACTAGAGAAGTAGGGTTAACCCAATGACGCGAAACACGACAGAAACCAGTATCGAGGCCAACAACGGCGACGACGACGCCGAGCGTTCCGTCGACCGTGTTCTCTCCAGCGAAGGCTCGGATCATGCTGCGGTAACGCGCTTCGGTTCCGGTGCATCTGGCGCGCAAGCGCTCCAATCAGATGCTCACTATGAGTCAGATCGAGACGGCGACCAGTTTGATCGAGACGATCGTCAGGCGCTGAAGCGTGTTCGAGGTCTCTCGACCGAGCTAGACGATGTCACCGAGGTCGAATACCGTCAGTTGAGGATTGAGAACGTTGTTCTCATCGGAATTTACGGTCAAGGTTCTCTGCGCGATGCCGAGAATTCGCTGCGCGAGTTGTCCGCTCTGGCGGAGACAGCGGGCGCAGTGGTCCTCGACGGCCTCTTGCAGAGCCGTTCACACCCCGACCCGAGCACATACTTCGGCAAGGGCAAAGCGATCGAACTGCGAGACGTGGTGGCTGCCACGGGCGCTGACACGGTGATCGCTGATACGGAGCTCGCTCCGAGCCAGCGTCGCGCACTCGAAGACGTTGTTGGCGTGAAGGTGATCGACCGCACAGCCGTCATCCTCGACATTTTCAGCCAGCATGCGACAAGTCGCGAAGGTAAAGCGCAAGTAGAGCTCGCTCAAATGGAATACTTGCTTCCGCGATTGCGTGGTTGGGGCGAATCGATGTCTCGTCAGGCCGGTGGCCAGGTCGGTGGCGCGGGTGCCGGTATGGGTAGCCGTGGTCCAGGTGAGACCAAGATCGAGCTCGATCGCCGCCGCATCCACACGCGCATGGCACGCTTGCGCAAGCAGATCAAGGGGTTCGCACCTGCTCGTGAAGCGAAGCGTGCCAACCGTGACCGCTTCGAGGTGCCCAGCGTCGCAATCGCCGGTTACACAAACGCAGGCAAATCGAGTCTGCTCAACCGCTTGACCCGTGCAGGCGTGCTGGTCGAAAACGCCCTGTTCGCGACGCTAGACGCCACTGTGCGGCGTTCAGCGACATCCGACGGTCGACTGTTTACGCTCAGTGACACCGTCGGCTTCGTGCGCAACCTGCCGCATCAGCTGGTCGAGGCATTCCGTTCTACGCTCGAAGAGATTGGGCAGTCAGATGTCATCGTGCACGTTGTTGACGCCTCGCATCCCGATCCCGGCGCTCAGCTGAGCACGGTGCGCGATGTCATCGGCGAACTCGGTGCTCGCGACATCCCTGAGATTGTTGTGTTCAACAAGAGTGATCTTGCGGATGACGACAAGCGACTGCTGATTCGTGGCCTTGAGCCGACGGGCATTTTTGTTTCTGCCCGCTCCGGCGAGGGCATCGACGAGCTCAATGCGCGCATCGCGGAACTGCTGCCAGCTCCCGAGGTCGAGGTCACTCTGCTCGTGCCCTATGACCGCGGTGAAGTCATTTCGCGACTGCACGTGCAGGGTCGTGTGCTGTCGACAGACTATCGCGAGGATGGCACGTTGGTTAATGCGCTCGTTCACCCAGCACGATTGCCGGAGCTTGAGGAGTTTGTGACTAACGCTTCCTAGCTAGTGCTTGACGCTCGTTGGCGTCGGAATGACGAGTGCTAAAGCGAGCGCAGCACCGTGACGACTTTGCCGAGTACTTGGGCATAATCGCCAAGGATCGGCTCAAAGTTGGAGTTGCGGGGGAGCAGCCAGGTGTGGCCGTCGCGCTGACGGAAGACTTTGACTGTTGCTTCATCGTCGAGCATTGCGGCAACGATGTCACCATTTTCGGCGGTCTGTTGCTGACGCACGACCACCCAATCGCCGTCGCAAATTGCGGCGTCAATCATGGAATCTCCGACGACCTTCAACATGAAGAGGTCGCCCTTGCCGACGAGTTGGCGGGGGAGAGGGAATACCTCTTCTACGTGCTGCTCTGCGGTGATCGGTATACCGGCGGCGATACGGCCGACCAGAGGAACCATAGCGGCGTCACCCATTGATGGGCTGATCATGCTGGATTCGTCGACCGCGCTTGGCACGTCAATGAGAACTTCGATCGCCCGTGGGCGGTTGGGGTCGCGACGCACGTAGCCACTGAGCTCTAGCTGGTTCAGCTGGTGGGTGACGCTCGACAGCGAAGAGAGGCCAACGGCATCCCCAATCTCGCGCATGCTCGGCGGGTACCCCTGAGTAGCAACGGCACGTTGAATCATTTCGAGGATCGCGAGTTGTTTCGCGCTCAGGCTGGTACGCCGCCGGGTGCCACGCTCTGTGGCGTCACCGCTTGGGGCTGTTGAGTCAGTCACGATTCCTCGATTTCTGCCACTAACGATTCCAATGTCAGTGGCTCATTCGAAACTGTATCCGCACAAGAAGCCAAAAACAAACATTTGTTCGAGTGTCGCTGAGTAATATCAGTGGCTTGTTCGAATATGTACTTGAAATTCGAACAATTCGAATGTATGTTCGGAACACAGCTTCGCACCCGGCCCTCCCGGCCGAGAGTCGGGTGCGAGAACCCCTAGAGGAGAGAATGATGTCAACTGCAGTGATTGCACCCAACGCGGTAGCCCGTGCTCGGCAGTCCGCACCACGTCTTCGCCTCACCACGCGTGGCCGTGTCGTTCTTATGACGCTCGCGGCCACGCCATTGGTTATTGCCGCTCTGTTGTTCTCGCTCAACGGCGGCGATGCAGCCGCAACGTTGGAGTCAAACGAGAACGCGTTCGTTTATGTCGATGTCACAGCAGGGCAGTCTCTCTGGAACATCGCCGAGACGCACGCGCCAGGTCGCGACCCTCGTGAGGTTGTTGCCCAGCTGATCGAGATCAACCAATTGCCGTCCGCCGATTTGTTCGCCGGCCAACAGCTCGCGATCCCCGCCAGCTTCTCCGGATAGCGAATCTGGCTACAGATATTAGCTAGAGATTGTGGCTAGACACTCCCGCTAGATGCTTCGGCTGCTTTTAGAGGCGCGTGCAGCTGGAGACTCGTCTGCATCTAACATTGTGGAGTGACTTCGCTTTCAGATCTTCCCATCCGCGATGACCTTCGGGGCCTCAAGCCCTACGGTGCACCCACCGATCCGGTGAGCATCCAACTCAACGTCAACGAGAACACGCATCCCATCCCCGAATCGGTTGCTACAGACATCGTGATGGCGCTCGCTAAGGCCGTGATGACGGCGAATCGCTACCCCGATCGCGAGTTCACCGCGCTGCGAGAAGCACTCGCCGCCTACCTCGGTCACGGACTCTCCGCCGAGAACATCTGGGCCGCTAACGGCTCGAACGAAGTCCTACAGCAAACGCTGCAGGCCTTCGGCGGTCCTGGCCGTCGTGTTCTTGGCTTCCCACCTACTTACTCGATGCACCCAATCATCGCTTCAGGAACCGGCACCGAATGGGTCACTGCCTCTCGAGACGCTGCCTATGACCTCAGGCCCGAGACTGTCGTCGCCGCGATAGCTGAGCTCAAGCCCGACGTGGTTTTCCTCTGCTCACCGAACAACCCCACCGGCACCCCGGTGAGCAATGCAACAGTCGCTGCCGCCTATGACGCCACCGATGGCATCGTGCTGGTCGACGAGGCCTACGCGGAGTTCTCCGACCGTGAATCGGCGCTCATGCTGCTCGACGGGCGACCGAGACTGATTGTCTCGCGCACCATGAGCAAAGCGTTCGCGTTTGCCGGGGCCCGAGTCGGCTACCTCGCAGCAGATCCAGCGATCGCCGACGCATTGCGTCTTGTGCGTTTGCCGTACCACCTCTCCGCTCTCACTCAGGCCGCCGCGGTTGCCGCTCTTGCTCACGCACCCGAAATGCTCGCGATGGTTGACGAGATTAGAACGCAGCGCGATCGCATGAGTGCTGGGCTCGCAGCCTTGGGATTCACCCCGGTGTCGAGCGAGGCGAACTTTGTGCTGTTCGGCAACGTCGCAGAACCGCAAGAGCTGTTCCACAAGCTTCTGATTCAAGACATCTTGATCCGCGATGTCGGCATCCCGAACCACTTGCGCGTCACTGCTGGCACTGAAGCAGAGACCACCGCTTTCTTGGATGCGATGGCCGACCTCCAAGCGCTCGGTAGAGTTGAACAATGACTTCACAGCGCACCGCGACTATCACGCGCGAAACCAGCGAGTCGAGCATTGAGCTCTCGATCAACCTCGACGGCACCGGCACCTCATCTATTGAGACGAGCGTGCCCTTCTACGACCACATGTTGACGGCGTTCTCGAAGCACTCGCTGATCGACCTCACAGTGAAAGCCACCGGTGACACTCACATCGATGTTCACCACACGGTGGAAGACATCGGCATTGCGTTGGGTCTCGCGATCAAACAGGCCCTCGGCGACAAGGCTGGCATTTCTCGCTACGGTGACGCACTTGTACCGCTCGACGAGGCACTCGTTCGCGCCGTCGTCGACGTTTCCGGTCGCCCCTACCTTGTGCACACGGGCGAACCTGCCGGTTTCGAGATGCACCTCATCGGCGGACACTTCACGGGTTCAATGGTTCGCCACGTCTTTGAAGCGATTAGCTTCAATGCGGGCATAACCGTGCACATCACTGTTTTGGGCGGCCGCGACCCGCACCACATTGCTGAAGCCGAGTTCAAGGCTTTTGCTCGCGCGTTGCGCGGTGCGGTCGAGCCTGATGCTCGCGTCACCGGAATTCCCTCGACCAAGGGTGCACTGTAGTGGTAGCTCCCTCGGTTGTCATCCTCGACTACGGTTCCGGCAACATCCACTCTGCCGCTAAGGCATTAGAGGCTGCGGGAGCGAACGTGCGTCTCAGCGCAGATCGTTCTGTCGCTGAAGCCGCCGACGGCCTTCTGGTGCCCGGAGTGGGAGCGTTCGCCGCTGTCATGTCGGCGCTCGAATCGGTGCACGGCGGGGCGATCATTGAAAAACGGCTTACAGGAAGTCGCCCGGTGATGGGCATCTGTGTCGGAATGCAGGTGCTGTTCTCCTCGGGCGATGAGCACGGTGTTCAGACCAATGGTCTGGATGAGTGGCCGGGTGTTGTAGAAAAGTTACGCGCGTCAGTTTTGCCCCACATGGGGTGGAACACCGTCGAGACCCCTGACGACACAATGCTGTTCGATTCGATCCGCGATGAGCGCTTCTATTTCGTGCATTCATACGCTGTACAGCAGTGGACGCTTGACGTTCAGCCCCCTTTTCCGCAACCCAAGTTGACCTGGGCAGACCACGGCGGTCGCTTCATCGCCGCCGTTGAAAACGGACCCCTGACGGCTACTCAATTTCACCCGGAGAAGTCGGGCGAAGCGGGAATCCGACTATTAAACAACTGGTTGAAGACCCTCTGATTTTGCGCCAGTTCGACGTGCACTAGAATCGGATGCTTGTGCGCGGCGTTCCGCGATCAGGTCTTTAGAGAGCAAATCTATGAGCGAGTTCAATAAAACACCCAGCCTCACGCTTCTGCCCGCCGTTGATGTTGCTGACGGCAAGGCCGTTCGGCTCACTCAGGGCGAAGCGGGAACCGAGAAGAGCTACGGTGACCCGAGCGCTGCGGCCCATGACTGGGTCGACCAGGGTGCTGAGTGGATCCACCTGGTGGACCTCGATGCTGCCTTCGGCCGCGGCAACAACCAAGCGATGATTAAGAAGGTTATCAAGTCGACGCCGAAGCGCGTCAACATCGAACTTTCTGGCGGCATCCGTGACGACGAGTCGCTGGAAGCTGCACTTGCTACCGGCGCCAAGCGGATCAACCTTGGCACAGCCGCACTCGAGAACCCCGAGTGGGCAGCACACGTCATTGCTGAATACGGTGAGGCGATCGCCGTTGGCCTCGACGTGCGCGGTACAACACTCGCGGCCCGCGGTTGGACTCAAGAGGGCGGCGACCTGTGGACGGTCCTCGACCGCCTCGAGTCGGCTGGATGCTGCCGGTACGTCGTCACCGACGTCACCAAAGACGGCACGCTTCAGGGACCAAACATCGAATTGCTTCGCCAGGTAATGGAACGCACCCACCGCCCGGTGATCGCCTCCGGTGGTGTTTCGAGCCTCGACGACCTCATCGAGCTGCGTCAGCTCGTTCCTCAGGGGCTTGAGGGCGCAATCGTTGGCAAGGCCCTCTACGCAAAAGCGTTCACCCTCGCCGAAGCGCTCGACGTTTCGTCGCAGTAACGATTCTCTGCATCGGTCGCTGACATGAATTCGACAGACTCCGCCGGCACTCCGTGGGAGGGCCGCTCGTTCGAGCCCAATCCGACGCCCGATGATGATGGCACAGCACCTGCGGCGCTCATGGCGATTATTACCCGTTTTCATCAGGGTGATGCAACCGAGGCTGACGTTGTCGACGTTATCCGTGAATCCCGCCTCCTCATCCCGTTGCTCGCTAAAGCGGGGGAAACGGCAACCACCGACGCAGGGCTCACGATCGACAAGACTCAAGAGCTGTCGATCGTGACCGTGACAGGCCCCGATGGGCGCGCCGTGCTGCCGGTATTCAGTTCCGTCAGCGCGATGAGCAACTGGAACCCAGAAGCTCGGCCTGTGCCTGCCGCAGGCACCCGCGTGGCTCTTGCCGCCGCGAGCGAAAATACCGACCTCGTGATCATTGATCCGCTGAGCGACAGTGAGTTCGTCATCCGCCGACCGGCACTGTGGTCGATCGCGCAGTCAACCGCGTGGACTCCCAGCTATTTGCGCGCAGACGTGCGTGACGAATTTGCGGCAGCTGCCGCAGACGAGAACGACGTAGCCGAAGTGCAGCTGCTCGCGGGCGATCCCGGCGCGCGGCTGCACGGCCCTGAGCTGGTCGTTCAGATCGCCATGCGACCGGGGCTAGACCGCGAAGCTCTCGATGCGACCATGGACCGGATGCGCGAGCGCTGGTCGTCATCCGAACTTATTGCGCAGTCAGTTGATTCACTCGCTGTGCAGGTGGTTCGTGCTCCAGAGCCGCCGCTCTAGCTAACCGGCCCGGTCCACTTCTCGCCAGGGCCTTGGCCGGGAGCATCCGGGAACGTCGATGCTTCGCGGAATGCCAGCTGCACTGAACGCAGCCCATCGCGAAGCGGTCGAGCGTGGTGATCGCCGATCTCAGGCGCTGCAGCGGTGACAAAACCAGCCAGAGCGTTGATGAGTTTGCGCGCTTCATCGAGGTCTTTCTCCGATTCGGCGTCTGGGCCATCTGAGAGCCCGAGTTTTACGGCGGCGGCACTGAGCATGTGCACAGCAACGGTGTTAATAACCTCCACCGCAGGCACTTCGGAGATGTCTCGTGCTTCGTTGACGTCGTCATTGGTGGGCTCGCTCATGATGTCCTTCGCTAATTGGGGTTCGCTCTGCTATCCTTATGCAGGCCCGGGGCTTGCCCCGGATACGAAAGTGGAGATTCTCCCACCTGTCAACCGCATACAAGGTTACCGGGTAGTTACACCCCGCATAGTTCGCTTGCGGTTCAGTACGTGTGATCAGTTGTCTGATTGTGTGAATTGTTCCGGATGCTCGCTCTGCAGCTTTAAAGGGTGTTGCAGTGTTCTGCTGCATGATGATCCTCTTTCGTGCCACGGCATCCGCCGAACTGTATTTGTGAAACGCTCTGTGTCTATGAAGCACACGGTGTACATGAAATGCATCACGAACTGTAAGGAGTACACGCATCAGCGATCCTCGTACCAACGACCGAATCCGAGTCCCTGAGGTCCGTCTTGTCGGACCCGCCGGTGAACAAGTTGGTGTCGTCTCTATTGACGTCGCCCTCAAGCTCGCCCAAGAGGCAGATCTAGATCTGGTCGAGGTTGCTCCCAGCTCTAAGCCTCCCGTTGCCAAGATCATGGATTACGGCAAGTTCAAGTACGAAGAGGCGCAGAAGGCGAAAGAAGCTCGTCGCAACCAGACGAACACGATTCTCAAAGAGGTTCGTTTCCGTCTGAAGATCGACACCCACGACTACGAAACAAAGCGCAAGCGCGCCGAAGGCTTCCTCGCCGGCGGCGACAAGGTCAAAGCGATGATCTTGTTCCGTGGCCGTGAGCAGTCTCGCCCCGACCAGGGCGTGCGTTTGCTTCAAAAGTTTGCCGAAGATGTGTCGGAGTTTGGTTCGATTGAATCAACCCCGACTATTGACGGTCGCAACATGGTCATGATTATTGGCCCACACAAGACCAAGGCAACAGCTAAGGCTGAAGCCGAGGCCCGCAAGGCAGCTAACAAGAAGCCTCGTGAGGCAGAAGTTCCAGAGAAAGAGGAGAAAGATGCCTAAGCAGAAGACGCACTCAGGCACCAAGAAGCGTTTCAAGATCACCGGTAGCGGCAAGGTCATGAAGCAGCAGGCTGGTATGCGACACAACCTCGAGGTTAAGAGCAGCAAGCGTAAGCGCTCGCTCAACCAGGATCAGGTTATTGCGCCGCAGGATGCCAAGATCATCAAGAAGCTTCTCGGTAAGTAAAGGGTTTAGGGAATACATCATGGCAAGAGTTAAAAGAGCGGTAAACGCTCACAAGAAGCGTCGGGTTATTCTCGAGCGCGCCAAGGGTTACCGCGGACAGCGTTCGCGTCTCTACCGCAAGGCCAAGGAGCAGGTTACTCACTCGCTCGTATACGCATACCGCGACCGTCGTGCCCGCAAGGGTGAGTTCCGTCGTCTGTGGATCCAGCGCATCAACGCTGCATCACGTGCAAATGGCCTCACTTACAACCGTCTCATCCAGGGCTTGAACCTGGCGGGCGTGCAGGTTGACCGTCGCATCCTCGCTGACCTCGCAGTCACCGAGCCCGCCACGTTCACATCGCTGGTTGCGACCGCTAAGGCTGCACTTCCTGCTGACACCTCAGCACCGCGTTCGGCTGCATAAGTAGTCGCACCACACATCGTGCAACGGCACGCTGTACTGTCCGGTTTGGTCAGCACAGCGTGCCGTTTCTCGTATCAGCGCCGGGTGAGTCTAGGGTTAGCGACGTGATTGATAACCCGCGCTCACCACGCGTACGAGCGGTGGCCAAACTTGAGAAGAAGAGCGCCCGGTCCGAGACCGGGCTTTTTCTCTTGGAAGGCCCCCAATCAGTCTCTGAAGCCCTCAATTTCCGGCCCGAACTCCTTGTCGAGCTCTACGCCACCCCTACCGCGCTTGAGCGTCACACTGAGCTCGCGCGCGCTGCTGAGGCTGCGGGTATAGAGATCGAGTTCGTCTCGGAGCAAGTGATCGAGACGATGGCCGATACCGTCACACCCCAGGGCGTTGTTGCGGTGTGCCGCCAATTCCCGACCTCGGTAAAAGACTTGCTGTCAGGTGGGCCAAAGCTCATCGCAATCCTTGAAGAGGTTCGCGATCCCGGTAACGCGGGAACAATTATCCGTGCCGCGGATGCCGCTGGTGCCGATGGTGTGATTTTCACCGGTCGAAGCGTCGATCTTTACAATCCCAAGGTGGTTCGTGCCACAACGGGTTCGCTCTTCCACCTCCCTGTCGCGGTCGGTGTTGAACTTGACGCTGTTCTTGAGCGCGTCAAGGAGGCTGATCTTCGTGTGATTGCCGCAGACATCAAGGGTGGCGATCTGTTGGCTGCCCGTAAAGAGGGAGTGCTCGATCATCCGACCGCCTGGTTGTTTGGCAACGAGGCTCGCGGCTTGACCGACGAGCACTATGCGCTCGCTGACTGGGTTATCTCGGTGCCGATTTATGGTCACGCAGAGTCGATGAACCTGGCGACTGCGGCATCGGTGTGTCTCTATGAGAGCGCATTCGCACAACGCAGCAGTTGATCTGTGTCACGAGCGTGTTACAACTAGGCGCGCCGTTTGACCCTCCTTGAGAGCATGTGGTTATCTTGCAATATGGCAACACAGAGCGGTGAACCTCTGGTCGTAGTCGACCATGTCAACAAACATTACGGTGAGCTTCACGTGCTCAAAGACATCACCACCACGATTGGTCGTGGCGAGGTGGTGGTGGTAATCGGGCCAAGTGGTTCCGGAAAGTCCACGTTGTGTCGTGCGATCAACCGTCTTGAAACGATTGACGATGGCACCATCACTATTGATGGAAAAGTTTTGCCCGAGGAGGGCGCTGGACTTGCCAAGCTACGTGCAGACGTAGGAATGGTCTTCCAATCGTTTAATCTCTTTGCGCACAAGACAATTCTTGAAAACGTCACGCTGGGCCCGCGCCGTGTGCGCAAGGTTTCCAAAGCCGAAGCCAACAAGCACGCGATGGAACTCCTCGATCGTGTTGGTATCGGCAACCAGGCATCCAAGATGCCAGCTCAGCTTTCCGGCGGTCAGCAGCAGCGCGTCGCAATTGCGCGTTCGCTCGCTATGGACCCCAAAATCATTCTTCTTGACGAGCCCACTTCGGCACTTGACCCTGAGATGATCAACGAGGTTCTGGATGTCATGGTGCAGCTGGCAAAAGACGGCATGACCATGTTGGTTGTGACCCACGAGATGGGCTTTGCGCGCAAGGCCGCCGATCGTGTCATTTTCATGGACGAAGGCGAAATTGTGGAAGAAGCTACGCCCGAGCAGTTCTTCACCAACCCCCAATCCCCGAGAGCGCAAGACTTCCTCTCGAAAATTCTTACCCACTAACTCAGCGGGTAATCCTCACAGCAACAAGGAGAAAAACATGAGACTCAAAAAAGGTCTAATGATTTCTGCCATCGCCGCGGTCGGCATTCTCGGCCTGAGCGCGTGTGCAGCAGACACGGGAACCGCAGAACCCGATGTCGTCGTTCCTGAGTTCGAAGCCGGAACTACAATGGCTGACCTCGCTGACGCGGGCAAGATCACCATCGGCACCAAGTTTGACCAGCCTCTCTTCGGGCTTAAGGGACCGTCGGGCGAGCCGGTCGGCTTCGATGTCGAAATCGGTAAGATCATTGCGGCGTCACTCGGCATCAGCGACGACAACATCGAGTGGGTAGAAACTGTTTCTGCTAACCGCGAGACGTTCATTGAGAATGGCACCGTAGATATCGTTATCGCTACGTACACGATCAACGACAAGCGCAAGGAAGTTATCTCCTTCGCTGGTCCTTACTACAATGCTGGTCAGGACATCCTCGTTCTCGAAGGCAACCCCGAGGGCATCACTGGCCCCGAGGACCTCGCAGGCAAAGCAGTCTGCAGCGTTGCTGGTTCGACCTCAGAGAAGAACATCGCTGAGTACGACGTCGACCTCATCACGACCGACACCTACTCGAACTGCCTCGAGCCGCTTCGCAGCGGCAAGGTCATCGCTGTCACTACTGACAACGTGATCTTGGCTGGACTCGCTGACCAGAACGCTGGCGAGTTCGAGGTTCTGAGCAACCCGTTCACCGAAGAGCCTTACGGCATCGGGCTTGGCCTCAACGATGACGCATTCCGCGACTACATCAACGACGTGCTTGAAGGCTCGTACGACGATGGCTCGTGGGACGCGGCTTGGGAATCAACTGCAGGCCAGGTTCTGAAGCTCCCGACCCCTCCCGCTGTAGACCGCTACAGCAACTAGTGTGCCCGGTGCTCGCTCGCGGCTAGGCCGCGAGCGAGCACCACTCGCGCCGCTACCCACTATTTCTCAGGAGGCACTGGATGGACGTCATCTCCAACGCGATCGACGCCCTTGTCGACATAACGCCGCTCTATATGCAGGGTTTTGTTCTGACTCTCGCCCTTTTGGGTATTGCTGGTGTCGGGGCGTTTATTCTCGGGGTTCTCATCGCATCGATGCGAATTTCGCCTGTCCCTTCTCTCCGCATTTTTGCGACCGTCTACACCGAGATCCTGCGCAACATTCCGCTCCTGCTTGTTCTCTTCTTCTGCGCCTATGTTCTTCCGATACTTGGCGTAGAGCTCGACTACTTCCTATTGGCGGCACTAGGCCTCACGCTCTACACCTCGCCCTTCGTGGCTGAGGCGGTGCGTTCAGGATTCAATGGCGTGCCCGTTGGGCAGGCCGAGGCCGCCCGCAGCATCGGCATGGGATTCACGCAGACAGTTGGTCTCGTGATCCTTCCTCAAGCGGGCCGCATGGTGATCCCGCCCCTCATCAACGTCTTCATCGCTCTTACCAAAAACACCTCAGTGGCTGGCATTTTCTTTGTCAATGAACTATTCAAGGCGACTTACGCGGCAGCGCGAGACAACGGTGATGTTGTCGTTCTCACGCTGGTATACGCGGCGGCGCTCTACCTCGCCATAACGATTCCGCTCGGGCTTATGGCTGGAGCGATTGAGAAGAAGGTCATGGTGCTGCGATGAGCATGAGCGTTCTATACGACGCCCCTGGTCCGAAGACCAGGCGCAACTCGACAATCGCGTCAGTGATTGGCGCAGTCGCAATTTTGGCTGGCCTCGCGTGGGTGTTTTTCATCCTCGCGGCCCCTCGAGTCAACGCCAATGGCGCTGAACAGCCCGGTATGTTTGACGAATCACGACTCAACATCCTTAGCAACCCGGAGCTGTGGGGCGCATTTGGTGGCGGAGTTGTAGATACGCTTCGGATGGCCGCTGTTGCTGGGGTGCTGGCGATCGGAGTGGGAATCCTGTTCTCATTCGGACGCACCGCAGCCTCCAAATGGGTGCGCATCCCCACCTCCGTTCTGCTGGAGTTCTTCCGTGGAATGCCTCTTCTGCTACTGATCCTGTTCGTCTTCCTGTTGTTCTCGACGGGAAGCTATTGGGCTGGTGTGCTTGGACTCGCGGTCTACAACGGCGCGATAATCGGTGAAGCATTGCGTGCCGGTATCAACTCGCTTCCTAAGGGTCAACGTGAAGGCGGACTCTCTGTCGGCCTCACATCACTACAGACTCGCTTCATCATTGAGTTCCCGCAGGCCTTCCGTCAGATGCTGCCGATCATCCTCGCGCAACTTGTCGTGCTGCTCAAAGACACCTCGTTGGCCTACGTTGTGTCCTATCCAGAGCTCGCGCGCACGATCAAGAACCTTCAGAACTTCTACGGCAGCCGCTACCTCTTCACACTGTTTGCCGTCGGTTTTATTATCTACCTCGTGTTGAACTTGACCTTGTCCTACATTGCTCGCTATACCGCGAAGCGCAGCGGGCCGAAGCTCGGCAAAGTCACTCCGGACACGCCTAAGGTGCCGGGAGCTGAAGGGACAAGAGCAATCACCATTCCGCGCGGCCGCAACACCGGTCGTGATCGCACCGGAGGCGACTGGCTCGGCTAAACTCGGTTCTTGTGTCTGAACCCACCCCGATCACAGAACCAGCGGTAACCGCAGCGGTCGATGCAGCCTTAGCTGCGATCGAATCCGCAGCGACAATAGCCGACCTCAAAGCGGTACGTAATGCCCACCTTGGCGAAGCATCGCCACTGGCTGCGCTGAACGCCGAAATGAAGAACGTCCCGCCAGCCGACCGAGCGGCGTCAGGCAAGCTCATCGGTGGTGCCCGCGGTCGTGTCAACGGAGCATTTGGTGCGCGCGAAGCCGAGGTAGCCGTCGCAGAAGAAGAGGCGAAACTTGCGGCCGAAGCCGTGGATGTTACCGCCGTTGCCACTCGCTATGTGAAGGGTGCCCGGCATCCGCTCAGCCTGCTCATGGAACACATGAGTGACCTGTTCGTCGGCATGGGCTGGGAAGTCGCCGAAGGGCCTGAGCTTGAAAATGAGTGGTTCAACTTCGACGCACTCAACTTCGATGAGGATCACCCCGCGCGCGCGATGCAAGATACCTTCTTCATCGATCCGGTCGAGTCACACTTGCTCCTGCGCACGCACACCAGCCCGGTGCAGATTCGCTCACTGCTTGAGCGTCCGTTGCCCGTATACGTTGTGGCCCCAGGCCGGGTGTTCCGCACCGATGAGCTCGACGCAACGCACACGCCGGTCTTCCACCAGCTCGAGGGAATCGCGATCGACAAAGGTCTCACGATGGCGCACTTGCGCGGAACTCTCGAGCACCTCGCCCGTGCGATGTTCGGCGATGGCGCTCAGATCCGCCTGCGCCCCAATTACTTTCCCTTCACCGAACCGAGTGCTGAAATGGATGTCTGGCAGCCCAACGCCAAGGGTGGCGCCCGCTGGGTGGAGTGGGGCGGCTGCGGAATGGTCAACCCGAACGTGCTGCGTGCAGCCGGAATCGATCCGGAAGAGTACCAAGGCTTCGCCTTCGGCATGGGAATTGAGCGCACGCTCCAGTTCCGCAATGAAATGAATGACATGCGAGACATGGTCGAGGGCGATATTCGCTTCTCCCAGCAGTTCGGAATGGTGGTCTGATGAAAGTTCCCATGAGTTGGTTGCGGGAATTCGTTGAGATCCCCGCAGATATTACGCACGAGCAGGTTCATGCCGCCCTCGTGAAGGTCGGTTTCGAAGAAGAAGACGTTCACGATTTCGAGATCTCGGGCCCGGTAGTAGTCGGCCAGGTGATCGAGTTCGTCGGCGAACCCCAAACGAACGGCAAGACCATCAACTGGTGCCAGGTGGATGTCGGCGAAGCCGAACCGCGTGGCATCGTCTGTGGAGCCCACAACTTCGTGGTCGGCGACAAGGTCGTTGTCACGCTGCCCGGTTCTGTACTACCCGGACCGTTCCCGATTGCTGCACGCAAGACCTACGGCCACGTCTCTGACGGCATGATTGCGTCGACCCGTGAGCTGGGTCTCGGCGAGGAGCACGACGGCATCCTGGTGCTCTCAACCCTCGGACTCGACCCCGAAGTCGGCACGAGCGCCATCGAACTCCTTGGCCTCGATGATTTCGCAGTAGAGATCAATGTCACCCCTGACCGCGGCTATGCCATGTCGATTCGCGGTATTGCTCGCGAATTCGCTCTCTCCACCGGTGCAACATTCACCGACCCTGCTGACGCACCGACGATTACCGAAGCCGACGGCTTTTCGGTGGTCATTAACGATGAGACGCCAATCCGTGGCCGTGCCGGGGTGCGAGCATTCACCACGCGCGTCGTACGGAATGTGGATGTCACCAAGCCGACTCCCTCGTGGATGATCACTCGGTTGACGCTTGCCGGCATCCGCTCAATCTCGCTAACGGTTGACGTGACCAACTACGTCATGCTTGAGCTCGGCCAGCCGATTCACGCCTACGATCTCGATCGCGTGTCTGGTGGGCTGACGGTGCGTCGCGCATTGGCGGGGGAGGCTCTCACCACGCTCGACGACAAGTCGCGCACCCTAGATCTCGAAGACCTTCTGATCACCGATGACTCTGGCCCCATCGGCCTTGCTGGCGTAATGGGTGGTGCGAGCACCGAGATCACGGATGCCTCCACCAACGTTCTGATCGAGGCCGCAAACTTTGAGCCGATTTCGATCGCGCGTAGTGCCCGTCGCCACAAGTTGGGTAGTGAGGCATCACGGCGCTTCGAGCGCGGTGTTGACCCGCTCGTGGCACCGGCGGCGGCAGCGCGAGTAGTCGGCCTCCTCGTTGAGCTGGGTGGCGGAACCGTCGACTCGCTGGGCAGCGATGTCACCGCCGCGCACAGCCCACAGGCGATTGAGCTACCCGAGACCTACATTGAGGGTCTCATCGGGGTGCGGTATTCGTCTGACGAGATCACCGATTCGCTCACTGCGATCGGTACAACCGTTGAGGTTACCGAAAGCGGATGGCATGTCACGCCACCAAGCTGGCGCCCCGACCTCGACGACAAGCCCACGCTCGCCGAAGAAGTTGCCCGCATTGTGGGCTACGACCGCATCCCATCGGTGCTTCCTGTTGCGCCTCCGGGCCGCGGATTGACGCGCGCGCAACGCCTTCGTCGCACGGTGTCGAACGGTTTGGCGTCGTCAGGTCTCACCGAAGTGCTGGCATACCCCTTCATCTCGAAAGCGTCGAACGATCTCTTTGGTTCTCCGTTGGCGGGGGGAGTGGCCGCCATTACGCTCGCGAACGCTTTGGACCCGGATGCGGCATCCATGCGTCGTTCACTGCTACCGGGGCTTGCAGCGATCGCTCACCGCAATGTGTCGCGCGGATTGACGGATCTTGCTCTCTTCGAAGTGGGAACTGTGTTCTTGCCCGAGGCCGGTCGCGCCTACGGCAGTGGCGATCTTCCCGTGGGAGATGAACTGCCAACCGAGACCGCGCTGTCTGAATTGCACTCGAGCGTGCCTGCGCAACCGTGGCATGTTGGCGCGTTGTTTGTCGGCGATGCAGTCACGCGCCAGCCGGGTCAGCAGGCAGTGGCCCGCAGTCTTGCGGATGCTCTGGCAACAGTGCAGCAGTTGGCCGCCGCCATGTTGGTCGAGATCGATGTTGTGACGGGTAGCCACCAGGCTCTACATCCCGGGCGCACCGCCGAGTTGCGCGTTGGCGACCAGCGTGTCGGCTACGCGGGCGAGTTGTTGCCTGCGTTGGCGCTTGAGCTGGATCTGCCTCGTGTCGTCGCAGTACTGGAGCTTGATCTGAGCGTGCTCATTGAGAATGCCGCGGCGGATGTCGCTGCCATCCCGATTGTGTCGTTCCCTGCGGCCACGCAGGATGTGTCGTTGGTTGTCGCCGACTCCGTTCAGGCGGGGGAGCTGCTCTCGATCGTCCGTGAGGGTGCGGGAGAACTCTTGGAGAGCGTGCGGCTGGTCGATGACTACCGTGGCGCTGGCATCCCCGAGGGGCGCAAGTCGTTGACCTTCGCACTTCGTTTTCGAGCAGTGGATCGCACACTGACTCAAGCCGAAGCGACCGAGGCTAAGAATGCCGCGGTTGCTCTTACCGCCAAGCGTGTCGGCGCGGAGCTGCGCGAGTAGTGACGCTATTTCTAGAGTATCGATTAGCCTGCGTCGGCATCTGGGCACTATCCTAGAATTGTGACCGACTTCCGCACTTGCAGCCAGCGATTCTCGCTGAGCTTTGTGGTGCCGTCTTCGCCGGTTCTCCGCGGGGCTGACGAGCGACGATAGGCGGAGTTTCACCATGACCCACGAGGTTGTGTCTGAATCACCGCCGCAAGTGTTCTCGTTTCCGAACCCACCTCGAAGGTAATCCCATGTCAATTTCGGTCGCTGTGGCCGGTGCCAGCGGTTATGCCGGCGGCGAGCTTCTTCGCCTCCTTGCCACTCACCCAGAGTTCGATGTCACTACGGTGACCGCGTTTAGCAACGCCGGTCAGCGGCTCATCGATGTGCAACCGCACTTGCGCTCGCTCGCGCACCTCGAACTCCAACCAACTGAGCCTTCGGTCCTCGCTGGTCACGATGTTGTCTTTTTTGCGCTTCCGCATGGCAAATCGGGCGCGCTCACTGCCGAGCTCGGCCCCGACACTCTCGTCGTGGACTGCGGCGCAGATCACCGGCTCACGTCTGAAGATGATTGGGCTGCTTTCTATGGCGGCGACTACTTCGGTGCGTGGGACTACGGCATGCCCGAACTTCTGCATTCCGCTGGTGGAACCCAGCGCCAAGTACTTGCCGGTTCGAAGCGTATTGCTGTGCCCGGCTGCAATGTCACGGCGATCACGTTGGCGCTTGCCCCCGGCATCCGCTCCTCGTTGATTGAGGCCGAAGATATTGTTGCAGTGCTCGCTGTTGGCCCTTCGGGTGCTGGCAAGAGTCTGAAAGTGAACCTGCTCGCGAGCGAGATGATGGGTTCTGCGTCGGCATATGCCGTTGGCGGTACCCACCGTCACACGCCGGAGATCGCTCAGAACCTGAAGGTCGCCGGTGCTAGTACCGTGACAGTGTCGTTCACTCCGATTCTCGTACCGATGTCGCGAGGCATCTTGGCCACGTCAACGGCGAAGCTCGCCGATGGAGTGACAGCTGCCCAGGTGCGTGAGGCCTGGGAGACCGCCTATGCGGACGAGCCATTCGTTCATGTGCTGCCGGAGGGCGCCTTCCCGCGCACCGCTGACACTCTCGGCGCCAACACCGCACTGATCGGGCTTGCTATTGACGAAGCAGCACGCCGCGTCGTTGTCGTGAGCGCGATCGACAATCTTGTTAAGGGCACAGCAGGGGCCGCTATTCAATCGACAAATATTGCGTTGGGGCTCGATGAAACTCTCGGCCTTGCGTTGGACGGAGTCGCACCATGAGCGTTACAGCAGCCGCAGGATTCGAAGCTTCAGGAGTTGAGGCCGGGCTCAAGGCGAGTGGCGGTCTCGATGTTGCCATCGTCGTCAATCGTGGGCCGCGCTTTGACGCCGCAGCCGTGTTCACGAGCAACCGCGCGCAGGCCCATCCAATCATCTGGTCGAAGCAGGTCATTGCTGACGGGATTGTTTCGGCAATCGCCCTGAACGCGGGCGGGGCCAACTGTTTCACCGGTCCCCAGGGCTTTCAGGTAACGCACGCGACCGCAGAGCACGTAGCTGAGACGCTGGGCACGTCGGCGGGCGACATCCTCGTCTGCTCGACCGGTCTTATTGGTGAGCCGTTGCCGCAAGACAAGGTGCTCGCCGGAATGAGTGCAGCAGCTGCAGCGCTGTCCACCGAGGGTGGCGACGACGCATCACGCGCCATCATGACAACCGACAGCAAGCCCAAGACCACCGTCGTTTCCGGCACCGGCTACACCATCGGCGGCATGGCGAAGGGTGCAGGGATGCTCGCGCCCGGCCTTGCCACAATGCTCGTCGTGATCACCACTGACGCCGCTGTCGCCGCGGCCGAGCTCGACGGCGCACTGCGCGAAGCCACCAGGGTGAGCTTCGACCGTCTCGATTCTGATGGCTGTATGTCGACGAATGACCAGGTCAGCGTAATGGCGTCTGGTGCTTCGGGCGTAACTCCCGACAGTGACGAGTTTGCGGCGCTTCTCACTCAGGTCTGCAGCGATCTTGCCGAACAGCTGCAAGCTGATGCTGAGGGGTCGAGCCACGAGATCCGTATTGAGGTTGTCGGGGCACTCAGTGAAGACGAGGCTGTTGTGGTTGGCCGTTCGGTTGCCCGCAACAATCTGTTCAAGGCAGCGATTTTTGGCAACGATCCGAACTGGGGCCGCGTGCTGGCGGCAATCGGAACCACGGATGCCGCTTTCGATCCGTATGCGGTCGATGTTTCGATGAACGGTGTGCGGGTTTGCCACGCAGGTGCCCCCGACCGTTCGCGCGACGAGGTAGATCTCACGGGGCGCACAGTTCACGTTCTGATCGACCTTGCTACCGGTGATGCCGAAGCAACTATTTTGACCAACGACCTCACGCACGAGTACGTGCATGAGAACAGCGCGTATTCAAGCTGATGCCGGCGTTCACACACGGCCCAGCTCACGAGCAGGCAATGACGAAGGCGGGGGTGCTGATCGAGGCGCTGCCATGGCTGAAGCGCTTCCGCAACCGCATCATCGTGGTCAAGTTTGGTGGAAACGCCATGATCAACGACGAGCTCAAGCGTGCTTTCGTGCAAGACATGGTCTATCTGCGTCTTGCTGGCGTTCGCCCGGTGATTGTTCACGGTGGCGGGCCCCAGATCACCAAGGAACTGAAGAATCGCGGTATCGAGTCGGAGTTCCGCGCCGGCTACCGGGTGACTACCGAAGAGTCGATCGATGTTGTGCGTGATGTTCTCACCGATCAGGTGGGCGCCGAACTTGTTGATCTCATTAACGAGCACGGTGACCTAGCCAATGGAATCGCTGGCCACGAACATTCGCTGTTTATCGGTGAGCGCATGATCAAGGAGATCGAAGGCGAACGCATCGATCTGGGCCTTGTCGGCAATGTGACTGAGGTTGATCCTCAACGTGTTTTCCATGTGTTGGCTGCCGATCGCATCCCCGTGGTGTCGACACTTGCCCAAGATGGCGGTGATATCGAGGACGATGGCTCGGGTCTCCTCAACGTCAATGCGGATTCTGCCGCCGCGGCGTTGGCGATTGCCCTCGATGCGGCAAAGCTCGTGATCTTGACCGATGTTTCTGGCTTGTACAGCGATTGGCCGAACCGGGAATCCTTGGTCTCGATCATCAACACGGACGAGCTCCGCGAACTTCTGCCAAGCCTCGAGTCGGGCATGATTCCCAAGATGACCGCCTGTCTCGCTGCGGTCGATGCTGGAGTTCCGAAGGCGGCGATCATTGACGGCCGTGCGCCGCATTCGATCCTGCTCGAAGTATTTACACAAGATGGAATTGGCACCGAGGTGGTACCCGCATGACCTGGAAAGACGACTACGCCCACCGCATAATGAATACCTTCGGTGTGCCCAAGGTAGAACTCGTGCGCGGTGAGGGTTGCGCGGTCTTCGACTCTGATGGCAAGCGTTACCTCGACTTCTTGGCCGGTATTGCCGTCAATTCGCTCGGACACAATCACCCCGCTGTGGTTAGTGCGCTGACGAGTCAGGCCAACCTGCTTCACGTCTCTAACTTCTTTGCGACAGAGCCGCAGCTCGCGCTCGCAGAGCGGCTTCTTCACATCACGGGTGCTGGCGATGAGGGCCGGGTGTTCTTCGCAAACTCGGGCACCGAGGCGAACGAAGCGGCAATCAAGCTTGCCCGGCGCACCGGCCGCCGCCGAATTCTGTCGCTGATGGACTCGTTTCACGGGCGCTCGCTCGGGGCGCTCTCTATCACGGGCAAAGCATCACTTCGTGAGCCCTTCGAACCGCTGCTTCCCAACGTCGAGCACATTGATTCAACAATCGAGGCACTCACTGCCGCAATCGGGCCGGATGTCGCGGCTCTCGTTGTGGAGCCGATTAAGGGTGAGGCGGGTGTGTACGAGTTGCCTGCGGGTTATCTCGAGGCTGCGCGTGAACTCACAACGCAACACGGCGTACTGCTGATCATTGACGAAATTCAGACCGGCGCTGGACGCACGGGCGACTGGTTCGCGTTCCAGCAGAGCGGCATTGTTCCTGACGCAATTACCCTAGCGAAGGGCATGGGTGGGGGAGTACCGATCGGTGCGCTCGTGACCTTTGGTGCGGCATCCACTCTTCTGCAGCCCGGCCAGCACGGCACGACCTTTGGCGGAAATCCGCTGGTGTGTGCTGTCTCGAACGCGGTGCTTGCTCAGATCGAAAGCGACGACCTCGTCGCAAATGCAGCACAGCGTGGCGCCGAATTGCGCAGCGCACTGGCGCGAATCGATTCGCCGCTCATAAACGATCTGCGTGGCCGCGGTCTACTGATCGGTATCGGTCTGGCCGAACCGGTTGCGGCCCAGATCGTGGCGTTGGCGCTTGAGCGTGGCCTCATCGTGAATGCACCCAACGAATCAACGATTCGACTTGTGCCACCACTCATCATCGGCGACGACGAGATCGCCGAGTTCATCGACACGTTCAGCGCAGTGCTCGCCGCTGTCGCAAACCCAGTACCTACGGAGGCATCATGACCCGGCATTTTCTTCGCGATGATGACCTCAGCCCGCTCGAGCAGAAGGAGATATTGGACCTCGCCGAGCAGGTCAAGGCAGATCGCTGGGGCCGCAAGCCTCTCGCGGGACCACAGACGGTTGCGGTGATCTTCGACAAGTCATCGACTCGCACTCGCGTCTCGTTCGCTGTCGGTATCGCCGACCTTGGCGGTTCGCCGCTCATCATCTCTACCGCCAACAGCCAGCTGGGTGGCAAAGAGACTGCGTCCGACACTGCTCGGGTGCTTGAGCGTCAGGTCGCCCTGATCGTGTGGCGCACGTATGGACAAGAGGGTCTCACCGAAATGGCCCACGGCACTCAGGTGCCCGTGATCAACGCGCTCAGTGACAAGTTCCACCCGTGCCAGTTGCTTGCAGATCTGTTGACGATTCGTGAGCACAAGGGTGAGCTTGCAGGACTGACGGTTGCACTCCTCGGTGATGGCGCAAACAACATGGTGCACTCGTATCTGCTGGCGGGCGCCACTGCAGGAATGCACGTGCGCATTGCCTGCCCCGCGGATTACCTGCCGCTGGCGGATGTCGTGGCTGATGCCGAAAAGATCGCAGCATCCACGGGTGGTTCTGTTTCGATTCTTACGGATGCGGCCGAGGCCGTGACGGGTGCGGATGTTGTTGTTACCGACACGTGGGTCTCGATGGGCAAAGAAGATGAGAAGGCTGCACGTGTAGCGTCGCTCAGCGCCTACAAGGTGGATGTCGCGATGATGGCTCTCGCCAAGCCTGACGCGATCTTCTTGCACTGTTTGCCTGCCGACCGAGGTTACGAGGTTGAGGCCGACGTCATCGACGGCCCGCAGAGTGTCATCTGGGATGAGGCGGAAAACCGCTTGCACGCTCAGAAGGCCCTCATGGTGTGGTTGCTCGAACAGGCCGCCTAATTTTCGGCGGTGTCATGCCGCCGGTGTAGTTCCCTAAACTGATTCACGACTTCAAGGAGAAAATCATATGTCAGAACGCGTTGTACTCGCCTACTCAGGCGGACTCGACACCTCCGTAGGTATTGGCTGGCTTAAGGACGCCACAGGCAAAGAGGTTGTCGCTTTGGCGATTGACGTCGGCCAGGGTGGCGAAAACATGGATGATATCCGCCAGCGTGCTCTCGATTGTGGTGCTGTCGAGTCGATCGTCGTCGATGCTAAAGACGAGTTCGCTGATGACTTCCTGATGCCCGCCCTCAAGACCAACGCGCTCTACCAGAAGCGTTACCCACTGGTGTCGGCTCTCAGCCGCCCGCTGATCTCGCGCCACCTGGCACTCACCGCTCAGGCGCTTGGCGCAGACAGTGTTGCCCACGGTTGCACCGGTAAGGGAAACGACCAGGTGCGCTTTGAGGCTGCTGTTGCCGCACTCGCCCCTGATCTCACGAGCATTGCGCCAGTGCGCGACCTCGCCCTCACTCGTGACAAGGCGATCATCTATGCGGAAGAGCACAATCTTCCGATCCGCCAGTCTGCAGCTAGCCCGTATTCGATCGATAAGAACGTCTGGGGCCGTGCGGTTGAGACCGGGTTCCTCGAGGATCCGTGGAACGCACCGATCGAGGACCTCTACGAGTACACCTCTGACCCTGAAGCTGGTCTTCCTGCTGACGAAGTAACAATCACGTTCGAAGCCGGTATCCCCGTCGCTATCGATGGTGTGTCGATGTCGGCGCTCGCAATCGTTGAGCACATGAATGCGGTTGCAGGCAAGCACGGCGTTGGCCGCATCGACATGGTCGAAGACCGTCTTATCGGTATCAAGAGCCGCGAGGTTTATGAAGCACCCGGCGCGATTGCCCTCATCGCAGCGCACGAAGAGTTGGAGTCGCTCACGCTCGAGCGTGACCTCGGTCGTTATAAGCGTGGTGTTGAAACCGAATGGTCGAACCTGGTCTACGACGGACTGTGGTACTCGGGCCTCAAGCGCTCACTCGACGCCTTTGTCGAAGACACTCAGCGCTATGTCAGCGGAGAGATTCGCATGACGCTTCACGGTGGACGTGCTGTGCCCACCGGTCGCAAGTCAGAGCAGAGCCTCTATGACTTCAGTCTCGCCACCTACGACACCGGTGACACTTTCGACCAGTCGCTCGCCAAGGGCTTTATTGACCTCTGGTCACTGCCAAGCAAGATCTCGGCTCGCCGCGACGCAAAGCAGGGCTAATCATGGCGCAATCTGCTGAAACAGGTGAAGGACAACTCTGGGGAGCCCGCTTCGCAAGCGGCCCTTCGCCTGAGCTTGCCCGGTTGAGCAAATCGACTCACTTCGATTGGCAGCTTGCGCAGTATGACCTCGCCGGTTCGCGAGCGCACGCACAGGCGCTTGCGGCCGCGGGGTATCTCAATGACTCTGAGCTTGAAACGATGGTGGATGCTCTGCAGTCGTTGAGCGAGGCCGTCGCCGACGGCAGCTTCACGTCTCTCGAATCTGAAGAAGACGTTCATGCGGCTCTTGAGCGTGGACTGATTGAGCGCGCAGGCGCCGACGTCGGAGGCAAACTCCGTGCCGGCCGCAGCCGCAACGATCAGATCGCCACCCTCGTGCGGCTCTATCTGCTCGACCATGCTGGCGCGATCTCGAAGATGGTTGTCGATCTGATCGACGCCCTTGTGGCGCAGGCGGAGAAGCATGACACGGCAATCATGCCGGGGCGCACCCACCTCCAGCATGCGCAGCCAGTACTTCTCGCGCATCACTTGCTCGCCCACGCGTGGCCTCTGGTGCGCACGTTGGAGCGGTTGCGAGATTGGAAGGCTCGAGCATCCACGTCGCCGTATGGTTCCGGTGCTCTCGCCGGCAGCACCTTGGGGCTTGATCCCGCGCTGGTTGCTCGCGAGTTGGGGCTTGCTCGCCCTACCGAAAATTCGATTGATGCCACTGCGAGCCGCGACGTTGTCGCCGAGTTTGCTTTCATCACGGCCCAGCTCGGTATCGATATTTCGCGACTGAGCGAAGAGATCATTCTCTGGAACACGCGTGAGTTTGATTTTGTGCAGTTGGATGACGCGTACTCAACGGGCTCGTCGATCATGCCGCAGAAGAAGAATCCTGACATTGCGGAGCTTGCTCGCGGCAAGGCGGGCCGCCTGATCGGAAACTTGACGGGTCTCCTCGCCACGCTCAAGGCTCTTCCGCTCGCGTACAACCGCGATCTTCAGGAAGATAAAGAGCCGGTGTTCGACTCTGTTGAGACGCTAGAAGTGTTGCTGCCAGCGTTCACTGGGATGATCGCCACTGTGCGTTTCAACACCGAGCGCATGGCAGAGCTTGCCCCGCAGGGATTCTCGCTGGCGACGGATGTTGCTGATTGGCTTGTGCGTCAGCACGTGCCGTTCCGTGAAGCCCACGAGATCAGTGGGTCGCTCGTGCGATTCTGCGAAGACAACTCGCTTGAGCTCCACGAGCCAACCGATGCTGACTACGCAGCGATTTCGCCTCACCTCACCGGTGATGTGCGCGCTGTGCTCACGGTCGAAGGATCAGTGTCGAGTCGTGCCGGTGTTGGCGGTACAGCACCGGTGCGTGTTGACGAGCAGCGTGCCGAACTCATTGCACGAGTTCGGGTGCTCGCGGCAGCGCTTGATCCTCAGGTTCTTAGCTAGACGTGTTCGAACTGCTCAGCAGGCCAGCGACTGAGGTCGCTCCGTTGCTGTTGGGTGCTGTCGTTCGCGTTGGTGATGTTGCTGTTCGACTCACCGAGGTTGAGGCCTACATGGGCGAGCTCGACCCCGGTTCTCACGCTTTTCGTGGACCGGGAAAGCGCAACGCCGTCATGTATGGACCACCAGGTCACCTGTACACATATTTCACCTACGGGATGCATACGTGCGCCAACGTCGTCTGCATGCCCGAGGGAATCGCATCGGGAATACTGCTGCGAGCGGGAGAGGTCATCGAGGGAGCCGACATTGCGGCCGGTCGTCGCACGACATCCCGCAAGTTTTCCGATCTCGCGCAGGGTCCGGCACGACTAGCGGTGGCTCTCGGTATTCGGCTGGATGATGCGGGCGCCAACCTGGAGTCGGGTCGTGTGCGCCTAGAACTGTCTCGCTCGCCTGCGCCGTTCAGCGCCGGTCCTCGCACGGGCGTTGCCGGCGACGGCGGTAGCGATGAGTACCCGTGGCGGTTGTGGATTCCGGGGGAGCCGAGCGTCTCCCCGTACCGGCCAGCAGTGAAACGCAAGCGCCGCTAGCGAGTGTGCGGCTAGCGCCCGACGAGGAGCGCCGCAGCGCACAGCCCGGCCCACACCAAACTCACGAGGGTGCCGATGATGAATCGTTCGCGGGCGGCAGCATTTTCTAGTTCTGCGAAGCGACCGAGGCCTTTGATCGCGACGATCACGGCGATTGCGCCGGGCTGCCACACCATGAGCGAGCCGATGAAGGCAAAGCGTTCGAGGTAGCCGATGGTGGTTCCGCCGCGCAGAATCTCTCGCTTGGGCAGGGGAGAGTCGTCGTCGGCTACGAGAATTCCGCCGTGTTCACCGCGGGGTGCCGGATACGAGGCGAGCGAGAGTACGAGGGCGACGAGCGGGCTACCTGCGATTGTGGCGAGTGCGACAAGGGCAGCACTCATAAGAATCACGAGGCCGGGTACTTCGTCCGGAAGCGGGTTGCCGGTAGATCCGAGGATGAGCGCAATGCCGATAGGCAGTAGCGAAACTGTTGCGAGCCGATACCTTTCGGTGCGCGCGGCCACCATGGAGGCGCCGATCGCACCGATCGTCAGAATGAGTACCGCGATCCACCAACCGATCATGATGTGCCTTCCTCTGCGTCGCGCGAACCTTTTTTGTCTGCGCCATTGTTCTCGATGCCACTGTGGTCAGTGCCGCTATCGTCCAGGTCACTGTCGTCTACGCCACTGTGTGCTCTGTCGAGAAGGTTAGCAAGCGCCACCACCGCGTCTTCTTCGGTGCGGAGGCCGGCGACGAGCGCGCGTTGGCTCGCTGATTGGGGAGAGATGCCCAGTTTCTCGGCGGCGTCTGCTTGGGTGATTCCGGTGTTGAGCAGGTCGTAGAGTTGCCAGCCGTTATCGGTTCGTCGATTTCTCATCAGGATGAGCAATTCGAGCAGCGGGTCGATGTCTCGGGCGAGTTTGCTTGCCGGGTCTGATTCGACGGCGCACTTGGCCGGGCTCTTCTTTGCCCTGTCGATGGCTGTGCGGGCGGCGATGAACGCGGGGCCGCTGGTCGCCCGAACGGTTGCTCCATAGGGGGTGGGCACTGCGCCGATTCCGATGCCGACACTCCACTGGCCTGTGCGGGTGAGCTCGAGTGCGATTTCGAGGGTGGCCTGGGCCGAGTTCACCAGCATTTGCACTTCGTCGCCTGCGGTGCGTTCGGCAGCAAGGGCGAGGTCGTCTGCCCGCTCTGCGTTGAGCTGGAGCAAGGCTTCGGCGACGGCATCCGCGCTGCGTCTGCTGTTTCGTTGATCCGCTGTAATCACAAACATAGCTAAAGGCTACAGCATTGATTCTCAAATATCAGGCCCACAACACTGATTTCACAGAATCAGGCTCCCAGCGTTGCCTCGGGTGCTCGTCGACGACACTCATAACCTCCACTACGGTTGAAGACGTGTCAGCGACAGCATCAGAATCACTCAGCAGCCAAAGTAACGACAGCTCATTCGAGAGCCTGTGGGATGAACTCACGTGGCGCGGCCTCGTGCACGTCTCTACGGATGCGGATGCTCTCAAAGAGCTTCTCGCGGGTGACCCGATCACCTACTACTGCGGATTCGATCCGACGGCACCGAGTCTGCATCTGGGAAACCTGGTGCAACTGCTGCTGCTGCGCCGCCTTCAGCTCGCCGGTCATAAGCCGCTGGGGCTCGTCGGGGGAGCGACCGGACTCATCGGAGATCCGCGTCCAACGGCCGAGCGCATTCTCAACGACAACGAGACGGTGGCCGAGTGGGTCAGCTACTTGCAAGCCCAGGTCTCGAAGTTTCTGAGTACCGAGGGTGACAATGCGGTTCGCATGGTCAACAACCTCGACTGGACTTCGCCGATGAGCGCAATCGACTTCTTGCGGGATGTCGGCAAATACTTCCGTGTCGGCACGATGCTGAAAAAGGATGCCGTCAGCGCACGCCTCAACAGCGATGCCGGCATTAGCTACACCGAGTTCAGCTACCAAGTGATGCAGGGGATGGACTACCTCGAGCTCTACCGAAGCTACGGCTGCGTGCTGCAGACCGGCGGTAGCGACCAGTGGGGCAACCTCATTAGCGGTACAGATCTCATCCACAAGGCTGAGGGTACGAGCGTGCACGCGATTGGCACGCCGCTGATCACGAACTCCGACGGTACGAAGTTCGGCAAGAGCGAGGGCAACGCGGTCTGGCTGGATGACGCGATGACGAGTCCGTACGCGTTCTACCAGTTCTGGCTCAACACCGATGATGCCGATGTCGTGCAGCGTTTGAAGATCTTCACGTTCTTCTCGCGGGAGCGCATCATCGAACTCGAGACTGCTGTAGCCGATGCGCCGTTCAGGCGTGAAGCGCAGAAGACCCTCGCTTGTGAGGTGACGTCACTGGTGCATGGGCGAGTCGCAACGGAGGCCGCTATTGCTGCGTCGGCGGCGCTGTTCGGCCAGGGGGAATTGACTGCGCTCGATGCGCACACTCTCGCCGCAGCCTTGCGCGAGCTTTCGCACGTTGAGGCGCCGGCCGATTCGACGATCGTGCAGTTGCTCGTCGACACGAAACTGGTCACGAGCGCGAGCGAAGCTCGACGTGCCATTTCGCAGGGTGGCGTGTACCTCAACAACGTTGCGGTAGCGGATGACAAGGCGACCGTTGGCAGTGATCTCTTGCCGGGAAACGTGGCGGTTCTCCGTCGCGGCAAGAAAACTCTCGCGGGCATCTTCGTCGCGTCTTAGCGGCATCGTTGCTGCGTTGCAGCGGCGCTGCTGCTCCCGATCGCTAATGCGGTTCTGAGGCACCGCTGCTCTCCCCATCGTGTGGGGGAGCTCTGAGTCGATTGTCTGCGCACCGCATACCGTGGTTGCATGCCTCGCATAATCTTCGAAACTGCATCGACGCTCAACGGGTTCATTGCCGATGAGGCTAACTCTCTCGACTGATTGTTCTCGGTAGTGAGCGATGAGCAGCCGCCAGTTGCACCTGCCGCGACCGTCCAGGTCGAGGGCTCCACGACCTACGAGTGGGTGCTCGAGCATGAAGACCTCATCGCACAGCCCCACAAGTGGGCGGAGTATTTCGGCGACAAGCCGACCTTCGTCTTCACAACTCGCGACCTTCCTGTGCCTGCAGGGGCACACGTGCGTTTCGTTCGAGGAGATGTGGCGGATGCTCTGCCTGCGATTCGCGAGGCTGCGGGCGACGGCGACATCTGGATTGTCGGTGGCGGAGATCTGGCAGCGCAATTCATGGATGCGGGAGTCCTCGACGAGGTCTCGGTATCGATCGCGCCGGCGACCGTGATCGGTGGTGCGCCACTGTTCCCGCGACTGCTCGGCTCTGATCGATTGTGCTTGCGATCGTCAACTGCAGTTGGACAGTTCGCTCACCTGGTTTACGAAGTGCGTCCTTTTATCCGAATAAACCGTCAACTCTCACCTCAACGTTGGGCCACTGCCCAGCGTTTTGTTGGGGGTGCATGCTCGACACGCCCGGGATGGGGGAGGGTTTGGTTGGTGGGGGTTGGTGCACGTAAAGTTTGTTCTTGTCACCCCAAAGGTGCGGAAGTCCCGGGCAGTTTTGCTGTTAG
>NZ_JBQIAV010000010.1:0-97499 GCF_054957775.1 Rhodoglobus galactosidasius | reverse complement strand
GGCGATCTCGATACGGTCTTCCAACGTCAAATGTCGGTATTGTGCGGTCAAGGAAGCGCAACCCCTCTCGGTGTGATCTGAACAACCACAACCTATGAGGTGTTGCGCTTCCGTTTAGAACTCGGGGTGACGCGGAACGGGTGGGCCCGACGGCATCTTCTTCGACTCATGGCAAACGCCGACAGCCGGTACCGGAAGGACGTAGTGAGATTGGTTTCCTCTAGCGCGGGGTCTTCTGGGAAGAACCATCGCGCGCCGATGAGATGGCTGCCGTGGGCAACACTCGTTGCAGCTGCGGGCGTCCTCTCTGTGATGACCGCACCGGGCCAAACTGCAGGGCTGTCAGTATTCACCGACCCACTCATCTCGCAACTCGACATCTCTCGGACCGGCATCTCGGCAAGCTACTTTGTCGGCACGATTATCGGGGCTGCGGCGCAACCGTTCGTCGGCCGCGCACTGGACCGATTCGGTGCACGCTCTGTTACCGTCGCCATCGGGGTACTGTTTGCCGGCGTCTTGTTCACACTGAGTTTTGTGGGCAACATTAGCGAGTTGACCGCCGGATTCATTGGGGTTCGGATGCTCGGCCAGGGTGCGCTTAGCCTGGCAGCGACGACTGCTGTGGCAAGAACGATCACCCGGCATCGAGGGCTAGCTCTGGGCGTGACGAGCGCGATTGGTTCCGCAGGAATCTCGCTTGCCCCGGTCGGATTAGAGCGTCTCATCTCCGCCGTAGGCATCGAGGCAGCCTGGCGCTGGGAGGCGCTGGCCATCGCGGCGGTGGTAATTCCGCTTGCCCTGATTCTGCCGGGCCGCAGCCGACCGGCCCACCAGTTCGAAGAACTGTCGACGGCCCAGATTGTGATTCATCGGGAATCGTGGATGCTGCGCGAAGCGGTGCACACCGGGATGTTCTGGGTGATCGCCGCGTCGCTCGCCGTGTCGGGGATGCTCAGTACGGCACTGGCTTTTCATCAGATTGCGCTTCTCGGGGAGCGGGGGCTCACTCCGTTCGAGGCAGCGGCCAACTTCCTTCCCCAAACCGTGACAGGGATTGCTGCGACGTTACTCGTCGGAGTGTTCATCGACCGCGTTAGCCCGAAAGTGTTCGTCGTCTTCTCGATGCTCACCCTGGCGGGTTCGCTGCTGCTCTTGCCGGTCGTCTCCGCTGGCTGGACCGCGGTACTGTACGGGCTCGCCCTCGGCGCGGCCAGCGGCAGCCTGCGCGGTATGGAAGCCGCGGCTTACGTTCGCTACTACGGCACTGCCCACATCGGCTCGATTCGTGGATTCGCTACGGCCATCGGGCTCGCATCGACAGCTCTCGGCCCCATTGCGCTGTCCGTGGGCGTTGACATCACGGGGAGTTTCACCGCTCCCGCTGTCACGTTCGCCATCCTCCCCCTCGCCGTGGCGGTACTGGCTGTCTTCGTTCGACCACCACATAGTCGTGCCCTGAAGTGAACAAGCAGGTTGCATCGCGAGACAATAGGAGCATGACCCATCGCCCCCGACTCAGCGACGCCCTGATGAAACTGATGAATGGCGTGCACCGCGCGGTGCTCGCCGTCTCTGGCGGTCGCCTCGGCTGGACGCTCGGAGGCATGCCCTCGGTCGAGCTCCACACTACGGGCCGAGTGTCGGGCATCCAACGCTCCACAATGTTGACGGCGCCAGTGCACGGCAACGGCCGCTGGGTGTTCGTCGCCTCGAAGGGTGGCGACGATCGCGACCCACTCTGGTACCGCAACCTGGTAGCCCACCCGGATGCCGCCATCACCGTGCGCGGGCGCACCCTGAACGTGCACACCCACACAGCAGACGCGGCAGAGAAGGCCGAACTGTGGCCGCAGATCGTGGCCGCGAACTCTCGCTACGCCGAGTACCAGACCAAGACCACGCGCGACATCCCAGTGGTCATCTGCGAAGAGCGCTAAGCCGACAAAGAGCGCTCACGCCACCCAAACCACCTACACAAACACGAGTGGCCCGCGCAACTAGCGCGGGCCACTCGTGCGATCAGGGGTGTGATCTAGGGGCTTGAGAAGCGCTGCCTAGCGGCGCAGTTCCAGCGTGCAGCACTTGACGCCGCCGCCACCCAGCAGCAGCTCAGACAGGTCGACGCCGATGGGGTTATAGCCGCGCTCCTTGAGCTGACGCTCGAAGTCTTTAGCGCGAGCGGCGATGACAATGTTGTAGCCGTCGCTGTAGGAGTTGAGCCCGAGCACTGCCGCATCCTCTTCAGTAGCGAGGATGGCGTCAGGATACAGGTCACGGAGTTTTTCGAGAGAGGGCTCGTCGAAGGCACTCTCTAGATAGGCGATGTTGGTGTCATCGAGCTTCGCAATGGCAGTGTCAACGTGGTAGAAACTGGGGTTAATGAGGGTGAGGGAGACAACGTTGCGGCCCGAGATTTCTGCGAGCTCGCGGTGGCTTTCGACCGAAGTGCGGAAGCCCCTGCCTGCAAGGATATTGTCGCCGACGAGCAGGAAATCGCCTTCGCCCTCATTGACGTTGACAGGGTCGGCGACGGTGAAGCCGTTCGCTCCAAACCAGTCCATGTATGCAGGACCTTCTGCTTTGCGCTCGTCATAAGTGAAGAGTGCGCCGTAGGCCTTGCCGTCGATGACGAATCCGCCGTTTGCGGCGTAGACCATGTCAGGCAGTCCGTCGATGGGGTCGATGAGGTGAACGTCAAAGCCGAGCTCGATGTAAGTGTCGTACAGCGTCTGCCACTGCTTCACAGCGAGGCTCGTGTCGGTAGGGTCGTTTGGATTCATCCACGGGTTGATGCTGTAGCTGACCGTAAAGAAGTCGGGACGGCACATCAGCACGGTCTTCGCGGTTGCCTGGCGAGCAGGTGTGGTCGATGCGGTGTCGGTGATCGTCATAGCTCCAGTGTTTCACGCACCTATCCGCAATGTCTCGGCAATATGCGCACTTATTCCGCGCAATGGCTCGTCAGCGCACAATATTTCGCCGTAGAGTGGGGTAATGGACAAGCTGGATGCAGGAATCATTGACATGCTCCGCCTCAATGCTCGCGCCGGCTACGGCGATATAGGGGAAGCGGTGGGCCTTTCCGCCTCCGCAGTCAAACGTCGCGTCGATCGACTCGTGGTTAGCGGAGTGATTCGCAGCTTCACCATCCAGGTTGACCCAGCCGTCGACGGCATGGGCACCGAAGCCTACGTGGAGCTGTTTTGTCGCGGCAACGTGGCTCCTCGCGAACTCAAGCGAATCCTGAGCGCTATCCCTGAAGTCGTGGATGCCGGAACAGTCAGTGGATCAGCCGACGCTGTCGTACATATGCGCTCGCGCGACATCCACTCGCTTGAAATCGCTCTCGAACGCTTGCGCACCGCAACCAACATCGACAACACTCGCAGCTCCATCGTCTTGTCGCGCTTGATTCACCGCCGCTACGAGTAGCTACCGAGCCCGAGGCAGTGAAACCGTCTCTTCACTTCACGTCGTCAGCAACTAACATCGTGCGATTTTCCGCAGCAGAAGCGGGCATTAACGACTAATTCCGTTCCTAAATACGGATAATGCCATGCGTATCGTTGCAATTCGCAGCGAAATCCGATTGACTAGGGCAACGGTCGCGAATCACTTATGCGACCACGGAGGCGCACAGCGACGTGACGATTTCACCCCAGAAACATCAGCTTGCACGTGCGGTCAGTGGCCGAAATCGGGTTCACGAGAAGGGAACGTGCCCCGTGGGCAAAGTAGTTTTTGAAAGAAACCCACCAGCAGCATCCATGATCAGTCATGCGCTCCATGGTTCGGTTCACAAGCCGTTCTGGATCGACGACGTGAAGGATGCGCAAGAGTTTCCGGCACTGCGCGGCGAGATCACTGCCGACCTCGCAATCGTGGGTGGCGGGTACCTCGGGCTGTGGACCGCCGTGCTCGCCAAACAGCGGAACCCTGACGCGAAAGTCGTGCTGCTTGAGGGCCGCGAACTTGGTTGGGCGGCCTCCGGACGCAACGGCGGATTCTGTGCAGCCAGCCTCACCCACGGTGAAGAAAATGGTAGGAGCCGCTGGCCCGATGAATACAACCAGCTTGAACGACTCGGCATGCAGAATCTCGACGAAATTGAGACGAGCGTTGAATCGTTAGGGCTCGACTGCGACTTCGAACGCACTGGCTGGCTCGACCTCGCCATTGAACCGCACGAAATCGAATGGCTCAAAGAAACCAAGACCGACGACGACACCATCTTTCTCGATGAAGCAGCTGTGCGTGCCGAAGTGAACTCGCCCACCTACCTCGCAGCGGTCTGGAACAAACGCATCAATGCCCTCGTGCACCCGGCAAAGCTCGTGCGTGAGTTGGCGCGAGTCGCGAGCGAACTCGGTGTCGAGATCTTTGAGAACTCTCCTGTGCGCGAGGTTGAGACATCCGGTGGCCCAACGGATGCCGCAGTCGTACACAGCCGAAAGGGCTCGGTGCGTGCCATCAGGGTTGCACTCGCGACCAACGCGTTCCCGTCTTTGCTCAAGCGTGCGCGCCTGCACACGGTTCCCGTCTACGACTATGTGCTCATGACGGAACCCTTGAGCCCCGCACAGCTCGCCTCCATCGGCTGGTCGAACCGTCAGGGTCTCGCCGACATGGCCAACCAGTTTCACTACTACCGGCTCAGTGCCGACAATCGTATTCTCTTCGGAGGATATGATGCGATTTACCATTACGGTCGCAAGGTTCGCGACAAGTACGAGCACCGTCCCGAGAGCTTCGAGCGACTGGCCAGCCACTTCTTTACGACCTTCCCTCAACTGGAGGGTCTCAAGTTCAGCCACCGCTGGGCTGGCGCCATCGACACCTCAACCCAGTTCAGCGCCTTCTTCGGCACCGCCCGCAACGGGCGTGTTGCCTACTCGGCGGGCTTCACCGGGCTCGGCGTTGGGGCGACTCGTTTCGCAGCCCAGGTGATGCTCGACAAGCTCGACGGACTCACCACCGAGCGCACCGAACTCGAGATGGTGAAGAAGATGCCGCTGCCCTTCCCTCCCGAACCGATCGCCTCACTCGGGATCAATGCCACCCGCTGGTCGCTCAATCAGGCCGACCATAATCAGGGCCGTCGCAACGTGATTCTCAAGACCCTGGATGCGCTCGGTCTTGGCTTCGATTCCTAGGACAACATGTCTGATCTCGATTCAGCGGCCGGTTCGGCTGCGGCCGGTTCTGACGCAGACGGTGCTTCAGCGGCAACGGCCAGCTCCGACGGCGCCCTCACGCCCGGCCAGCCACTCGACGCAAGTGCAGTGGCCGTCACGCACGACGCACTCGATGCCGCGTGCGTTGTGGAGGGACTCCCGACCGCGGGCTACACGGTGCTTGATACCCTCGGCGACACCGAGATCGGTATCTGGGAGATGAGCGTTGGCACCGCAACTGACACAGAGGAAGATGAAGTCTTTGTTGTCGTGAGCGGGCGTGCCAGCATCCATTTCGCTGCGGATGATCGCACGATCGTTGTTGGCCCCGGCGATGTCGTGCGGCTCATCGCTGGCCTGCAGACCACGTGGACAGTGACCGAAACCCTGCGCAAGATTTACGTCAGCTAGCGCAGCTCGTCGGCCGGTTGCGTCGGCCGGTTGGGTGACCCACAGGTCGTATCGAAACCGCGTAGCGTAGGAGCATGATCACACGACGGGAAGCCGCGCTTCGCCTAGACATCCCGCTGGAGATGGCCAGGAGGCACGACATCCCGACTCGTATGTCTGAGGCAGAGTTCACTGAGCTCGAGACCAACCCACCAGCGTGGCTTGTGCAGTCGCGCGCGAATCGCACGGGCAAGCGGCCTGTCTGGGCTCAGCTCACGTGCACGGTCTGCGGTTTCACTGAGGCAGCGCGGCCCAAGAAGTGGTGGCCGGCCTTCACGTACCTCACGTGCGACTGGCACTCAGCCGATGAGCTGCCGCCTGCCGCTGACGGAATGTACCGCTCCGAGATCGATGGAATCGGCAGCCGCTTCGTGGGAATTGTCGACGAAAAGCCGTAACAGCGCGGAGCAGGCCGTCTCCGAGCCAAGGCGGTTCGCTAAGTCGGAACACTCTTTCCGCTATTCCGACTTGTTTGCCTAAGCCGGAATAGCATAGACTTTAGTCCGTGTTCGATCTGACGCACCTTCCGACAGCTTTAGGCAATCGCTTGCCGAGAACGCCAGCACGGGTTCGACCCGCACCGACCGCATCGCGGAGCGGGAAATGAAGCCACGAACGTGGCCCATTCACACGAGCTCCACGATCCCCTGGAAGTCCGGCTCTGCTCGCGGACCGCGTGAAGACAGGATGCTCTCCGAGGTCACGGTATCGCTGCCCCCAAAGATTGCAAATCTCAGCTACTCGCCGCCCCGCAACCTCATTCGTCTGCTCGACGTAGCCGACCGCGCCGTGGTCGCTTTGGACGCTGGCGCCGGCACCCAGTTGCAGACCTTGAGCCAGTTCCTGATCCGCACAGAGTCGGTCGCCTCCTCGAAAATCGAGCATATCGAGGCAAGTCCCTCGGACTATGCTCGCGCTTTGGCCGGCATCAAGGCGAACGAGAGCGCAGTGTCTATGGTCGCCGCCGCGGCGGCGATCGAGGAGATGGTCAACGCGGCAGGATCCGGCGGCATCAGCCTGGACTCGATCCTTGGCGCACACCACACTCTCATGGTGAACGACTCGTCCGACGGACGGTATGCCGGGCAACTCCGCACAATGCAGAACTGGATCGGAGGCAGTGACTATTCGCCACGAGGCGCCGTGCACGTGCCGCCGCCAGCTGACACAGTTCCGGGCTACATGGAGGATCTGCTGCGCTTTGCACACCGTGACGACATCCCGGCTCTCGCCCAAGCCGCTATCGTCCACGCACAGTTCGAATCCATTCACCCCTTCACCGACGGCAATGGCCGCATCGGCCGCGCGTTGATCAATGCGGTCATCCGTCGGCGGGGTTTGACGACAGTCGTTGTCGTACCGATCGCCTCAGCGATGGTCGCTAACCAACAGGGCTACTTCGACCTAGTGAACGGCTACCGAAGTGCCGAAGTCGACCCGTTTGTTGAGAGTGTCGCCAAATCCACGCAGATCGCGTGCACCGAAGCCGCGGTCTCCGCTGTGAGGCTTCAGGAGCTGCCTGCCCATTGGGCGACGCTCAGCCGTCCGCGGGCGCGAAGTGCCGCCGCCAATGTGCTCCAGTTACTGCTCGACCACCCCGTGCTTTCGGCTGACGACGCGACTCGCCTGACGGGCAGCGCAGAATCTAGCATCTACGAAGCGATGGACCGGTTGGAGCGGGACGAAGTCATCCATGAGGTGACGAACCGAAAGCGCGACAAGGTGTGGGTCGCAACGGACGTCTTTGCGGAGCTTGAGGATCTCGGAGCGCGCATTGCAGCCGCCGTCGACGCATAGCTCAGACGACACACATCGACTGCGCGCAGCCGCTACTCGGTCACGACCGCGCACCGCGGTTGTGGGCTTGCGGCGTCCCTCGCGGGTTGTAGCCATCGACTAGCTCAGTTCCCGCAACGGCGAGGTTCGCTCGCCGCCGACATCTCCTGTGTTTACGGTTCCGCCGAGTTCAATAATGACGGCGGATACCTCCTGCTCAGCCTTCGGGCAATGCTCGACGCCCTGGGGGATCACATAGAGCTCGTTGGGGCCGAGCACAATGTCGCGGTCCCGCAGTTGGATCGTGAGCTCCCCCTCCACGACCAAGAACAGCTCATCAGTCTCGGGGTGGCTGTGCCACACGAACTCGCCCTGCAGTTTCACGATCTTGACGTCGTGATCGTTGACACTCGCCACCCGGTGTGGCTGCCAGTGCTCGGTAACGGTAGCGAGTGCAGTGGTGAGACTGGATGCGGCGGTTGACATGGGCTAACGCTAGCAGCGCGATTTCCGAGCTGCCGCTACGTTCACGACCGTTTACGGAGCATGTTCCGTCGCGGGTCGGCCGCTCGATTCTGGCGGAATCAGAACGATATTTCCGACGTGGCGCTTGTCCAGAAAGTCGCGCTGTGCGGTGACAATTTCATGCAGTGGGTAAGTGCGCTCGAGAAGTGGGCGGATCTCGCCGCGCTCGACGTACGACACAACATCGGCGAACACGTGATCGTCCCACGCGGTGCAGCCAATGAGCCGCAAATCTCCGAGGTAGAGCAACCGAAGGTCGAGTTCAACGATGAGGCCGGCAATCGCGCCCGACGTTACATAGGCGCCACCGTGGCGCAGCAGTGCGAGCATGTTGCCAAACTCTGCGCCTGCGACGTTATCGATCACGACGTCGACACTCTTCGCGCCAAGCTGCGCCATATGGTCGTGCCCGCGTTCGAACACCTCGTCGGCACCAATCTCGATGACCCGGTCGTGTTTTGCGGCGCTCGCGATACCGATGACGTAGGCGCCCCGTCGTTTCGCGAGTTGCACGACGGCCGACCCAACACCCCCGGATGCTCCGGGAACCAGCACGCGGGCGCCCGCGGTGATGCCGGCTCGGCTCACCATGTTTTCCGCAGTGCCGTAGGCGCAGGGAATAGTTGCGAGCTCGGCGTCACTCCAGGGGCTCTCGACGGGGAACACGTCGCGGGCCCGAACAACGGTGAACTGCGCAAATGCACCGTCACGGTCAGAGCCGAGCCACTCTGTCTCATCTGACCCAGCCGGGCCGAGAGGCATGCACGCCCGAATGAGCACGCGTGCACCGACGATGCTCTGATCGACTCCGGCACCGACCGCGACAACACGGCCACAGCAGTCTGCACCTTGGATGAGCGGAAACGGTGTTGCCCCGTTCCAGCCACCGTCAGCGCGACCCTCCCCCAGACCGTCAATCCCGTCGGATGATTCGTTGGTGGCGCTCGACACGGTCGACGAGTACCAGCCAAGTCGCGTATTGATGTCGGTGTTGTTCACGCCAGCTGCGAGCACCTGAACGAGCACCTCTCCCGGTCCGGCCGCTGGCTTGGGGACCTCGCTCACAACAAGCCGACCAAAGTCACCAACACCCGTGGTTACGACGGCGGTCATCGTGGCCGCGTTCGGGTGGGCGGCGTCAGTATTGGGTCGCTGGCTCATGACACCAGTCTCGCAGGAAGGCCCGTAGCGCCGGCATCTCTGCCCAACTCGCTCAGCAGTCGCGCAAGGGTTTCGCCGCGCCAGCCAGCACTAGTGCAACCAGAATGGGGATCCCGATCACCAGAAGTGCCATCCTGATCCCGACGACGTCGCCGAGGAACCCCAACAGTGGTGGGCCGGCGAGGAAGGCGATGTAGCCGAGGGTAGAAACAACCGAAACTCTGGCGGCCGCGTGCTTCGGATCATCCGCCGCTGCTGACATCCCCATCGGGAACGCGAGCGCCGCCCCGATGCCCCACAGCGCGACGCCGACCATGGCGAGCCAGAGGTTTCCTGCCAGAACGAAGAGGCTGAGGCCGAGTGCTGCCGCTGCCATGCTGGCCCGAAGCACGGGTACCCGGCCGTAGGCGTCAATCGCTCTGCCGCCGAAGAAGCGCATAACGGTCATCGCCAAAACGAAGACGGCGAACATGAGGGCGCCGTTGGATTCTGTGACGTCAAGTCCGTCGACGGCGGCTTTGGCGATCCAGTCGTTTCCGGCACCCTCCGTGAGAGTGGCTCCGAGCACCACGACGCCGATCAACAGGGTGCGGCCATCGCTCCAGGCACTGCGAGCCTTCGGAGCTGTGGCTTCTCCAGATGGCTCCAGAGCTGCCGGGATGCGCGCCAGGAAGTACTTGGGGATCACGAAGGTCGTTGCGGCGACGACGACAGCGATGACTAAGAGGTGGGCAGGAAGTCCGATACCGATAGTGGAGAGCCCGGCACCAATCAGTGCGCCAACGAATGCCCCACCGCTAAAGGCTGCATGGAGCTGCGGCATGATGGTGCGGCCGAGTTTGTGCTCAACGTCGGCGCCCTCTATGTTTTGGGCGACATCCCACAGCCCGACCCCGATGCCGAAGAAGAACAGGGAGATTGCGGTTGCCGGAACAGACTCGGCGGCGAGCGATAACGCAATGCCGACTCCAGCGAGGGCTGCCACCAGGCCGGCAGCGCGAACAGTGTTGGCGGTGCCGATTCTGCCTGTTACGTAACCGGCAGTGGGCAAAGCGATGAGAGAACCGGCCGCCACGCAAAGAAGCAGGGTTCCCATTTGCCCAGGAGTGATGTTCAAGGTCTCGGTGACCGCAGGGATGCGGGCCGCCCAACTGGCAAACACGAGCCCATTGATACCGAACACGATGAACGTCGCGACGGCGGCAGCCTTCAGTTGCGTCGGGGTGGCAATTGCGGTCATACGGTCACTACTTCCACTGAGTGTCGATCAAGTGCGACGAGTTTTTCGGGGATGAACGTCTGGTCGACTGCCATCGCAACACTCGAAATCCTCATACTGGTGTGGCTCCCCCCAGCCCAGTTCCGTCAGCTGTTGACCGCGGTTGGAGGGAAGGCAGAGGTGCAGACTCGTGTCGAATACGCCGTGTAGGTGCACCGGTTCAAGACGCTGCCCTGGTGCAAGCGACGTCTCAGGAGCGCGCTCCTCCACCCTGTCGAGCAAGAACACCGCCCGTGAGGATGCCGGAGAAACTTGGCTGCGACCCTCGATAACTGAGCTCAGCCCGAAGGTGCGAGCGACCAGTTGGCCCCAGAGTTCTGGTGACGCTTGCTGAGTCAACTGTGCCTGAGGACCTTCGGTCGACACTCGCGGGCGTTCGCCCGTTCGGTGTTCCGTGATCACACTTCGAACCTACGGCACCGCGCCGACGTCGTGGGATCTGACCGAGCAGTGCACTGCCGATACCTTGGCGCTCGAACCCTTAATTTCCGCGACCTGCTTCCTCTCATTCCAACGGCTAGCAACCTAAGTGTTGGTATGCCGATGCGCGACCCTGACTTAGCCGGACAATACCGGCGAGAATCCACGATAGAAGACATCAAACAGATCATAAACTTGATCTGAGCAACGACGAATCGCGCCATCGACGACACCCGGCCAACTCGTCTAGAATCGCTTGGTCAGGACTTAGGAGGTTCTCGTGCCGGTTGGCAAATCTGCTCGACCATCCTCGAACACGGATGATGAGATCATCGACAGCGTGATCGGTGGCCGCTATCGCGTAACCAGTCTTATCGGCCGCGGGGGTATGGCTTCGGTGTACCGCGCCGCCGATCAGTCCCTGCCGCGTGAAGTCGCCGTAAAGCTGATGCTGCCCGGGATGGCCGACCCCGACGAAATAAGCCGCCAACACAATGAAATCGACACCCTCGCAGCGCTCAACCACCATGCACTGGTGACTCTATTCGACGCGGGCACTGAGAAGACTCAGACCGCTGATCGCGTGTTTCTTGTCATGGAATTCGTCGACGGGCCGAACCTGGGCGAGGTGATGACAGCGCCGCTTCCGCCGGGGCTGGTCGCGCATCTCGGCGCCGATATCGCGGAGGCCCTGCATTACATGCACGGCCGGGGAATCGTGCACCGGGACGTCAAGCCGGCCAACATCCTGCTGGCGCATTCGGAACTTCCCGGCCGCCAATTCCACGCGAAACTCGCCGACTTCGGCATCGCCCGATTAGTCGACGGAAGCAGACTGACCTCGACAGGCATCATCATCGGCAGCGCGAGCTACCTGAGTCCGGAACAAGCACGGGGTACCGAGACGGCAGGAGCATCCGATGTTTACTCGCTCGGTCTCGTGCTGTTGGAAGCCCTGACCGGCGAGAAAGCTTTCCCCGGAAGCACCATCGAAACGATCAGCGCACGACTGAACAGCACGCCGACCGTGCCGGACACGTTAGGCGAGGTCTGGGCCCACCTTCTGACGAACATGACAGCACTCGATGCTGAACATCGGCCGCCGCCGATGGAGGTCGCCGTCGCGATGCGAGAGCTTGCCAGCTCGCACGAGGGCACGGATGCGAACTTCGTGGCCCCGATCGGCATGATCAACTCACCCGGCAATGACGGTGACGACGGAACGGCGCTACAGGCAACCAAGGTGTATACCGCGGTAGCGACCGGAGCAACCGAGGTGTTGAAACGGCCAGGAGCACCGACCCAGGCACAAACACGCGTTACTACTCCGCCGCCCAGTAGCCCGAAACCGAGGGTCGCAGCACCGAAACGACCGCTCGGGACGATCGGCAAGAAGACCATCGGCTTCGCCGTTGCTGCCGTCGTGGTCATTGCCGCGACGGTTGGTGCGGTCGCTTGGTCGAACTCCCAGCCTCCGGCCGCTGCACCCGCGCCGACCTATCCGGAGGTATCTGGCGAGCTTGGAACACACCTCAAACAGCTTCAGGAAAGCGTGACACCATGAGCGTTTTGAGACATGTGGCCGCTCGATTCGTCGCTGTATCGTGCGCGGCGATGCTGGTCACCGCAGCGCTCACCGGGTGTGCGCCGACCGAGCCCGAGCTCGACTCTTCCGCAGCGTTGAAAATGCAGGAATCTGTTTCACTCGTTACTGAGGCGGCTGCCGCGGGCGACCCCGTTGGCGCCCTCGCCGCTCTTGACGCCCTCGAGGCACAGCTAAAGGAAGACACAGCGACCGGCGCGATAAGCGCTGATCGGAGTGCCCGAATTCAGGCGTCAATCGACCTCGTCCGTGCCGACCTCACCGCCGCACTGCCCGAACCCGAACCGGAACCGGAACCAACACAGACCGAGAAGGACCCTGGTAAGTCGGGAGACAAGGGCAACGACAAAGAAGACAAAGAAGATAAGCAGGACAAAAAGGACGATTAGGACCTGGTTGAAACGAGCGACGTAAGGCCTGAGGACTACCTTCCTGCATGCAAGATCATCCGCCCGGAGGACGCTGGTGGCTAACAGGGCCGCTACAATTGAAGACATGATTGAAATTCAAGGATTGACCAAGAGGTACGGCGCCAAGACCGCCGTCGATAACATCACCGCGACTATCCGTCCCGGGCTGGTTACCGGGTTCCTCGGCCCGAACGGCGCCGGCAAGTCCACCACGATGCGCACCATCATCGGACTCGATCGCCCAGATTCTGGCACCGTCATCGTGAACGGAAAACGCTACGCCGAGCACCGCAACCCCATGCACGAAGTCGGCGCACTGCTCGATGCCAAGGCAATCCACACCGGGCGCAGTGCCTACAACCACTTGCTCGCTATGGCTGCAACGCACGGCATCGGCAAAGCTCGCGTGCATGAAGTGATCGCAATGACCGGACTAGAGTCTGTCGCGAAGAAACGCGTCGGCGGATTCTCTCTCGGTATGGGCCAGCGCCTCGGAATCGCTGCCGCGCTTCTCGGCGACCCACAAACACTAATCCTCGATGAGCCAGTCAACGGCCTCGACCCCGAAGGCGTCATGTGGGTGCGCAAGCTCACGAGACACCTCGCATCGCAGGGTCGCACGATCTTTCTTTCCTCCCACCTCATGAGTGAGATGGCTCAAACCGCAGACCACCTCATCGTGCTCGGGCGCGGCCGCATCATCGCGGATGCCCCTGTGAGTGAGATTCTGGCTATCGCAGCGGGCACCGCTGTGCGCGTGCGCACACCCCAGGCCGCCGAGCTGGCCAATCGGCTTTCCGGCAGCGACGCGACAATCACCAACATCGAAGGTGACCTTCTGAACGTTGCAGGTCTGGCATCCGCTCAGATCGGTGAGGCAGCAGCTCAGGCTGGCATTGTGCTGCACGAACTCACTCCTCTGGCCGCCTCCTTGGAGGACGCCTACCTAGAACTCACGCAAGACGACGTCGAATACCATTCGGAGGTTTCCCGATGACCAACTCCACCCTTGAGGCTTCCCACGCTTCGACAAGTCACCGCACAACAGGTCTAAGCTTCCCCCGCGTTGTGCGCTCGGAGTGGATCAAACTGCGTACTCTGCGGTCTACCCGGTGGTCGTTCGCGATCTTCGTACTGCTCACGGTGGGTTTCGGTCTTCTGCTGGCGGCTACCTTCGACAACGCAAACGGTCCGGCACTTGACCTTGAATCGCAGAAATCCTTCACCGTGATGGTGGCAACGCTCGGTGTGAACTTCACGCAGCTTGTTGCGGCAGTGCTTGGCGTGCTCATCATCAGCGGTGAGTACACGACGGGCATGATCCGTTCCACATTCGCTGCGGTTCCCGCCCGGCTGCCAGCGCTCTTCGCAAAAGCGCTGGTTCTGGCAGTAGCTACGTTCGTGGTGAGCCTTGTCTCGATCTTGGTGACGGCGCTCGTGACGGTGCCGATACTCTCGAGCAAGGGCATTGACCCACAGCTTCTGGATGGCGAAGTGCTGCGTGCTCTCGTTGGTGGGGCCGGTTACCTGACCCTCATTGCCCTGCTGGCCTTCGCGTTCGGCGCGATCCTGCGCAACAGCGCCGGCGGCATTGCGAGTGCGCTTGGACTCATCTTGGTGGTGCCGACCGTGCTCGCGATCGTCTCAAGCATCACCCAGGCCACCTGGATCCAGAACCTCTCGGTGTTCCTGCCGTCCAGTGCCGGCGCGCTCATGTTCTCCATCGGTGACGGCACCCTCGCTGGAGGTCCGCCAGCCGGGCTGACCGCTCCGGACGTGCTCACCCTCGACCCCACGCAGGGCTTCCTAGTGCTGGTGGGCTGGGTTGTGGTGCTGCTCGCCGCTGCGGCCATGCTCATCAAGCGTCGCGACGCCTAGGGTTTTCAACTGTGCAGGATTCGCTCGTCTCCTCTAGTCGCGTAACTATCGCGGCTGAAGGAGACGAGTGGCACAGGACTGACCTAGTGGCGCCCGCGTCGTTGGCAGCACAATGGGGAGATGCACAAGAGCACGCGTTCGACTCAGGTCGACGTTCGCCCGTACCGACCTGAGGATGCGTGTTGTTGACGGCCAGCTGCGCAGTCCGCTGACCGGCGAGTGGTTCGCTACGCAGGGTTCACTTCAGCTATCAATACGAAGGCCGTTAGCTGCGGCAATTGAGACCCACTGCAGACCGCGAACCGAAGGACTTTCCCCCGCCACCGACCGTCGATTCCGCAGCAGAAATGTTTGGGGCTCCAGTGATCGGGTTCACCAAACAGTCTTCCCTGTCCGAACTCGGGGTAGGAACCATTGGCTCATCCAAGAACGGGAGTGCGGTCATCCTTGAATCCGTGGCTATCAGCTACACGCTGTGGAGAAACCCTAAGGACCCGAGCGATCCAATCAACCTTGCAGACTTGAGCGACCAAGAACGCGACTCGTTGCAGCAAGAGCCGGTCAAACCGATGCCCGAGTGGATGCTTGAACACCGGAGACTCGCGCGCTACCCAGCGTTATGGGAGGCGGTGATGACCACCCGCGTGCTCAATGTGGAATGGCAAACACCGGAGTCGGTTTTGGTTATGCACACGAACCACATCCTGATGAATACGTTTCGCGAGCAACGTGTGGTGGGCGGCTTCCCCGGGAACCTTGATTCGCCCGTCGCCGAGCAACACATCGAACGGGCAATGGTGACGGTCGACGGTAGTGAAGTTCCGGGTTTGCATATCGATACCGACCCAAACGTCTACGCGGTCGGAGTTGACCTCGGCGATCGCATACTGACCGCGGTAGTGGCACGTGATCATCTTCCGCACGTCGTACTCGCCTTCGGGACACGCATCTGACGTCGTCCCAGCAACCCCGTGTGAGAGAATCGAGCATGGCTGATTCGTGGCGTCGCACACCGACCGAAAGTGCTGTGACTTTCGAGATCGATACCTCTGCGTCCATTCCGCCGTTTGAGCAGATCAAAGCTCAAGCCATCGCCCAGATCGCCAGCGGCGAACTGCTCGCCGGCACCAAGCTTGCTACCGTGCGGCAACTCGCCAGCGACCTCGGCATTGCCCCGAACACTGTGGCACGCGCCTACCGCGAACTCGAAGCCGACGGCTTTCTTCGCTCACGCGGCCGCAACGGCACCGTCGTCAAAGCACGCCCCGGCGATGCCGCGGCCCGACTCCAGCTCGAAGCCAAGGTCTACGCCGACCGCGCTGCCGAACTCGGCGTGAGCGCCGATGAAGCCCTGCGCTTCGTCAGTATCGCCCTCAAGCGCTAGCGATACCTCGGATGCGCTAGCTAGTGCCCGATGACGTCGGAGTCGACGCCTGACCCCGGAATGTCGATTGCCGCTATCGCTTCGAGGTCCCGCGAATCCAGCTCGAAATCAAAGATCGCAATATTGTCGGCCAACCTCTCAGGGTTGATCGACTTCGGGATCGCGACGAGCCCATTTTGCAGGTGCCAACGCAGCGCGATCTGAGCTGCTGAACGTTCGTGCTTTTCCGCAATTTCGAGCAACACGGGCTGGTCGAGAACGCCCTTGATCGGGCTCCACGCCTCCGTGACGATCCCGCGGGAGTCGTGGTACGCGCGCTCGGCCAGGCGAGCGTTGGTCGGCGACAGGTCAACCTGATTGACTGCGGGAACAGTGGTTGCAGCATCCGAGAGCACATCAAGGTGGGCTGGCTTAAAGTTTGAGACGCCGATCGAGCGGGCAAACCCTTCGGCTTTCAGCTTCTCAAAAGTGCGCCACGTCGAGAGGAACTCACCGAGTTCTGGCCGCGGCCAGTGAATCAGTAGCAAGTCAACGTATTCAAGATCAAGGCGTTCGAGGCTGCCGCGGAGCCCGTCAATGGCGCGGTCATCACCCTGAAAGTCGCCGTCGAGCTTGGTCGTAACGAACAACTCATCGCGATCAATACCGCTGCGCCGGATGCCCTCGCCAACGCCAACTTCGTTGCCGTAGCGCACGGCGGTGTCGATGTGGCGGTAGCCGAGTTCGATCGCTGTCGGAACGACGATTGCAACTTCGGCATCACTCAGGGGCCAGGTGCCGAGGCCAAGCTGGGGAATGCTGTGGCCGTCGTTCAGCGGTATCGAAGGAATCATCCTCTTAGGCTAAACGACGGCCACCATATTTCACCGAGACGCGCTGCGTGCGCGACCCGGTTACCTACGTTGTTAGACCTCGAGCGCGGCCATGGCCGGGTCGGGGTTTCCGAAGCGGTGTGCGGTGATCGACAGCGACTGCTCGTGCACGAAGATCAACAGTTCAACGCGTCCCGAAGTCGTAACCGGCCCCGACCAAACGGAGACATCGGGGTGGCCCTCAACAGCCTCGGCCAAGTCGATTGGTGAACCACCGATGAGGCGAACGCGGCTCGTGTTGAGCTCGTCGCGAGCAACACGCTCGATCCATCGAGCATCCGACTCCACAACAATTTCGGCGACCGATACTGCAGCGTTGCCCGACTCGAACGATTCGGTGAGCAGCGATGGCAGCGGAACGGCCGAGCTGATGTAAAGGGTCGAGCCAACGCGAGCGGCACCGGCGATGAGACGCACCAGGTGGCCGAGCGGCTCTCCTTCAGACAGGCGGATCGTGACCGGCACCGGACGGTAGCGGAAGACGTTGCGCTCCACACCGAGGTCGGAGACGTCGCGGCTGACGCCGAACTCAGCTTCCCAAGCACGCTGGTCGCTTTCGGCGGCGCGGCGCACACGGTCGAACTCGGCGAACTCCATGCCCGCCTGGGCCTTCTTGATTACCGACGAGACTTCGTCGCTGAGGCCACGAACCTGAATGTCGCGAGCGGTGGGCTGCTCTACGGCTTCCCACTCACCCATTGTCAGCAGGTAGTTGGGGCCACCGGCCTTGGCGCTACGACCGACCGTCGAACGCTTCCAACCGCCGAAGGGCTGGCGGCGAACGATCGCCCCCGTGGTTCCCCGGTTCACGTAGACGTTTCCGGCCTGCACTTCATCGAGCCAGCGAGCTACCTCGGTTGAATCGAGCGAGTGGATGCCCGCAGTGAGTCCGTAATCCACAGCGTTCTGCATCTCGATTGCTTCGGTGAGGTTCTTGGCGCGCATGATGCCGAGAACTGGTCCGAAGTATTCGGTCAGGTGGAATTCACTGCTGGAAGCAACACCGGTACGCACACCGGGAGTCCACTGCTTACCTTCGTCGTCAAGCTGACGAGGCTTCACGAGCCAGCTCTCACCGGAAGCGAGAGTGGTCAGGGCGCCAAGGAGCTTGCCCTGAGCTGCTTCAACAAGGGGGCCCATCGTGGTGAGTGGGTCCTGCGGAAGGCCAACGCGCATCGTACGCACCGAGTCGATGAGCTGGCGCTCGAAGCGCGCGCTCTTGCCGACTGAGCCCACCAAGATCACGAGCGATGTTGCCGAGCACTTCTGTCCAGCGTGACCGAAGGCGCTCTTGGTGACATCCGCAACCGCGAGGTCGAGGTCTGCGCTCGGGGTCACGATGATCGCGTTCTTGCCGCTGGTCTCTGCGAGGATCGGCAGGTCGCGACGCCAGGAGCGGAACATTGCTGCGGTCTCCCACGCACCCGTCAGGATGACGCGGTCGACGGCCGGGTCGGCAATCAGTGTGCGACCGAGTTCGCGGTCCTTGAGGTCAACGAGGATGAGCACCTCGCGCGGCACGCCGGCTGCCCACAGCGCTTCGATGACTACTGCAGCACTACGCTGCGAAAGCTTGGCTGGCTTGATGATGACAGCGCTGCCGGCAGCGAGTGCTGCGAGCACGCTGCCTGCAGGAATCGCGACGGGGAAGTTCCACGGCGGGGTAACAACGGTCAGTGCTGAAGGCACGAATTTCGCGTCTTCGATCTTCTCAAGGTCGAGGGCACGCTCAGCGTAGTAGTGCGCGAAGTCAATTGCTTCGCTCACCTCAACGTCACCTTCGGCGATCGTCTTGCCTGCCTCGTGAGCCATGATCTCGATGAGTTGAGCACGCGAGGTCTCGATCGCGTCGCCGGCACGGTGCAGGATTGCGGCACGCTCAGCTGCGGGCATGCCACCCCAGTTGTGTCCGGCGGCATTCGTCGAATCGATGATGCTCTTCATCTGCTCGGTCGTGGTGACAGCGCCAGCCTTGATCGTGTCGATCCCGAGCTGCGAGTCAGCGCTGCGCTCCAGGATTGCCCGGCCCCAGACACGGTTGTCGCCAATGGCGGGGTCGGTGTCTGCGACGTTGTTGAACGGGCGATCGCCGATTAGGGCAGCAGGCTCTGCGCGGTCCTGTACGCGGTTGGATGCCTCAAAAGTGGAGTCCAGGTTCGCCAGCGATGCCAAGAAGCGGTCTTGTTCACGAATGAAGATGTCTTCGTTGCTGGAGAGCTCGAACAGCCCAGACATGAAGTTCTCGGTGCTCGCATTCTCTTCGAGGCGGCGCACGAGGTAGCTGATCGCGGAGTCGAACTCGGTCGGCTGAACGACGGGCGTGTAGAGCAGCAGGCTGCCGACATCGCGCTTGATCGCTTCGGCCTGGCCTGTGGCCATTCCGAGCAGCATTTCAAACTCGATGCCTGCGGTGACGCCACGCTCCTGAGCGAGGTGCCACGCAAAGGCAATGTCGAACAGGTTGTGTCCTGCAACACCGATGCGCACAGCATCCGTGCGCTCAGGGGTGAATGCCCAGTCGAGCATGCGCTTGTAGTGAGTGTCGCTGTCTTGCTTGGTGCCCCAGGTGGCCATCGGCCAGTGGTGGGTTACTGCATCAACGTGCTCCATGGCCAGGTTAGCGCCCTTAACAACGCGCACCTTGATGCTGGCACCACCGCGAGCGCGACGAGCCATCGACCACTCGGTCAGCTCTTGAAGCGCGCCGAGGGCATCAGGCAGATAGGCCTGCAGCACGATACCTGCTTCGAGTTCGAGCAGTTCTGGCTGGTCGAGCAGCTTCTCAAATACCGCGATCGTGAGGTCGAGGTCTTTGAACTCTTCCATGTCGAGGTTGATGAACTTCTTCTCTGGCGACTTGAGCGCGAGAAGGTAGAGCGGGGTGAGGCGGTCGACAACACGGTCTACGGTCTCCTCGAAGGCCCACATGGAAAGCTGTGACACAACCGATGACACCTTGATGGAGACGTAGTCAACGTCATCCCGCTGCAAGAGTGCACGCGTTCCGGCGAGACGATTGTCTGCCTCATCGTCGCCGAGTACTGCTTCGCCGAGGAGGTTGAGGTTCAGGTTCACACCATCGCGACGTAAGTGCGTGAGTGCCTTGTCGAGGTGGGCGGGGGTCGCATCGATGATGAGGTGCCCGACCATGCCGCGGAGCACGCGGCGAGCGATGGGAACGATCACCCAGGGCAGCAGTGGCGCAAAGCCACCACCGACGAGAATGGCGAAGCGGAGGTACCACGGCAGGAACGCCGGAATAATGTGGGTGAGTCGCTCAAGGTTGCGGCCGGCGACGCGCACGTCTTCGGGGCGCACAACAGTGTCGATGAAGCCGAGGGTGAATTCGAGACCGTTGGGATCCTTCAGTACTCCGGCGAGGCGGGTAGCACTCGCATCGGTCGGAAACTCTTCACTTTCTGCCAGCCACCGGCGAACCGTAGTTACCGTTTGGTCGGCAATCTGCTGGTGTGATGCATCGAGGTTGTCGGCAAGAGTTGACATGCTCACGAGAATAGGCCTCCGAACGGGGTAATGGCTGGAACTCTCAGTGTGAACCCCATACTGCCTTTAGCAAAAGCGACGGAATTCGCATGGTTTACGTTAGAATAAATTAACGATTGGTGGAGAAATGCTCGACGTTCGACGACTACGACTTTTGCGCGAACTCAAGCTGCGCGGAACCATCGCCGCGGTAGCCAGCGCACTCAGTTACACCCCCTCTGCAGTCTCCCAACAACTGGCCCTCCTTGAAGAAGAAGCACGGGTTCCACTGCTGGTTAAAGCGGGCCGACGCGTGCAACTCACCCCCGAAGCAGAGCTGCTCGTCGAGCACACCGTTGCCCTCCTCGAACGCCTTGAATTGATGGAAGCGGAGATCCATTCCTCCCTCACCGAAGTGCGCGGAACCGTGCGCTTGGCCGTGTTCCAATCGGCGGCCCTCGGCATCATCCCCCAAGCCCTCAGCGCTATCGCAAACGAACACCCCCAACTGCGCATCGAGATGACCCAGCGCGAACCCGAAAGCGCACTCTTCGAGACCTGGACCCGCGAGTTCGACCTCGTGATCGCCGAACAGTATCCCGGGCACGCAGCACCCCGGCATCCCGACCTCGACATGATCCCGCTTTATGCCGACGAGCTCTCCCTTGCCGTACCCATCGACAGTGGAATCAGCACCCTTGCCGACGCTTCCCGCAGCGCGTGGGTGATGGAACCGCGCGGCACCGCATCCCGTCACTGGGCAGAACAGCAGTGCCGGCGAGCGGGAATCGAACCCGACGTACGCTTCGAAACCGCCGACCTTCAGGCCCACATCCGCCTCGTCGAATCCGGCCACGCGACCGCAATCCTGCCGGGCCTTGTGTGGGGCACCCGCACACCAACTGTCGCGTTGCGCCCCATGCCGGGCCTACCGCGCCGAACCGTTTTCACCTCAGTGCGCGACTCGAGCGTCAGCCGGCCATCAATCGTGGCGTGCCGAGCTGTGCTCGAACAGGTCGTTCAGGCGCTAGCCCCCGAGTAGCGGAACCCTCGACTGACCCACCCGCACGGGTGCTGACCAGTTGTTGCCCGCGACACGACGAAGCGGGCCGCGCCCGAAGGTGCGACCCGCCCGCAAGACGCTGAGCCTGGAGGTTAGTCGGCAGTGCCGTCTTCGACCTCAACGCCGTTTACGTCGTCGCTAGTGTCTTCATTCTGGGCGCCGGGGCCATCATCAGCGGTCTCGCCGTCGCTAGTGCCGTCCTCGACGCCGTCGTCAGCGGTCTCGCCGTCAGTCGTCTCGTTCTCGATGGCATCATCGTCGGCAGTTTCGCCATCGCTGGTGCCGTCCTCGATGCCGTCGTCGGTGCCGTTGTCGGTCTGCTGCACCTGGTTGGTGGGTTGTGGAGCCTGTGCTGCTGCGGTGAGCGTCGCGCCCCCGGCGAGTGCCAGCACGATCGCGAGCGCTGCCCCACCAATTGCCTTGGTCTTCTTCTCCATGAGTTGATCCTTTCGTTGGTATTGGCAGCGGTACTGCGGCCACACAACAACGTTACGAATCTGGCCGTGAGATCAAGATGAGAGTCACAAAGTCGTCAGGCACGGCACAGGCAAGGCGCCGTTGATGTCAGCGAAGCGGGAGGTTAGCGACGCTTAACGATCAGCGAAGCGGAATCCGCAGAGTCACCACTGTGCCGACGCCCAGCTCGGAGCGGATGCCGAGACTCCCACCGTGTGCACGGGCGATCTCGTCAACGAGCGCGAGCCCGAGACCGTGTCCCTCGCGGCTGCGAGCAGCATCGGCGCGCCAAAAGCGATCGCGGGCGTGGGCGAGATCGGCGGCAGACATCCCGATTCCAGTGTCCCGAACCTCGATGACTGCGCTCGTGCCGAGCACGTGGGCGCTCACGCGCACCGTCCCTTCTGCTGGGGTGAACTTGCGCGCGTTGTCAATGAGGTTGCTGATCGCTCGGCGCAGCAACTCTTCACTGCCACGTGCTCGCACGCTGGTGGGCTCAGTTCCGAGCCCACCCACTGCCGGATCGACGGTGATGGGTGCAAGGGCGGGCTGTCGAGCGGATGCCTCGGTAACGACCTCTGCGACCAGAACGTCAATCTCGACCTCGGTAAATGACTCGGCAAGTTCGTTCGAATCCCCCCGCGAGAGTAGGAGGAGGTCGTTCGTGAGCCGAACCAACCCGGCGGTCGCGTCAGCAGCCACACGGATCGCCCGCTCATATTCGGCGGGCGTGCGCGAACGGGTGAGTGCGAGTTCGAGTTCGCCTTGGACAACCGCGAGCGGGGTGCGCATTTCGTGCGAGGCCCCATCGACGAACCGCTGCTGTAGTTCGTAGCTGCGACGTACCGGGGCGATCGCCGCGCGCGCCATCAACCAACTGGAGATCGGAACGACCAGCACTAGCGCCGCGTAGATCACGACCAGAGCGCTTCTGAGCGTCTCGAATCCCTGCTCGGCGCCCGCCAAACCGCCCTCACCCTGTACCTCGGCGGTGTCGAAATCGAAGGTGCCGATCACATAGAAGTACACGGCGAGCGCAAACGCCCCGAACAACACAAGCTGCACCGCGGTATAGGCGAGGGTGAGAAGGCGGACTGCGCGGCGGAAGATCATGAACCCAACCCTGACTGCTGGTCCGTCGCGCTGTGTTCGATCACGTAACCCGATCCCCTCCGCGTCTCGATCACATCTGGTTCGCCCCCGGCTGTCAGCTTTTGACGCAGGTAGCGAATGTACGTCTGCACGACGTTGCTAAATCCTTCGTAGTTGCTGTCCCACGCGTGGTCGATGAGTTCGGTGCTGCTGACGATGCGTCCAGCGTTGCGCATGAGGTACTCAAGCACGGCAAACTCCTTGGCCGTGAGCTGAATACGCCGTCCATCACGCTCTGCGGTGCGAGTCGATGCGTCAAGTGTGACACCACTCACGGAAAGCACCGGAGACTGCGCCTGCGGTGAGCGCCGCAGCAGCGCACGCACCCGGGCGAGTAACTCGACAAGGTGGAACGGCTTCACGAGGTAGTCGTCGGCACCCGCGTCGAGCCCCTCAACTTTGGTGCGCATCCCGTCAAGCGCTGTGAGCATGAGCACAGGCACGCTGGTGTCGATTTCACGGATGCGTCGGCATACCTTCATGCCGCCGAGTTCATCGGTGGCGATGCCCGGCCCGGGAAGCATCAGATCAAGCACCACGAGATCGTAGGTGGCATCTACTTCGAACGCCTCGATACCGCCCGGCACATCGTGGGCGACGTGGGTTGCGTACCCTGCCTCGCCGAGGGTGCGCCGAATCACGTCGGCGAGGCGCACGTCGTCCTCAATGATCAACACCTTCATGCCGCCCCCTCTCGCCTGAGGCTACCGCTGCCCGAATGAGATCCACGTGAGAGAGGTCTCGGCGCGCCTACTCCCAGACGCTGGGGGCCTCAACGCGACTGACGGGCAGCGCAACATGGTTGGCCCACTCCTGAACCCAGTCGGGCATTGCGGGTGCCGGGGCATCCCATCCGATGGTCTCCAGCAGTTCGGCAACGCTTACTGTGCCGCCTGATTTCTTCAAGAACCGCGCGCGGGTCATCGCCTGCGCATAGACCTGGCCCTCAACAACGAATCGCTGCTCAACGAAGACAGCCTTCTCGTCGTAGCCAACAACGCGCGTCTCGAGATCGAACTTCTTCCACAGGTCAAGAGACTTGCGAAAGCTGATGGTCTCATTAGCCATCACGGGGTAGTAACCCTTGGCTGAGAGCTTCTGCCAGCTTCCGGCGCGAATCAGCAGGTCCATGCGCCCAAGATCCATGATCGAGAAGTACACACCGTTGTTCATGTGGCGCAGTACATCGATATCGGTCGGCAGCACCCGAAACGACAGACTTCCGACGTCCCTGACGCCCAACGGCGAACGACGCGGGCTGAGGATGCGATGAAAGATGGTGCGGAAGATCAGGTTCACGTCATCACATTATGTGAATCGTGATCGACTCTGTAAATCGTTTGTGCGGAACCTCTAGTGAGTTGCCCTATTCATCCCCGGTAAGTCGCACCACGGCCTGCACCGGCGCATGGTCCGAGGGCCACCCGTCTTCGTACCGTGTGACGTTGATGCCCGCTTTCCCCGTGGTGATGCCGGGCGTTGCGAGAATCCAGTCGATCCGTTTACGGTCATGCCTCGGCGGGCCATAGTTGGGGAACGTCCCCCACACCTGCGTGAGACGTTTCTCCGTCGTGTCCCACGTGTCGACGAGCAAACCTTGACCGGTGAGCGCATCGTACGGGTCAGTGTCAGCATCCGTATTGAAGTCGCCGGTCATGATCGTGGGATGTGGTGACGCCTGCACAATGTTTCTCAGTGCGTCGGCGGAGCGCAGCCGCGAGGTTCGAGATTTGTGATCGAGGTGGGTGTTCACGGCCTGGAGCTGGATGCCGGTGGCGAGGTCAAGGAAGATCGCCTCAACCACGACGCGGGGGGTGCGGTTACCCCAGGAGGTCGAGCCCGGAACATTGGGGGTGTCGGAAAGTGCGGTCTGTCGCCACTCGACTACCTGCAGGCGCCGCGAGTCATAAAAGATGGGGCAACCTTCGCCGCCGGTGTTCTTTTCTCGACCGTATCCGATCGAGCGATAATGCTCCCCCAGCGCCTGACGCACAAACTTGGCCTGATGGAAGAGGGCTTCCTGCACGCCGAGCAGCACCGGCTGCTCGGCGGTAAGTAGACGTTTCAGCAGGGGCTGGCGGTGTTTCCAGAGGTCGGGGCTGCGCGGCATAAGCTTCGGGATACAGCGACGGATGTTGTAGGTCATCACATGAAGACCCGGAGCCTCGACAGGACCGATCAGGGCGCTACCGCTAGGCGGGAACGCCAATTGGGGCTCGCGCTCTGGCGCCAACGCCGAGAGACGTCTCGGCCGTCGGCTTGAGCTGCCAGTCATATTCCCAGTTTATGGTGCGGCCTGGAGTTCCCGCGATATCACATCAAGCTCATCCAGCAGATCCTGTGCCAGAAGGCTCGCGCTCTCAGACACCGCAACAGGATCGCCAACGATCTCTTCGGCTGCGCCGGCCATCCGGCTACCAGTAGCATCCGGTCCATCGGCGAGCAGCACCCGCAGCAGTTCCACAGCCTCACGAGTTGTCGGTTCGCTGATTGGTGTCGCGAGAAGGGTCGTGAAATCGCGGGCCAATAGTTCTGTTTCTATGGCGACCAGCATCCGGTAGATATCGTGAGCATCTTTATTGTCGAGGCGTGAGGGAACACCGATTCGATCCTTGATCTTGTGCAGCTTCGCGACGATCAATGCCGCTGGTCCGGCAATCGAGATGACGAATTTGCGTGAGTCTGTGGCGGGATCGAGCGCTTCGAGCGTACGTTTTGAGTTGTCAACGAGTGCGGCTTCGAGACCCCTCGCACGTCGCATCGACTTCGAGTTGTGGGGTGGCGCATTGACGCTGCGTCGACCAGAGCCCGCGACTGCATCCGGAATCATCAGGTCCACCGGAACCCCGTTGCCAGCGAGCCACGTTCCAACGGCGCTTTCGCGCGGGTCTGCGCTGAAGCCTGCAGCCATCATTGCGTCCTCGATGAGGGGATCGCTGCCCAGAAGGTCCGGGTCGATAGCGAGATCGCCGTCGGTCGTGAACTCGGCGAGGGCAACTTTCGCATCTCCGGTGTGCTGGTAAACGGCTTGTGCCCCAACGAGGATCACCGCATCGAGATGCTCGTGCAGTGCCTCGAGCGCGTCGAGGAGTGCGGTTCGCGCCATCACCACTTCATTAGCCATGACGCCACTCACTTTCGTTTTTTTGCATCCATTCGATCAATGCTTCGCCTTCGGCTGGTTCTCGGCCGGGTCCGTTGAGAAGATCGGAGGCGACCTGCGTGATCGCGGCGAGGGTGATTCCGTTTGTACCCTTTTTCGTGTTCTCGAAGACGACGTCATTGGGCTGTTTAGGTTCTACCAGGAAAACGTTTGGTGCCGTCGTGTTTGGGCGGAGGCCCCATTCCGTAGCAGCCAATTCGATAGACGGAACATAGATGTAGGCTGCCTTAGTCGGTGCATACTGAACCCATTCTTGGGCGGCGAGGGAACCTGTCACTGCATATCGTTGATCCAGCCCGTTACTCAATCTCTTTTCGAGCGCTTCGACACCGCGCGGCTCGAGGAACTGCGCCACACGATTCGTTGTGGAGAGTGGGGAGTCTTTGCTCCATGCGCGCAGCAGCATCTCCCAGTTCTCCACGAGATACTCGTCGCCCTGCTTCTCAACATGTCCCTCAAGCTGCAGGTAGTCGAGCACACGGTAGGTCGCCCCGGTTGATGCGCCCGACGTTTCGATGAGATCACGTATGCGCCATCCCCGCCGATAGTCGAGCAACACGCGCACGACCCGTGCGGCTGGGTCACCTTTGAGTGTCCCTCTCGGACGGCCGGTACCACGCCATGGATCTCGATCCTCGCCGCGGTCGGCAAGGTAGATCGCGGGTGATGCGCCGGTGATGCGCATGTTACCGGTGGCATCAACGTAGGAGATTCCCTGTTCGGTGAGGGCCTCGCGAACCGGGGGCGAGAGATAGCGACCGGCGAGTACTGGCACATCACCTAGACCGCTGATCGCCCGTATCCGTTCGGCAATCTGGGAAACGTCACGGCGATCCACCACTTTCTTGCCTTCGATGACGAGTGTGATTTCCCTGCCATCTGGCGCTGTGATGCAAATGGACGCATCGACCCGCGGGCCTGCAGTGTCTCGCGTCTCAGTGCCGGGTACACTTTTCCATCCGCTGGGCAATCGATCCACAACTAGCGCCACAGCGCGACGGACGACTTCTGTGGTCGACTGGGGATCGCTGTCCTGCATGAGTACCTCGTTCGGGGATCACCACTGTTCTGTCGACAGCGGAATACGGATGTTTCGTGAACATTCTATACAGATTGTTCAGAAAATACTAGCGTTCCGCTGGCACCGGAACTAACTAGATTCATGAATAGAAGGCCGCAAGCCTCGGCAGGGCGAATGCAACTCGGCTGAAGAAGGACCCAGCGCTCTAGGCTGCGCGCACGCTCACCGCTAGTGCCCCCGGTGATCCTGAATCGTCATCCGCGGCCCAAACATGGGCTTGCGAAAGCCGGATGCCGTGATGAGTCGCACGACGCGTTGGCGGTGGCCGCGCCAGGGTTCCAGGAGCTCGAGCATCCGGTCATCATCAACAGGTTCGCCAATCAGCGCCCAACCCACGACCGCAGCCAGATGGTAGTCGCCAACGCTGGGGCTATCGGGGTCGGCATGGGAGCGTTGCATGGTTTCGGCGGCCGTCCACACGCCAACGCCCACGATTGACCGCAACGCGCTCTCAACTCGCGCCCCGCCACGGCCCCAGTCGGCGGTGCGCTCCAAGGATGCCGCAACCTGAGTCGCGCGCATCACGGCTGCCGAACGCTGAGGTCCGACTCCCGCACGGTGCCACTCCCACGACGGAATCTGGGCCCAGCCCTTCGGCGGCGGCACAACCCGCATTCCGGTCGGCGCAGGCCCCGGAGCGGGCGAACCGTGCTTAGTGACGAGGATGCGCCACCCCCGCTTCGCCTCAATGCCCGTGACTTTCTGCTCAAGAATGGCCATCACGAGCGCCTCAAACACGAGCTTGGTCCGGGTCAACCTCAGGCCAGGGTTCTGGCGTTGCGCCTCGGCGGCGAACGGGAGCGTGGAGATATCGAAATCACTCCAGTTGTCGCCCTCCCCCAACAGCTCGGGAACACTCTCGATCGCCCACTCAGCTCCGGCGCCCCACGCGGTGCAGTCCACCTGCGACTGCTGCTGCACGAGGTGCAAAGTCGCCGGTCCTGCGGGGGTGAGCATCGTTCGCCAGGTTCCCGTGGCATCCACTCGCATCGTCGGATCGCCAGCACCGCGCTTGAGCGGTTGCAGGGTTGCGCGCACATCAACCGCACGCACGGGCGCAAAGCGAGTGCGCACGGGCTGGTCCGTGGCGAGCGCAAAGTTCATTGCTTGGAGAGTACTCGGTGCCTCCGATAACGCATTTGCGGTCGCGCTGCATAACGCGGTCGGTCCGCGCGAGGCTGCTGGCCTACGCGGAGTCGCGCACCACAAGGTACGTCGGCATGATGGTGCGGTGCGGAACGGTCGTGTCTCCACTCAGCAGCCGCAGCAGTGTGTCTGCCATGGCGAAGCCCATCTCTTCAGACGGCTGACTCACTGTCGTGAGAGGCACGGCGGCGGATGCCGCAGCCGGGCTGTCATCGAATCCCACGATGGCCACATCCCGCGGCACGGCGCGCCCCTGCTCGCGCAGAACATCAAGCACGCCTGTTGCCATGAGATCGCTCGCTACGAACAGGGCGTCGATGTCAGGGCAGTGCTCAAGCAGCTTGCGGGTGGCTGACGCAGCTCCGGCGACCGAGAAGTCGGCGTGCTCGATGGCATCCGTGGCGAGACCAGCACGCGTGAGAGTGCGGAGGAACCCAGTAAGTCGGTCAATGCCGGCGGACATGTCGATTGGTCCGGTGATCGAGCCGATACGACGACGACCGATGTCGAGCAAGTGTTGGGTGCCCGTCTCGGCGCCCGCGGCGTTGTCAACGTCGATGAAATACGCATCCGTGTCGTCATCATCCTCGGGGCGCCCACCGAATACGACCGGCATGGTTGTTTCGAGTTCGGCCACGAAGTCATCGCCTGTGTGGTGCGAGATGACTAGGGCCCCATCAGCGCTGCCCGAACGCAGGTAGCGCATGGTCTTATGCCGAGGGTCGCTTGAGGCGACGAGCAGGTTGAGTGTGTAGTCACTCTCATCGAGCCGACGAGTGATCCCCTGAACGATCGCCGCGAAGTACGGGTCCCCGAAGAATCGGGTCATGTCCTCGGGTACGACGAGGGCCAGTGCCTGGGTTCGGCGGTTGGCAAGCGAGCGAGCGGCTCGGTTGGGCATGTAGTGGAGAAGCTCGATCGCGGTGTTCACGGCGGCGACGATTTCCGGGTTCACCTTTGTCGATCCATTCACCACTCGGCTCACAGTCGCCCGCGACACCCCTGCCTCTGCAGCCACCATCTCCAAGGTGGGCTGCGCGGGGCGCTCCTGGCGCACTGAGGTTGTCATGACCCCAGTCTATTTGTGCACACGAGGTGCCCTCTCCATAGTGCAGGCTCGCCCGTTAGGAAAGAGCCCGGTCGCGGATGATTTTCGCGTAGGCCAGACCGCTGTCCTTGATCGTGCGTTCTTGCGTTTCGTAGTCGACCCGCACAATACCGAAGCGCTTCTCGTAGCCCCACGCCCACTCGAAGTTGTCGAGCAGCGACCAGTAGAAGTAGCCGTGCACGTCGACCCCCTCATCGATGGCGTCAAGGATCGCCCCCAAGTGTGACCGGAGGAACTCGGTGCGTTCGACATCCCGCACCCCGCCATCCGCATCAACGGTGTCATCGTAGGCGGCGCCATTTTCGGTGACGTAGAGCTTCGTACCTGCCGGCCGAGCGTATTCGCTATCGACGCGAGCCAACAGTTCGCGCAGACCGTCGGGCTGCACCTCCCAGTTCATTGCGGTCAGCGGGAGTCCCTGCGGGTGGTTGAAGACGCCGTCGGCCGCGGGGAACGGGGAACTTGTTGCCCGGTCGGTGGGGGCTTCACCCAGCAGTGGATGTTCGGCTGGCCGGTCGCTCACCAACTCGCCATGGTAATAATTCACGCCCAGGGCGTCGATCGGTTGATTAATCTGGTCGAGGTCTCCGTCGTGAATGACGTCGGTGAGACCCAGGCCCGCAACATCTTGAAGCAGGTCGTCGGGGTAGGCTCCGCGAAAAATTGGGTCGAGGAAGAATCGGTTGAACTGTCCGTCGATGCGACGGGCAGCATCCACATCGCCGGGGCTGGCAGGATCGACGGGCTTGGCAACAGTCAGGTTGAGAGTGATGCCGAGTTCGAGCTTCGGGTCGCGTTCACGCAGCGCTTCGACAGCGAGACCGTGTCCAAGCAGGAGGTGATGGCCAGCGACGAGCCCTGCCTGCTTGCTCTGTCTGCCGGGCGCGTGAACACCCGCCGTGTAGCTGAGGAAGGAGGAGCACCAGGGTTCGTTGAGCGTCGTCCACACATCGACGCGATCGCCGAGGACATCGTGCACGTTGAGCGCATAGTCGCGGAAGAGGAATGACGTGTCGCGGTTGGCCCAGCCACCCTTATCTTCGAGCGCCTGGGGCAGGTCCCAGTGGTGCAGGGTCAGCCACGGCTTGATACCCGCAGCGAGCAGTTCGTCGACGAGGCGCGAATAGAAGTCGAGCCCCTTCGGATTGACCGGGCCGCCGTCGGGCTGCACGCGCGACCACGACGTTGAGAAGCGGTAGGTCTGCAACCCCAAGTCCTTCATCAGAGCCACGTCATCGCGATAGCGGTGGTAGTGATCGCACGCGATCTCGCCACTTTCTCCGTTGATCACGGCCCCAGGAACGCGACTAAATGCATCCCAGATCGAATCTGTTCGACCATCCTCGTGGGTCGCGCCCTCAATTTGGTAGGCAGCCGTAGCCGCACCAAAGAGGAATCCTGCGGGGAAGGCGCGGGGGTCGGTAGTAGTCATGTTCTCATTCTTAGTCACTGTCGAATACTCCTGCATGGTCATCCCTTGACCGCGCCCTGCATGATTCCGGCAACCAGTTGCTTGCCGAGGAAGATGAAGACGAGGATCAGCGGGATGATCGAGAGCACGACGCCGGCGAGCACGAGCGAGTAGTCGACGTAGTGCGCGGCCTGCAGCTGCTGCAGCGCGACGGGCAACGTCGGGTTGCCGGGGTCGAGCACGATGAACGGCCAGAAGAAGTTCGTCCACGTGGCGATGAAGGTGAACAGCGCCAGCATCGCTGCGGCCGGGCGCGCGGCGGGGAGACCAACGTGCCAGAAGCTACCGATCATCGACGCCCCGTCCATTCGCACCGCTTCAATGAGCTCGTCGGGAAGCGCATCGCGCAGGTACTGGGTCATCCAGAACACGCCGAATGCGGTCACCATGGCTGGCGCAATGACAGCCCAGAGACTTCCCGTCCAGCCGAGGCGAGACATGACGATGAACAGAGGAACGATGCCCAGCTGCGTCGGCACGGCCATAGTCGCGATGACGAAAATCAGCAGGCCTTCCCGCCCGCGAAATTTCAGCTTGGCGAACGCATAGCCTGCGAGAGTCGAAAACACCACGACACTGAGCGCGACACTGGACGAGACAATGATGCTGTTCATCAGAGCGGTCCAGAACGGGATGGTGTCGATCACTTTGGCGGCGTTGGCGATGAAGTTGCCGCCCGGAATCCAGTTGATGCCGTTCTGATTGATTGCAGCAGCGTCTTGGCTGCCGATCAAGAACGACCACCAGATGGGGAACGCTGAGCCGAAGAGCACAGCGATCAGGATTCCGTAGACCCAGAATCCCGGGCGCCGGTCGTGGCCGCCGCCCTGACGGTTCTTATTCATCGGTTGCCCTTCGTACGGATACGCCGTTCGGTGGAGCCGGCAATCCTGCGGGTGATCACGAAATTCAGAATGGCGATCACGATAATCACGAGAAAGAGCAGCCAGGCCACGGCCGATGCACGGCCAAAGTTGCGCTGGCCCCAGCCGAGCTCATAAATGTAGAGGGTGAGCGTCTGCCACTGACGGTTGGCTCCGCCCTGGCCTGCTTGGTCGAACATCCGCGGCTCATCGAAGATCTGCAGTCCGCCGATTGTCGAGGTGATGATGACGAAGATGATCACGGGACGCAGCAGCGGAACGGTGATCGACCAGAAGGTGCGCAGCCGATTAGCCCCATCGATAATCGCGGCCTCGTAGTAGTCGCGGGGAACGGCCTGCATGGCGGCAAGGAAGATGAGGGTGGTGTAGCCGGTCCAACGGAAGTTGACCATGGTGGCGATCGCAAGATGGCTCGGGATGACATCAACGTGCCAGCGGATTGCGTCAATGCCAAGGCCGCCAAGAATTTCGTTAATCAGCCCGAACCGGTCTCCGAAGAGGTTGCTGAAGATGAGGGCGACCGCGACAGGGGCGACGACGTAGGGCAGTAGTACACCCATGCGCCACAAAGTCTTTGCGCGCAGGTTGTAGTCGAGGAACGCGGCGATGCCCATCGCGAGGAGTACCTGCGGAACGCTGGAGAACAGGAAAATGCTGAAGGTGTTGCGCAGCGAGGTCCAGAAGTACGACTGGCTGAGCACCGTGACGTAATTATCGATGCCGACGAACTCGCCCTGACCGCCAATCAGGTTCCAGTCGTGCACCGAGACCCACGCCGTGTACAGCAGAGGAAACAGCCCGACCAGTGCGAAGAGAATGAAGAAGGGCGAAATGTAGAGGTAAGGAGAGAAGCGCACATCCCACCGGCTGAGACGGTGATTGAGGGCAATGCGGCGGATGCTCCGGGCATCCACGTCGATCGCGGCGGTCATCGGTTGTCCTTACGTTTCGCGGTCGTGGGGCGCGGTGGTGGGCGCTCTAGTCGAGCGCCGGTGGTGCGGCGCCTGCGGTGTGGCGCGGGTGGTCGAGCATCGGTGGTCGAGCTTGTCGAGACTTGCCCGAGGCCCGACCACCGAAGTGTCGCTACTTAGCCAAGCGACTTCACGTCAGTCTCGAACTGTGCCCAGGACTCGTCGGCCGACATCAGGCCGTCTTCAACCCGAGTGATCGCCTGCTGCATGGCATCGTTGATCGCGAAGTACTTCGCGCCCTTGAACGGTGTTACGTCAACGGCTGCGGCCCGGTTGGCAAGAATTTCACCGGTCGGCGCATTGTTGAAGAACTCGTTCGTGGCACCGAGAAGTTCGTCGCTCGCAAGAGCGTCGATCTGGCTCGGGAAGGTTCCCTTCGAAGCGAACGCACTGAGCTGCTGCTCAGGGGCGGTGAGCCAAGCTGCGAGCTTTTGGGCTTCTTCTTGGTTCTTCGACTGGGTCGGTACGGTCAGGTACGAGCCGCCCCAGTTGCCTCCGCCACCGGGGAACGTGTCAGCGATGTCCCACCCGGCAACGCCGTCAGCGTTTCCGGAGATTACGCCGAGCATCCAGCCTGGGCAGAGCATGGTCGCGAAGCCGTCATTCTGGAAGCTGGCGGTCCAGTCATCGCTCCACTGCGAGAGGTGCGCTGAAAGCGAGCTGCTGGCGGCGAGAACGCTGTCATAAGCCTTGCGAACCTCGGGGTTTTCGGTGGCAATGACGGTACCGTCATTTTCCTCGTAGGCGTTCGGGATCTGGTTGACGACACCCTGCCAGGTTGCTCCGGCGGAGTCGAACCAGGGGACGTTCGTACCAGCAGAGACGAACTTCTCGCCGGCAGCATAGTAGCTGTCCCAGCTAGTCCCGAGCATGTCGGCAACCTCGGCGCGATCCGTGGGCAGGCCAGCTGCCTTGAAGAGGTCTGCGCGGTAGCAAACAGCCTCTGGACCGATGTCGGTGCCGTAGCCGATGAGACGACCGTCGGCATCCGTCGCTGCCTTTTCTTTCCAGTCCAGCCAGCGACCGTCGACATCGGCGGAAGCCAAGTCGATGAACTGGTCGGAGTACTGCAAGAGTTCAGGCAACCAGTCGACCTCGATAGCTTCGATGTCGCTGAGTCCGCTGCCGGCAGCGAGGCGAGTCGTGAGGTTGTCGCGTGCCTCGTTGGTCGTTGCGGCCTTCTTGTGCTTGATCGTCACGTTCGGGTTTGCCTCCTCGTACTTAGCGAAGAGGTCGTCATAACCGAATTCGTTGAACGTGGCGACGGTCAGTGTGACATCGCCACCGGCCGACGTAGCTGAGTCGGTGCCTGCCGAACAGCCTGTGGTGATGAGGGCGATGGATGCTGCGCCGGCGACGACGACGACGAATTTTGTGCGCGGGAAACGCTTCACGGTCACTCCTTTGTGTGTGCGGGTGGTGCCTGGATGGGATGTGGTGATCCTCGGAGAGCTCTGCTGAAATTCTGCGAGAGCGCTCTCACAAGTGTGAGAGTTACGTTAGGGGACTGTCGCTGTAATTGTCAAGAGAGCGCTCTCACAAACTCACAACTCCACCGAGTCGTGGCATCTAGAACGTGGGCCACCTTTGACGTAGAGTTTCACTCATGATGTGGATATTCGTAATGACATCGTTGGGTGCCAGCTTGGGAATTTTTCAGGCGCTCGCGACCGTGCCCCGGATGCGCGCATTGCCGATGGTGAGCGGATTCGTTTTGATCGCCTACTTGGTGGTCTGGCCCAACATTCAGCCGAACCGAGAACTTACACCGTGGGTAGGTTACGGCGCCGCGATGGCGTTCGTGGTGACCATCGTGGTCGTGAGTAGCCTGTACGCCGCTCACCTCTGGGCCCAGCTTTTCCCCGAAGCGCAGCTGACCTATTGGCAATTCGTCGCACGAGACCTCACCCGTCCGAGCTACCTTCGTCAGCAGTACGCTTCAATGCTCGCCGAGCGTGAGGACACACGCGCACTCTGGAACTACAGAGAGAGCGAACCCGCGGACTAAGGAGTAAACGAATGAGTCAGGTCCGGTCACGGCGACCAGCTCGAGCCGCGAACGCGTCGAGCGCTCGAAGGATTTCGTCTACCCGCCAGAAACGTCCCTGGCGGTGGATCTTGAATCCCTGCAGCACGCCCGCCTCGACCAATTGGTCGAGGTAACGGTAGACGTTGCTCGCACTCACCCCGAGTTCGTCGGCGATGATGTTCGCGTTCAGAGAGTCGCCATCAACACTCCCGGTGAAGACGTGAAGGATATGCGCTGCCGCCGCCACACCCAGCCAACAGCCGTAAACTTGCCCCGTGGCTGTTCCTAAGATCCTTCTCTTCTACGTGTTCACGCCGCTGGCCGACCCTGAGGCTGTGCGGTTGTGGCAGCGCGACCTCTGTGAGTTTCTCGGGCTCGGCGGTCGCATCATCCTCTCCAAAGATGGCATGAACGGCACCGTCGGCGGCGAGCTGCGCGACGTGAAGCGCTACATCCGCAAAACGCGTGAGTACCCGGCGTTCAAAAACATCGACTTCAAATGGAGCGAGGGCATCGGCAACGACTTCCCACGTCTGAGCGTGAAGGTGCGCGACGAGATCGTCAGCTTCGGTGCTCCCGGCGAACTTCAGGTTGACGAAAACGGTGTCGTCGGCGGTGGCACGAAGCTCAGCCCCGAAGAGCTTCACGAGCTCGTTGCCCGCAAAGACGTCACCTTCTTTGACGGCCGCAACCCCATCGAAGCCGCGATCGGCAAGTTCACTGATGCGATAGTTCCGGATGTTGACACCACCCGCGACTTCGTCGCCGAACTCGACAGTGGCAAGTACGACCACCTCAAAGACACGCCGATCGTCACCTACTGCACTGGCGGCATCCGCTGTGAAGTGCTCTCCTCTCTCATGCGCAGTCGCGGATTCGGCGAGGTCTACCAACTCGATGGCGGCATCGTTCGCTACGGCGAAAAATATGGCGACTCCGGCCTCTGGAATGGATCGCTCTACGTCTTCGACAAGCGCATGGCGATCGACTTCACGGCAGACACCCCAGCCATCGGTCGCTGTTACCAGTGCGGTGCAGCCACCAAGCGAATCGAAAACTGTCACATTCTGTCGTGCCGCGAGCAGTTTGTCGTGTGCGACGAACACGCACCGACCACAGCCTGTGCCGCGCATCCGATCGCCGCAGCAGTCGCTATCGTCTAGTTCTGAAGCCCGTGGCTCGGATTACAGCCAAAATGCGCCATGATAGTTGCATGAAGATTGGGATCCTGACCAGCGGTGGCGACTGCCCCGGGCTGAACGCGGTAATCCGTGGCATTGTGCTGAAGGGCACTCAGGTCTACGACAAAGAGTTCGTCGGATTCCGAGACGGTTGGCGCGGCGTCGTAGAAGGCGACATCATGCCCCTCGAACGCAAAGACATTCAGGGCATCTCCAAACAGGGTGGAACCATCCTGGGCACCTCGCGCACCAACCCCTTCGAGGGCACCAACGGTGTAGACACCGTGCGCGAAAACATGAAGCGACTCGGCGTCGACTCGCTCATCGCGATCGGTGGCGAAGGCACCCTCGCTGCTGCCAAGCGGTTGACGGATGCCGGCATCAAGATTGTCGGAGTCCCCAAGACTGTCGATAACGACCTTTCCGCCACCGACTACACGTTCGGCTTCGACACTGCCACCCAGATCGCCACCGATGCCATGGACCGCCTGCGCACCACCGGTGACTCCCACGGCCGCTGCATGGTCGCCGAGGTAATGGGTCGTCACGTCGGTTGGATCGCCCTGCACTCGGGCATGGCCGCCGGCGCACACGCCATCCTCATTCCTGAACAGAAGACCAGCATGGATCAGATCGTGGAGTGGGTTACTTCCGCTCGCGATCGCGGTCGCGCTCCCCTCATCGTTGTCGCCGAAGGATTCACCCTCGACACCATGGACGACGCCCACTCCGAGCGTGGCCTCGACGCCTTCGGGCGCCCCCGACTCGGCGGAATCGGCGACCAGCTAGCACCCGAGATTGAAGCTCGCACGGGACTCGAAACTCGATCGACCACGCTTGGTCACATCCAGCGCGGTGGAACACCCAGCGCCTATGACCGCGTGCTCGCCACCCGCTACGGCATGGCGGCAGTCGACGCGGTCATCCACGGTCGTTGGGGTCGCATGGTGTCGCTGAGCGGAACCGAGATCACCAACGTCGCATTCGAGGATGCCCTGGGCAAGCTCAACACGGTGCCGCAGTCGCGGTACGACGAGGCATCAATTCTCTTTGGCTAAAGCGATATTCAGCCTGTAGTCCTAGGCTGGCAGCATGTGGCGTGGAATCGAAGTAACCAAGAACGGGTCCGACCCGAAAGCTCCGGCGCACGTCGAGCTTTCTGAGCAACTGGATGACAGCATCCTGATGCCGGGCGACGTCACGATCGATGTCGAGTTCTCAAGTCTCAACTACAAAGACGGCATCGCCCTCACGGGCAGGCCAGGCATCGTTCGCGAGTCTCGCCTCATCGCGGGGATCGACCTTGTCGGGGTCGTTTCGGCATCCGACGATCCGCGCTTTAGTGCTGGTCAGCGTGTACTTGTCAATGGCTGTGGGCTCAGTGAAACCCACCATGGTGGTTACGCGGAACGCGCGCGTGTTCCCGGCGACTGGGTGATTCCCGTGCCCGAAGGAATCAGCAATAAGCAGGCGGCCGCAATTGGCACAGCCGGGTTCACGGCGATGCTCTCGGTGCTCGCCCTCGAACGTGGCGGCGTCACGGGAGACGTGCTCGTCACCGGTGCGGCCGGCGGTGTTGGGTCTATCGCGATCGCCCTACTCAGCCGACTCGGCTTCAGCGTGACGGCATCGACCGGTCGCAGCAGCGAACACGACTACCTGCGTCAACTGGGCGCCACGACGATCATCGATCGCGCCGAACTCAGTGCTGAGCCTCGCGCACTCATGAAGCAGCGCTGGAACGGTGCCATCGATGCTGTCGGCGGCGCGACCCTCGCCTCCGCGATCGCCGCCACCCAGTACGGCGGAACAGTGACCGCGTGCGGCAACGCTCAGTCAAGCGACCTACACACGAGCGTGATGCCGTTCATTCTGCGCGGCGTAAGCCTCGTGGGCATCAACTCCGTATTCACTCCACGCGAGCTGCGCCTCGAGGCCTGGAATCGTCTCGAACGCGATCTCGACCTCAGCATCTTGGACGGCACCACATCCGTGATCGGGCTGAGTGACACCATCGCTGCTGGCGAAGACATCATCGCCGGTCGCACCCGTGGCCGCACGGTGGTCGACGTGCGCGCCTAACCGGAGCCGACGTAAGCGACCGCAAGCGAGCGCAAGCGACCAAACACGAGCACGCACGACAGCGCTGTGTCACACTTTCAAGCATGAACACTGTTCCGGCCATTCTCGGCTCAGCCTTTGTCTTCCTTGCCGCGCTCATCCACATCATGATTTTCTTCATGGAGAGTGTGCTGTGGCACCAGGCTCGCGTGCAGAAAACCTTTGGGGTGCACAGCGCAGAAGAGGCTGCGCTCATCAAGCCGTGGGCATACAACCAGGGCTTCTACAACGCTTTTCTCGCACTCGGAGCCGGAACCGGACTCGTGATGATGGGCTCGCTCAACCTCTGGTCGGCAGGCATCGCCCTGGCCATGTTTGCGGCGCTCAGCATGCTGCTCGCCTCCGTCGTGCTCATCACATCTCAGCCGAAGATGGCACGTGCTGCCGCCATTCAGGGAGTTCCGCCGTTGCTGGGCATCATCTTCCTCGTGCTGGCTCTGACGCTGGGCTAGCGGCTCACATACTCCGCAAGAGCGTCGACGAGAGACTGGCTCGATCGGTCTTCGGCGATCACGTGCACGGTGAGGCCGGCAGCACGAGCATCGAATGCTGTGCGGGGGCCGATGCACGCCACGATGGTGGTTTCGGGCAGCGGCGCCAGTTGTTCTGCCACCTGTCGGGCGACCGACCCCGAACTCACGAGCACTGCAGAGATGCGACCGGATGCAACATCCTCACGCACCTTGTCAGACACCGGCACACCGACCGTGGTGTACGCGGAGACACTGACAACGTCGATGCCGAGCGCCCCGAGGCCGTCTGGCAGCGTAGTGTCGGCGAGATTGGATTGCGGCGTCAGCACGCGAAGACCTGGGGTGCGGTCGGGCCACTCTTTGACGAGGCCGCGACCAGAATTATCCAACTCAGGAACGAAATCCACTCGATGCCCGGCTAGGCTCAACGCACCCGCCGTAGTCTCACCCACGGCGGCGATCTTGGTGTTCTTCGGGATCTTTACACCGCTGACGCTCAACACATCGACCGTGGTCGCACTCGTGACTGCGATCCAATCAAACTGACCATCATTGAGTTCGTGGAACGCGTTAGCGAGCGCGGGGACGTTCTCTGAGGGTGCGAAATTGATGAGCGGTGCGATCACCGGAATTGCTGAGTGATCCCTCAGTAATGCTGCGACGCTGTCGCCCCAATTGCCTCCGCGTGGAACGAGCACGCGCAAACCATCGAGTGCTTTGCTTGCCATGCTCTCTATACTCCACCTGTTGGGGAGTCAGACGCTAATCGAACTAGTCGTCGTCGCTCAAAATTGCCCATGCAACCACGGCAACAACCGAGACTGCTGCGGCCGCTGCACCGATAATCCAGGGCAGTGGATTGCTCTCATAGGAGCTTCGTACGCGGGTAGCAACCTCGTCGACACGCTTGCCGACATTGAACTTATCTTCAATTGCGTCAAGTGTTCGTTCGAGTTCGGCGCGTGCCTGCTCAATGTTGTCGCTTACTTTTTCAGACATCATGACCTCCGCTTGCGTGTGCCCTTGATGGCACGAACGTCGCTTTTAATACTTTCGATCGTTTCGGTGGGTGCTGGCGGCGTTCCCTTTTTGACCAAGCTGACTCCGATCAACACCAGGATCGCGGTGATGACCAGCAGGATGCCCGCAACGATCAGCGCGGCCGCCCACGCAGGGACCACCTCGGCAAAGCCGAGAACGGCTGCAGCGATCAGTACCATCAGTGCAAATAGCGCAAAGAATGCGGCACCCGCGAACAGGCCGATACCGATTCCCGCATTCTTGACCTTGGAAGCCATCTCCTGCTTGAGGGACTCAATTTCGCCGCGCACGAGCTCGCCGAGAAGGCGGGGCACGTCAACGATGAGTGCGGCTAACGACCGCTTGGGTTCGCGCTGTGGGTCTGTTTTCGGCGATTCACCGTACATGGCAGCCCTACTTTGAGTTTGTTGACTTCGTCGAGGATGCCGTTGACGAAGACTTCTTGGCGGCAGGCTTCTTGGCAGCGCTGCTTGTCGTTGTCGACTTGGCCGGCGAGCTCTTGCTGTTGCTCTTGCTGCTGCTGCTCGAGACCTGCTTTACGACCTTCTTGGCGCCGTCGGTGAGAAACTCCGCGACGTCCGGGGCTTTATCTTTCACAAAGTCTTCAGCGTTGTGGCGCTGTTCCGCGATGCGGGGATCGTTCCACAGCTTGGCCGCCGTGGTCTTGATCTTTTCGTACTTCTCGCGACCTGCGCGGGTTCCCAGCACGTAGCCGATGCCGAGTCCTACTACTAGGAGGATCTTGCCCTTCATGGTGAACTCCGTTTTCTTTTTGCCGGATGGTTCTTCCAACATACTCGCGATAGCTGCAGACCGTGGTCAGGATTTTCTGCTACTGAGGGGCGGATGCCGCAGCAGCAGCCTTCGCGGCGGCGGGTAGTGCCTCCACGATCTTCGAAACCACGCCGTCGTCGTGGGCTGCCGAAACGAACCACGCCTCAAACACACTCGGAGGCAGAGACACCCCCGACTCCAGCATCGAGTGGAAGAACGGTGCGTAACGGTAACCCTGCTGCGCTTTCACATCAGCGAAGTTCAGCGGCTCGGTCGGGCTGAACACAAAGGAGAACAGGTTGCCCGCGTGTTGCACAACATGCTCAACGCCTTCGGCGGAGAGCGCGGCAGACGTTTCTCGGGAGAGGGTTTCGGCAACCTCGTTGAGGCGGGAATACACGGCGTCGTCGGCGAGCCGCAGCGTAGCGAGGCCCGCTGCAACGGCGACGGGGTTTCCGCTGAGGGTGCCAGCTTGGTAGACGGGACCGAGGGGAGCCAACAACTCCATGATGCGAGCCGAACCGCCCAACGCGGCCAACGGCATCCCACCACCGATGACTTTGCCGAAGGTGAAGAGGTCGGGAACCCAGCGTGCGCTGCCCGCGTTGGCGTTCGCACTGGCATTCGTGCTCGCGCGAGCATCCAAGCCCCAGTAGCCAGCGGGGTCGACCCGGAAGCCGGTGAGAACTTCGTCGCTGATGGCGAGGGCGCCGTGCTCATGAGCGATGCGCACGATCATCTCGTTGAAGCCGGGCTGCGGTGCCAGGACGCCCATGTTGGCGGCGGCAGCCTCAAAGATGATGCCGGCGATGTCGTGACCGTGCTCGGCGAAGACCTGCTCGAGAGCAGCAACGTTGTTGTATTCAATTACCAGAGTCTGGGCTGCGGTCTCTGCAGTAACGCCGGCCGAGCCGGGCATCGAGAGCGTTGCCAGTCCTGAACCGGCTTCAGCCAGCAGTCCGTCAGAGTGGCCGTGGTAATGACCGGCGAACTTCACGAGCAGTCGGCGACCGGTAGCACCACGGGCCAAACGGATGGCCGTCATGGTCGCTTCGGTGCCGGTTGAGACGAGACGCAGGCGTTCGATCGGGCTTACGCCGCCGACGCTGATGCGGGCACGCACGAGTTCGGCGAGCTCGGTCTCAGCGGGAGTGGATGCTCCAAAGCCGAGGCCGCGCGACGCCGCCTGCTGAACAGCATCGATGACCTCGGGATGAGCGTGGCCCAGGATCGCTGGGCCCCAGGAGTTGACGAGGTCGATGTAGGAGCGGCCCTCGACATCCGTGACATACGCGCCAGAAGCCTCTACGTAAAAGCGGGGCGTTCCGCCGACCGAGCCGAAGGCGCGCACGGGAGAGTTGACGCCACCGGGCAAGACGCCGCGGGCGCGGTCAAACGACTGCTGGTTGGTGGCGCTGGCTGCTGCGGGCGTATTGCCTGCGGGGGTCGTGCTTGGGGTGGTTTTGCTCATCGGCGTAGCCATTCTGCGAGTTCTGTTGCGTAGTAGGTGAGCACCGCTTCGGCACCGGCCCTCTGGATGCTGAGCACCGATTCTTCGATGGCGCGGCGACGGTCGATCCAACCGTGCGCTGCGGCGGCCTCGATCATCGCGTATTCGCCCGAGACTTGGTACGCCCACACCGGAACGCTGCTCACTGCGGCAGCATCGGCGAGCACGTCGAGGAAGCTCATGGCGGGCTTGACCATCACGATGTCGGCACCCTCATCGATGTCGAGTTCGACTTCGCGGATGCCTTCGCGACGGTTGGCCGGGTTCTGTTGGTAGGCGCGGCGGTCGCCCTCAAGCGACGACTGCACGGCTTCACGGAAGGGGCCGTAGAACGCGGAGGCGTACTTCGCGGCGTAACCGAGTATGGGGGTGTCGCTGTGGCCTGCAGCGTCGAGAGCATCGCGCACTGCGGCGACCTGCCCATCCATCATTCCGCTGAGACCGAGCAGTTGCGAGCCAGCTTCGGCCTGAGCAACGCCCATTTCTTGGTAGCGCTCAAGAGATGCATCGTTGTCGACGATCAGCTCGGCCGCGCCCGTCACGGGGTGGGTGCGCTCGCGCAGAACCCCGCAGTGACCGTGATCGGTGAACTCGTCGAGGCAGAGATCGGTCTGCACCACGAGGGCGTCACCGGCTTCGGCAACAGCAGCGCGCGTGGCAACGTTCAGGATTCCATTGGGGTCGATCGCGCCGGAACCCTCTGCATCCTTGTGCTCGGGAACGCCGAACAGCATCACACCACCAATGCCTAACTCTGCGGCCTGAGTAATTGTGCGACGCATCGAGTCGAGCGAATGCTGCTGCACGCCCGGCATCGAGCTAATCGGAACCGGTTCGCTCAACCCCTCGCGCACAAACATCGGCAAGATCAGCTGGCTGGGGTGTGTGCGGTTTTCGGCGACGAGGCGACGCATCGCCGGGGTCGACCGCAAACGGCGGGGGCGGATGATCACGCCCGAGCCCCAGTCAAGTCCCCTGCGCCCTGTGCCAGCAGTTCGTCGGCGACCCGCTGTGCTGCCTCGCGCGCCGGATCCTCGACATCGTTGACGTAGAGCGCGTGAGAGCTGGTGAGGTAGCGGGAGCCATCGAGGGCGTAGACGCGCGCATCCAAGAACAAGAGACCGTCATCAATGACGGCGTGCGCTCCGAGGGGAGCCGAACATCCGGCGTCAAGGAAGGCGAGAACGTAGCGTTCGGCGTCTGTCTTGGTGCGGCTGGGGCGGTGGTCGAGCACTGAGGCAAGTTTCTCTTCGCCGGTGCGCACTTCAATCGCGAGGGCGCCCTGGCCGGGTGCAGTGGGCCAGCCATCGATGCCGAGGTGTTCGGTGACTGCGGCCGAGCGACTGGCACGGGCGAGGCCTGCCGCTGCCAGGATCACGGCATCCAAGTGTCCGTCGGTGACTTTGTTGAGGCGTGAGTCGATGTTGCCGCGCAGATCAACGACCTCAAGCTCGGGGTAGAGCGAACGCAGCTGTGCTTGGCGACGCGGCGAGCCGGTGCCAACACGGGCGCCAGCGGGAAGGGTCTCGAGCGTCAGCTCGTCGCGGGCACACACAACGTCGCGCTCGTCGGCGCGCTTGGGCACGGCAGCAATCGTGAGGCCAGGGATGTCGGCCGTTGGCAGATCTTTCAACGAGTGCACAACAACATCGCACTCGCCTGCGAGCAGCGCGTCACGAAGCGCGTTCGCAAACACGCCCTGGCCACCGATCAGCGAGAGTGACTCTGTTGAGCGGTCACCCTGCGTGGAGATCGGGATGATTTCCGTCTCGACGCCAGTCTTGTTTTCGAGTGCGCGAGCCACCGTGGTGGTCTGCGCCATCGCGAGGGTGCTCCCCCGCGTGCCAATACGAATTACGGTCACGGTGCTACCCCCGCGGCTGCCGGTTTGAAGCCGAGCCGCACATTCTCACAACACCCCGGACGACACACGTCGTACCAGGGCCCAATGTTTGTCAGTGCGGGGCGGTCTGCCACCGGCACTCCGTCGCGACGTTCCAACACGAGGTCGACAAGACCTGTGACGAACGCCGGATGCACGCCAGGTGTCGGAACGCGAACGGCAACCATGTTGTGGCCTTCCGCAGTTTCGAGCGCCTCGGTGTCGAGATCCCACTTCACTTCCATGTGGTCGGAAATGAATCCGACCGGCACAATGACGACCGCTTCGATGCCGTCAGCGGCGAGCTCATCAATCGCATCGTTGATGTCTGGCTCGAGCCACGGCATCGAGGGCGGGCCACTGCGCGACTGATACACAAGGCTGTGCGCGGGCGCGCTGTCTTGAGCCGCCATCACTACTTCTGCCACGACGAGATGTTGCGCTGCGTAGGCGCCACCCGCTCCGAAACCCCGAGACTCTGGGCCGCTCTTGGCGGCATCCATCGACGGAATCGAGTGCGTCGTGAACAGCACGTGCGTCTTCTCGGGCGAGACCCCCGTGGCGGCAACCTCGGCGAGCCCGTCGCGCACACCGTCGATGAAGGGCTGCACGAAACCGGGGTGGTCGAAAAACTGACGAACCTTGTCGATTTGGATCGTGCCGAGCAGGCCGGTTTCTTCGAGCGCGATTGCGTAGTCTTCGCGGTACTGGCGGCAGCTCGAGTACGAGCTGTAGGCGCTCGTGCCGACGGCGATGAGCTTCTTGTAGCCACGCTCGTTCGCCTCGGTGAGGGCGTCGCTCAGGTAGGGGTTCCAGTTGCGGTTTCCCCACACAACGGGCAGGTCGATTCCGCGGCGAGCGAGCTCAGCTTCGAGGGCGGCCTTCAGCTCGCGGTTCTGGTCGTTGATCGGGCTCACTCCGCCAAACGCGCGGTAGTGGTGAGCGACCTCTTCGAGGCGTTCCTCGGGGATGCCTCGTCCACGTGTGACATTACGCAGGAACGGGATGACATCGTCTTGACCCTCAGGCCCACCAAAACTGGCGAGCAGAATGGCGTCGTAGGCCACGGCCTCCTCGACATGTTCTGGACCGGATGCTGCGGCATCCGTTGCTGCAAGAATGCGGGTCACGCCAACACCTCAGCGATCTCCTCAAGCGAGATCCGACGCCCCGTATAGAAGGGGATCTCTTCGCGCACATGACGGCGGGCTTCGGTCTGGCGCAAGTGACGCATGAGGTCGACAAGGTCGACGAGTTCGGGGGCTTCGAGCGCGAGCATCCACTCGTAGTCGCCGAGGGCGAAGCTCGCAACAGTGTTGGCGAGCACCTGGGGCATCTCAGAGCCCTTCATGCCGTGATCGCGCAACATTTTGCTTCGCTCGGCATCGGGCAGCAGGTACCAGTCATAGCTGCGCACGAAGGGGTAAACGGTGACCCACGCCTCGGGCTCCTTGCCGCGCATGAACGCGGGCATGTGGCTCTTGCTGAATTCAGCATCGCGGTGCACGCCCATCGCATTCCACGTGGGAAGTAGTGTGGAGAGCTGCTCGCTGCGACGCAGTTCGCGCAGTGCCCACTGGATGTTTTCGGGGTTGTCACCGTGCAGCCAAATCATGAGATCAGCATCGGCGCGCATTGCTGAGACATCATAGAAACCGCGAATGGTGACACCGCGTGCTTCGACTGCGGCAACCGCTGACGCAAGGTTTCCGGCAGGAGCCGGGCGGTGCGGGTCGCGACGGAACACCGCCCACAGTGTGTAACCCAAAACTTCGGTGGCCTTGTCTCCGTCAGTCATTTCTTCCATTCTCTCCCGCGCCTTCTAGGCAAACTGGGAAAATACCTTGGTATTAGGCGAACCTAACTAGCTTAGCGCTTCCTCTTCTTCAGGCTCTGCGTCGTCGTCGGTGGGCGCCAACAGTCGGTCGACCGTGGCGTTGGCGTGCGTGATGATGCCGGCTAACCCGGTTCCGCCAACAGTTTCACCGACAACAACCACGCCATCCGTTCGCTCTGATGCCGCGAGCGCTGCGGGGCGAATCCAGTGTTGGCGAGCAAAGTCGAGAACCGATTCGGGCGGGAGTGACACCCCGAGCAGAATCTCGGCATCGTGACGGGCAACCTCGGCCAGGTTCTCGGGTTCGGTATTGTACGAGAGGCGCACGACATGGCGGCCCTCCGCATACTCCTTCAGCCACTGCCATTTCGCTGTCGCATGCGTGAGCGCGCGAGCGGAAACCGCCGTGCAGCCTGGCGCAACCAGCACTCCAGATCCGCGGGGTTCGGCATCCAACTCTGGCGCATCGAGCACGAGAGTGGCGAGCGTCACGGTGCGTCCCCGCATGGGAGCGAGGATGCCGGGGGCGGCAACAATCACGGTGCCGTCAAGTTCGGCGAGTGCCTCAACGCTCTCGATGCGGCGCTCGAATTCGACGATCACGCCATAGGTCGTGAGGTCGGCTGCAAGTTCGGTCACGAGTCGGTTGATTCCGCCGCGGATGCCCTGAACCGCTGTTCCGGCTGGCATCGCCTCACGCATCGATCGCACCGCTGCCGCCAGCGAACCATGCAGGGCGAGGCGCTCCGTGAGAGTCGCGACCCGCTCGAGCGGAAGGTCGTCAGGGTGCAGGGAGTACACGCCGTGCACGACCGGCGCGACGAGCTTTTCTACTACGGCCTTGCCCATGCGCCGACGCACGAGAGCACCAAGCGAGATGTCGGCGCGGCGCCCAAACCACGGAATCAGCGAATCCAGCTGTGCCCTCAGCGCGCCAGTCAGCCCCAATACTGCAATCGTCTGCGCATCGAGCGGGGTCGCGGGGATCCCCAAGATGCCGGTGCTGGGCAGGGGCAGGGCCGCGCCATCCACGGGCTGCAGCCATGCTCCCTCGTCGCCGGGTGACATGATGTCGTCGCCAAGCCCGAGTTCGCGAGCGAGATCAGCAACAGTATTGCCGCGGGTGGCGAAGCTCTCGGCTCCAGCATCCAAGTTGATACCGCCGACGCGGTGGGATGCCACGGTTCCGCCAAGATGATCGCTTGCCTCAATGAGGCGCACTGTTCGCCCCGCCATCGCAAGTTTGCGGGCGGTCACAAGCCCGGCGATTCCGCCGCCAACGACGGTGAATTCTGTGGTGCTCACGGCACTAGCCTTCCTGGTGAACGAGCTCCACGATTTTGGTGAGCACGTCGGGGTCGGTTTCTGGGCCGACGCCGTGGCCAAGGTTCACGACGTGGGCGGGGGCAACGCGACCTCGGTTCATGACGTCGCGCACGTGCGCTTCAAGCACATGCCACGGCGCACCGAGCAGTGCGGGGTCGATGTTGCCCTGCAGCGGGATTCCGCCACCGAGGCGACGGTCAGCCTCATCGAGCGGGATGCGCCAGTCGACACCCATAACGTCGGCACCAATGGAGTGCATGGCCTGCAGCACTTCACCGCTGCCGACACCGAAATGAACCTTCGGAACCTCATAGCCGCGCAGATGAGAGAAGGCGCGCTTTGAGTGGGGCGCAACCCGGCGCACGTACTGCTGCTCCGAGAGTGAACCGACCCAGGAGTCGAAGAGCTGAACGGCCGAAGCACCCGCCTCAACCTGCGCGATCAAGAACTCGCCAGCGATGTCAGCACACCAGTTGAGCAGGGTCGCCCACGTCTGTGGGTCGGAATACATGAGCGTGCGGGCACGCTGCTGGTCTTTGCTCGGGCCACCCTCAACGAGGTACGACGCGAGAGTGAATGGGGCTCCAGCGAAACCAATGAGCGGAGTCGTGCCCAACTGAGCAACGGTTTGGGCGACTGCTTCGCGAATGGGAGCAAACGCAGCCGGATCGATGGGTCGCAGCTTCGCGACATCCTCCGCCGTGCGAATCGGGTTGGCGAAAACGGGGCCACGGCCGGGAACAATCTCGACCTCAACACCGGCAAGTTTCGCCGGAATAACAATGTCGCTGAAGAAGATTGCGGCATCAACCTTGTGGCGACGTACCGGCTGCATGGTGATTTCGCTGGCAAGGTCGGGCGTAAGGCATGCCTCAAGCATTTCGTTGCCTTCGCGCAGTTTGCGGTACTCCGGCAGTGAACGGCCGGCCTGACGCATGAACCAGACGGGGGTCGTTTCGGGGCGGTCACCCCGGTAGGCCCGGATGATAGGCGAGTTAGCTGTGCGGCCGTCGAGAAGTGGGTGGTCAGAATTCAGGGTCACGGGGTTAACATTAGGTTGTGCTCCTGTGTCTTAGCTCAAATCACCGCAACGCGAGCTTAGACGTACTCGAAAGTCTGTCTGAGGTCGCCCCGGCGGCCACCACCGACCTCGTTTCGACCAACGATTTCGTTGCTGGAGCCGTTGTTGTTGCCACCTGCAACCGCTTTGAGGCGTACCTCGATGTTGAAGAACCGCTCACCGCAGCATCCGCCGTCACGGTGTGCTCGCTTCTCGAATCGCTGAGCGAGCGAAGCGGCGTGAGCATCGACACTCTGCGAGCATCCATTGCCGTGCATGAGGGTGCGGATGCCGCAGCTCACCTCTTTGCGGTGACCTCGGGTCTTGAATCCGTGGTGATCGGTGAAGCCGAAATCTCGGGGCAGGTTAGCCGGGCTCTCGATCAGGCTCGTGCGGACGGCACCACCACTCGCGACCTTGAGCGCCTCTTCCAGCGCGCGACCCACACCAGCCGCGGCATCAAGAACAGCACCGCCATTGGTGGTTCGGGCAAGTCGCTCGTGCGCCTCGCTCTCGAACTCGCGTCGAGCCGCATCGCCGACTGGTCGACCACACGCGTGCTCGTGGTCGGAACCGGTCGCTACGCGGTCACTACCGTGAACGCCCTGCGCGATAAGGGCGCCCTCGACCTGCGCGTTTTCTCCCCCTCGGGCCGCGATGCCGCGTTCGCGCTCAAGCACAGCCTCGCCCAAAGTGAAGACTTCGACGTTGACGTGATCGTCACCTGTACCGTGAGTGCCGTGCTCGGCACCGAGCGCTTCTCAGCCACCAGCAAGTGCCTCGTGCTCGACCTGGGGCTCCCCCGCAACGTTGACCCCGCCGTTAGCCAACTCGATGGTGTTGATCTGCTCGACCTCGAAACGATCGGCCTGCACGCACCGCTCGAAGAGCTGAACGCACACGCGGATGCCCGCGACTTGGTTCGCACGGCCGCCCACGAATTCGCTGCCGAAAGCCAGGCAGAGCCCGCGATTGTGGCCCTGCGCAAGCACCACTTCGCCCTACTGGAGGCCGAGATCGCTCGCGCCACTGCACGTGGAGCCGGCGAGGAAACTATTTCGGCCCTACGTCACCTCGGCGGCGTACTGCTGCATGGCCCATCTGTTCGTGCCCGCGAGTTTGCGGCTGACGGTCGGGTCGCCGAGTTCGATGCCGCACTTGCTGCGCTTTACAGCATCCCCGTCGAGCGACCGACGGAAGCAACCGACACCGCGCGGCCACATACCGCGTAGCTTCACCGATCAACGTCGAGGTTCGCCATGAAAGCGTTCGAGTTCAGTACCCCGATCAACACTGAGTGCCTCGTGCTCCGCAGTTAGTGCACGTACTCCAGCAGGTCATAACCGAAGACGCGCATCGCTTCGATGGCCCGCAGGCGTGCGTGAAGACTGGTGTCATCAAATTGGATGGATGCCGCATAGGCAACCGCACGCTTACTGCCTCTGAGCGCGCCGGCTTCTGCCCGCACGCCTCGATCGATGCCGGTCATGTTCACCAGCAGGGTGTTGTGGTCGGCTCCCCGATGAGCGAGGGGGTCGAGCCCGAAGGCACTCGCCACGAGTGACAGGTCGGTGTTAAGGGAGAGCCAGCCAAGCACTCGTTGGCTGGCGATTGAGTTGACGATTTCGCCGCGGGCGAGCGCGCCGAAGAGCCAGCTGAGCTCGATCGCGGAACCCACCGAGAGTTGGGGTGCGTCGTCAGGGCCGCGGGTGTCACGCGAGAGGTCGAGGAGTGCGGTCCTAGTGAGGCCAAGCGATTCGGTGCGGGCTCGCACGGCATCCAACCCAATGAGTCGCAGAAGGATGTTGGTGGCGAGATTGTCGCTAGTGGCTCCGACGAGCGCTGCAAGGTCGACGACGGGTAACGAGGGTGCCTGGAGGTGCTGCCAGAGCCCGGCAGCACCGACGGATGCTCCTGGCGCTTTATCGAGGATGCCGTAGGGTGCGAATTCGCGTTGGTCGAAGCGTGCCGCGACTTCGATGAGCAGCAGAATTTTGCCGATGCTCGCAGTGGGAAGTGCCACTCGGTCATCGATGCTGAGCACGGTTTTGCCAGTGTTTATGTCGACAGCACTGGCCGATACCTTCACTCCGGCGTTGCCGAGTTTGAGTTTTCCGAGCGCTGCAAAGGTGCTGGTGAAGTTAGGTGCTTCGCCAGTCCCGGCATGCTTCGCTACACGAGGTGCGCGAATGCGATTTCGGCGTTCTCGAGTCTGCTCAATCTCTACCAAATAGTGACCCGATCTTTCGGGGATAGCCACAACGAATCGGATTCAGTAACACCAAATGTCTCATAGAAGGCGTCGATATTGCGAACAATTTGGTTGCACCGGAACTCGTTTGGCGAGTGGGGGTCGATTGCGAGCAAGCGAATCACCTCTTCGTCGCGACCCTTTTGCTGCCACGCTTGAGCCCATGACATGAAGAATCGCTGTGCTCCAGTGAGGCCATCAATGACCTGTGGTTCGGCGCCACCGAGGGAAATCATGTACGCCTTCCACGCGATTGCGAGTCCGCCGAGGTCTCCGATGTTCTCGCCAATAGTGAGTGATCCGTTGACGTGGTGCTCGGGAACCTGAGCGGGGGCGAGGGCGTTGTACTGGTCGATGAGCGACGTGGTGCGCTCTTCAAATGCGGCCTTGTCTTCGGGGGTCCACCAGTCGATAAGACGACCGTCGCCGTCATACTTGGCGCCTTGGTCGTCGAAGCCGTGACCGATCTCGTGGCCAATTACCGCACCGATCGCCGCATAGTTGGCTGCGTCATCCCGACCCTCGTCAAAGAAGGGGTACTGCAGGATGGCGGCGGGGAACACGATCTCGTTGAAACCGGGGTTGTAGTAGGCGTTGATGGTTTGCGGGGTCATGAACCATTCGTCGCGGTCGAGCGGCTTGCCGATCTTGCCGAGTTCACGCTGGAACTCGAACTCGTTGGCTGCCCTCATGTTGCCGGCCAGATCGTCCACACTGATCTCGAGGGTGGAGTAGTCGCGCCATTTCTCGGGGAACCCGATCTTGGGGGTGAACTTGTCGAGCTTGCTGAGGGCACGCTCGCGGGTGGCGGCGCTCATCCATTCGAGGTGGGTGATCGACTGGCGGTAGGCCTTTACGAGGTTGGCTACGAGCACATCCATTGCCGACTTTGCGGTCGGCGGGAAGTGACGGTCGACGTAAATCTTGCCGACGGCTTCACCCAGTACGCCTTCAACCAGCGATACGCCACGCTTCCAGCGGGCGCGAATTTCGGGAGTACCCGAGAGGGTGCGGCCGTAGAAGTCGAAGTTGGCTTCGACGAAATCGCCCGAAAGGTAGGCGGCGTTGGTGCGGATGACCTGCCAAGCCAGCCAGTCGCTCCAGGACTGCAGGTTGTCGTCACTCAATATCGACTCGAGCCCTTCAACGAAACTGGGCTGGCGCACGACAACCTCGTCGAGGGCGTGGTCAGGAACATCGATGGCGTCGAGCCACACGGTGAGGTCGATCGCACCCGTGAGGTCGTTGGCTGACTGCCAGGCCATCGGGTTGTACGTCTTTTCGCTGTCGCGGTTGGCGACGTTATCCCAGTGCTTTGACGCGATCTGAACTTCGAGGGCGACAATGCGGGCGGCACGTTCTGCGGGAGCGTCGAAGCCGGCGAGGGTGAGCATCCGCTCAATGAAGGTGCCGTACTTGGTGAGCACGTCGGCGAATTTCTCTTCGCGGTAGTACGACTCATCAGGGAGGCCGAGGCCGCCCTGTTCGATGAAGACGAGGTAGCGCTCGGGGTTGCCAGGATCGTTGTCGACGAAAAGCTGGAAGAAGCCGCTCGTGCCGCCGCGTTCGAGACGCCCGAGGGTACTGAGCAGAGTCGGGATGGAATCGACGGCTGCTGCTTCGGCAAGCTGCGGGGCAATAGGCGTTGCACCCAGCTCATCGGCACGCGCCTCGTCGAGGAAGCTGGCGTAGAGGTCGCCGACCTTGCGCGCTTCGGTGCCGGGCTCTGCCGACTGCGACTCGATGATGATGTCGCGAACAGCTGCCTCAGCTTCTTCGGCCAGCACCATGAACGAGCCGTACCGCGCCTTGTCTGAGGGGATCTCGGTGCGATCAATCCACGCGCCATTCACATGGCGAAAGAGATCGTCTTGAGGGCGAACCTTCGGATCGAGATCGTGGACAGCAATTCCTGAAGGTAATGACGATTCGGCACTCATGCACACAGCCTAGAGCCTTCTCCTCAAGCGTTTGCTGCGAATGTGAGACCAGTGGAGAGCCCTACTATTAAGCAATGACCGCCTCTGACTCGGCTGCGACGGCCCCGCATTACCCGCACGGCCTCACCCACCGCCAAGTGCTGTCGTGGCGCAATGCGATTGCCACCCTCTTCGCTCTTGCTGGTCTCTCGTTCGCGAGTTGGGTTGGCCGCATCCCCACGGTGCGGGATGTCTTTGATGCGAGCCATTCAGAAATTGGCGTTCTGCTTTTTGGGCTCGCATTCGGCTCAATCTTTGGTCTGTTGTTCTCCGGGCGCCTTGTTGAGCGATTCGGCGCCCGCCCGGTCATTCTTGCGTGCATCACGCTGTTCACGACGTCTCTCGCCGCCATCGCGCTGTTCATCGGCGTCGCTGGCAGCTTTGTTGGTGCGCTCGCTTCGCTCGTCGTTCTTGGACTCGCCTACAGCGCCTACGACGTCGCGATCAACCTCTCGGGTGCCGCCAATGAACGTCTACTCGGTCGGGCAACAATGCCGACCCTGCACGGCTTCTACAGTCTTGGCACGATGGCAGGTGCCGGGCTCGGGGTTATCGCCGAAGCGCTTCACGTTCCGCTGCAGTTCCACCTGACTGTCGTTGCAGTTATCGCTCTCGCAAGCGGCGCGATCGTGCTTCGCTGGGTTCTTCCCGAAACACTCGCGGATGCCCCACCCAACACCCAGGAGATCAAGATCGCCTCGGGTGAGCTGGCGGCCCCCAAGCGCCGCAGCGCGTGGCTCGAATCGCGCACCCTGATCGTGGGAATTATCGTGCTCGGCATGGCCTTCGCCGAGGGAACCGCAGTCGACTGGCTCGCGCTCGCCATGGTCGATGGCTACGAACTCGACAACGCTATCGGCACCCTCGTGTTCGGCGTATTCGTCACCGCAATGACCGCGACTCGCTTCCTCGGAGTGCGCGCCCTTGACCACTTCGGGCGAGTTCCCGTGTTGCGCTCTTCCGCCGGATTCGCCGCGGTCGGTCTGCTGCTGGTGATCTTCTCGCCCACCGTTCCCCTCGCCATTGTCGGCACCGCATTCTGGGGTGTTGGTGCGGCACTCGGCTTCCCGGTCGGAATCTCGGCCGCCGCCGACGATCCCAAACGTGCCACCGCGCGAGTGACCGTCGTCGCCACCATTGCCTACGGCGCAACCCTGATTGGTCCGCCCATGATTGGCCTACTCAGCGACCAGGTTGGTGTGCTGAACGCACTGCTCGTGATTGTCGTGCTCACCGTACTCTCGGGACTGCTTTCCCCTGCCGCCCGCGAGTTGGCAGGCCGCCACTCTCGCAACGTCATCGATTTTGCTTCGCCGGGTACGACATCCGCTGCCGTCAGTCTTGCTACGACGGAACTGCAGATCGTGTCGGCCGAGGACATTGCTGCTGCGTCGGGCGACGAGCGTCCCTAACGCCGGAATATTGCGGCACTTGTGTCTGCAAGAATATTCTGGCATGCTGGTGTGCAAGGATATCCCGGCATCACGCCATGCTTGAGAACGGAGGAACACACCGTGCCCACAATCACCGTCACAAGATTTAGAGACTTCGGCGCTGTCATCAAAGCGGCGCGAGAATCCCGCGGCCAGCGCCAAGATGAGCTTGCCGACGAACTCGAGATCACGCGCCAGTACCTCCAAGATCTCGAAAATGGCCGCCCCAATCTCTACATCACGCGCTTGCTCCGCGCCATGAACTCGCTCGGTATCACTATCAACGTGACCTACACCCCCGGCGGGACAGCAAAACCCGGCACGACTGCTCCTGGTCATGCAGAGGCACCCAACGGCGCAGGAACCACCGATGGCTGAGACTCTCGCGGTTTTCCTCCACGACGACTACCTCGGTGACGTCGTACCATTCGCGCAGGGCCGACGCCACCAGAAGAATCGAGTGCGATTCCACTGGGATAGCGGCTACACGCCGGGGGCCGTCACCCTCACAGAGTCGTTTACCTCGATACCTGGCCGCGAGCCCGACAGCGCCCTCGCATCCAATTTCTTCGGCGGATACACCCCCGATGGCAATCATCGTGAAGCGATGGCGGCGGCGCGCGGAATTGATCACGGTGATCTGTTCGCCCTACTTCGCGAATTCGGCGGCTCACTTGGCGGTGCGCTGACGTTTCGAACACCCGATGAAATCAGCCCATACATTCCCCGCTACACAGCAATTGATGACACGACCGTTGCCCAACGCCTCACGCAAGCGGTAGAGCGTCACGATCTGGGCATCCAAGATGACAGTCGTTCGATGCTGCCCGGATTTCAACCAAAACTACTGCTCGCCCGCTTCGACTCCCAGTGGCATGAACCTCACGGCCGTGCCCACTCGACGCACATCCTCAAACCACAACTTCAATCGCGGCCCCACCAGATCTACAACGAGTACTACAGCCACCAACTCGCTCGCGCGATGGGCCTCTCCCAGTTCGGCAGTGAACTCATGAACGTTGGACAGACCGCGTTTCTGTCTATCGAGCGCTTCGACCGCGTGGTCGACGGCACCGCCGTGTCGCTCATTCATCAAGAGGATGCTGCCCAAGCTCTCGGGCTCGATTGGCAAAACTCAGAGATCAAGTTCCAAGACTCACAGTGGCCAACGAACCCGGCACCCCCCAGCGCCCGCAAAATTGCGGAGATCACCGGCTCGCTCCCGAACGCACTCGCTGAGACCGCGCAGTGGCTGCGGCAGCTTATCTTTCACGTGCTCATCGGCGACAACGATGCGCACGCCAAGAATGTGGGCTTCGTGCACGAGAGTGATGGCACGCGTCTTTCGGAGTTGTATGACGCTGTGCCCAATCTCTTTCAGGCAGGTCGCATCAGCTGGGATATGGCGATGGCGATCGATGGCGATTTCGACCACCGCAAGGTGAGCGCCGAAAGTATTGCCCGCGAGGCCGCATCTTGGTCAGTGCTGCGCACCGACACGATCGACCGCGTGATCCACGCGACTCTTCGCGAGTTCGTTGACGCGCAAGCATCCGTCACCCCACCGAGCGAGGTTGACCCGGATGTCGTCGAGCGGCTCAGCTGGAATGCCAAGCGGCTGGCTGAAGGCAGTCAGATTAGCGCGCCCAAAGAAAAACTGTGACTTTAGTTGTCCCGGCTGCCCGCTCGGGTTGCGGCGAATCGCAACCGCCCGCCGCGCACCGTTAGGCTCATCGGGTGCGACTTGTCATAGCTCGATGCTCCGTTGATTACGCCGGGCGTCTCAGCGCCCACCTTCCCCTCGCAACACGATTGCTGTTGCTGAAGGCTGACGGCAGTGTGCTCGTGCACTCCGACGCGCTGTCATACAAACCTCTCAACTGGATGAGCCCACCCTGCCTGCTCTCCACGATTGAGCCCGAAACCGAGCAGTCGGATGCCGGGGTCACCGAAATCTGGAAAGTCGCCCACACCAAGTCGGCCGACATGCTCATCGTCTCGATTCACGAAATCCTGCACGACACCAACCACGAGCTCGGCGTCGACCCCGGACTGCAAAAGGATGGCGTCGAAGCCCACCTGCAGAAGCTACTGGCCGAACACATCGACATTTTGGGTGACGACTACCGCCTTGTGCGCCGCGAATACATGACAGCGATCGGGCCCGTCGACATTCTCGCGACCGACGAAAAAGGCGCAAGCGTCGCTGTGGAGATCAAGCGTCGCGGTGACATTGATGGTGTTGAGCAGTTGACCCGCTACCTCGAGTTGATGAACCGCGACCCGCTGCTGGCTCCAGTTGCTGGCGTGTTTGCGGCTCAGGAAATCAAGCCACAGGCGCGCACTCTTGCTAAGGACCGCGGTATCCGCTGTGTGCTGTTGGATTATGACGAGATGCGCGGACTCGATGACCCCAACATGCGATTGTTCTAGGTTCAGGAACGCAGCCTAGGCTGGATGCAAATGGCTACTAACTGGACCTGCATTCTCGTTGACCTCGACGGCACGATCGCTGACTCTGCGCCCGGAATCACGACGTCGCTCGCCTTCATGTTTGAAGAGATGGGCTACCCGATTCCTTCGCAAGAAGAGCTGCGCTCGTATGTTGGCCCGCCCATTCTCGACTCGTTCCGCGACTTCGCCGGTTTCACTGCTGTCGAATCTGCGCAGGCGCTGTCGATCTACCGCCGCCACTATATGGAAGGCAACAGTGCCAACGGCAGTGACATTTTCCCCGGCATGCGCAAAGTTTTGAAGAAGCTGCACGCGACTGGGATTCCGCTGTCACTGGCGACCTCGAAGCCCGAGTTTCCGGCATCCGTGATCCTGGATCATGCCAACCTCACCCAGTATTTCCGTGTCCTGGCGGGTGCGTCGATCGATGAGATCCGCAGCGCTAAGAAGGATGTTGTGGCTGAGGCAATCACGCGCCTGAAGATGATCGGTGCTGACGTGAGTAACCCGGTGATGATCGGCGACCGCGACTACGATATTGCGGGTGCAGCCGAGCATGGCATCCCCACCATTTATGTTGAGTGGGGCTACGGCAACGCCGGCGAATCAGAAGGATCGCTCGCAGTCGTGTCGAAGGCAGAAGAACTGCTGCCGCTGCTGCTTCCTAGCTAGCGGGCGCGCTGCACTTAGGTGCCGGCCGACCCCCTAGCGGGCGAGACTCTCCACGATGCGGCCGTAAAGCCGTGGCAGTCGCGCGGCGAGCGGCACAATTGCGGCGCGCAGAGGTGAGTTTGCTGCTGCCACAAGCCCGGTCGTGAGCATCCGGAAGTCACGGGTGATGCGACGCCATTCGCGTTCGTAGCGTTCCGGTTCGCCAGCAACGATGCGCTCGATTGCGGCGCGAGCTTCTGCCAGTCCCAGCCGGATGCCCTCGCCCGTGATCGCATCGACGTATCCGGCAGCATCGCCGACGAGCAGCACTCGGCCTGCGCGCTGACCGCGAGTGTTCTGCAACAGCGGGCCTGCCCCGCGCGTGCTCGAGGCTGGCTTCGCGTCGCGTAACCGTTCGGCAAGCGCGGGCACACTCGCCAGTGCGTCATCGAATGAGGTTCCTCGCCGCCCCAACACCGCGACGCCCACTTCGTTGTCGCCGACCGGAGTCACATACACCTCGGCATGGGGCGCCCAATGCACCTCGATCAGATCAGTCCACGGTGCAACCTCAAAGTGCTGCCGGATGCCGAACCGCCGAGAATCATGTCGCCTCACGCGGCGAGGGCGCGTAGCCAGGCCAACCAGCTCACGCACTGTGGAATGCAGGCCATCGCAGCCGAGCATCCACCGCCCCTCGATGGTGCGACCGTCGGCGAGGTGCGCGGATACCGCGCCACTCTGCGCTGCCGCTTCCCCGGAGCTGTCGGCGGCAGTACGGCCGACGCCGTCGAGGCGGGGCCCGGCCTGCCGCTGCTCGACCGCCTCAACCTTGCCGTGTTCGACCCGCACCCCGAGTTCGGCCGCACGTTCGGCGAGCGCCCGATGCAGTTCGGTGCGACGAACACCGATTGCGGCCTCCCCGGCGAAGCGATGTTCGGCCGTGCGCGTGCCGTCCTGATAACTGATGCCGGCGATGGTTCGTCCGTGCGGGCGCACGCCGAGGGCGGCGAGTTCGGCAACAGCGCCAGGCATGACTCCTTCGCCGCAGGCTTTGTCGATGGTGCCGGCGCGGGGTTCGATCACGAGGGCGGTGAGGCCGTGCATCCGCGCGTTGATTGCGGCGGCAAGACCCACGGGCCCACCACCGACGACAATCACATCGACAACGTCGGAGCCCGGTAACGCCGCAGCAGGCGCCGTACTCGCATCACTCTCGGCAGCGTCGACCCAGCCCTCGCCCGCCGCGCTCATGGCGTCAGTTCGCGCAAAGCCCGGTTTTCGGTCGGGATCCGGAACACCAACAGCAGCACCGCATTCAGCGCAGTGAAAACGATCGCGGTCACCCAGGCGGTGTGCACGAGCGGCAGCGCAATGCCCTCGATGGCGACAACAAGGTAGTTGGGATGCGGCAGCCAGGTCAGCTTATAAGGCCCGCGGTTCTGCACACGCCCGGCACCGGGCACGACGATCACGCGGGTGTTCCACTGGGCGCCGAGCGAGTTGATGATCCAGTAGCGGGCTGCTTGGCTCAACAGGGTGATGATGAGCATCGGGATTCCGAGCCAGAGCAGAAACGGTCGGTCGGCGATGAGTACTTCGGCGACGCACGCGACCAGCAGGCCGGTGTGCAGAACGACCATCCACGGGAAGTGTTTCTGCCCATACTCACGACCGCCGCGTTCGAAGGCTGCGGTGGCATTACGCTCCGAGATGCGCAACTCATAGAGGCGTTCCATGCCGGTGCCGAGCACAAGGGCGATGTAGGCAATCACGGTCATGTTGGCCACTTACTCATGTTGGCCACTCTAAGAGAACGAATTCAGCGCTCACGCCCGGGCCGAGAGCGAAGGCGAGGGCAGCACTTCCGGGTGCCGGCGCGGGGTCGGCGTTCATGGCATCCGCAAGCACATGCAACACTGCTGCGGAGGAGAGGTTTCCGGCCCGGGCAAGGCAGTCCCAGCTGCTCTGCAAGTCGCTACGTTCTAACCCGAGCGAGGTCTCGAACGCTTCAAGCACTCGAGGGCCACCCGGATGCGCCAACCAGGTGTCGACATCCGCAATCGTCAGTTGGTTGTGGCCCAGAAAATCGCTGACCTCTGTGGGAAAGCTGTTCTCAATCACGTCGGCGACGCCCGCGGTGAGCACGATCTCGAAGCCGGTGCCGCCCACGTTCCATCCGATCACGTCGTGGCTGTCGGCGATGAACGTGCTGCGGGTGTCAACAATGCGCGGGCCGGGTTCGCTGCGGTTCTCCCCCACCATCACGACGGCCGCAGCGCCATCGCCGAAGAGCCCGGTGGCCACAAAGTTACCCATGGTTTGGTCGTCGCGTTGCAGGGTCAGCGAGCAGAGTTCGACGCTCAACAAAACGCCGACTTCATCCGGATGCCCGACCAAATAGTCATGCACGCGGGCCAGACCCGCGGCCCCCGCCACACAGCCCAGGCCGAACGAGGGAACTCGTTTCACGTCGGGCCGCAACCCCAACCGCGGAATCAGCAGTGCGTCGATCGAGGGTGCCGAAACGCCCGTGACGGAGGTGAACATGACGAAGTCGACATCGCTAGGGGTGAGTCCGGCATCCGCGAGCGCCGTGGTCAGTGCCCGGTCGAGCAGGTCGGTGGCAACGCGAATGAACTCGTTGTTGCTTTCGCGAAAACTGCCGAGATCACGATATCGCTCGATCGGAAGGGCGGTGTGCCGACGTTGAATGCCGCTGGCCCCGTGCATCCGCTCAATGACCGCATGATGGGAGGGACTGCCTGCGAGCAGCGGCGCAAGTTCAGCCGTGATCTCGGCTTGGCTGTAACTGTACTCCGGCACAACCGGAGCGACTGCTGCGATTCTGCTCATGCTGCGACTCTGCTCATCCAGTGAAAATATCACGCACTGACGCCGGGGTCGTCGTTTCGGCGGGTGGCACGCCACGCGCGCCACGCACCGGTAGACCACAGTGCCCAGGCGATCAGTACTGGTTGGAACGGCATCCGGATCCACCGTTTCAGGTCGGTATCGAGTCCGAGCGAGTCGACGTGGTTCACCAGTTGCGAGATGTTGCCAGGGTAGATGGCGATGAAGAAAGCGGCGGCAACCCAACCCACATGCGAGCGGTATTTCTTGGCGAAGATAAGCGCGCTGCCGAGGGCGATTTCGACAATTCCGGATGCGACGACCACGAAGTCGGGATCAAACGGTTGCCAGTCGGGCACCTGCCCCTGAAAGTCTTCGCGCGCGAAGGTGAGGTGGCCAATACCTGCCAGCACGAGGGATGCGCCGAGTGCGATACGTCCGACCCGGCGGCCGATGCGGCTTGCGCGGGAGGGTTCAGCGAGAGCGGCTGAGTCGCCAGCGGCGGCCTGCTCGGCGGAGGCGGCCGACTCGGCACGCTCTGGTGTCTGCTCCATCCGACCATTGTGGTGAGTCGGGCTTGGCGTCTGCCGAGTGCTGCCTCGTGGGCGCGCTCACGTTCGCAGGCAGTTTCGGCCATACCGGATCCTTGCTACGGTCGAGTGGAGTCATCATCATTTTTGTGTGAGCGGTGACGATCAGCTCGCTACGAAAAACACACGAAACTACGGTGAAAATGGGGCACATGACAACGCGGTCGACCGAATCGGATGCACGTGCTGCAGAGTCGGCCGCTGATGCGCCGACCTCACCTCCGCGCGGCCGGTTGGCTCCGCCGTTGCGGATTACGCTCGCTATTGTCGCCGGTGTCTTCGGCGCTGTGCTCTATCTCCTCGTTTCTGGTTATCTCGCGATCCAAACTCACGGCCTCCAGTGGGGCGTAGTGATCGATCTCAACAATTCCGTAGCGCGGTTCATCGGCAGCGAGACGCCGTGGATTCAGCTGATCGCTCTGGGCATTCTCGTTGCCGTTGCTGTGCTGTCGTTTTCTCCGCGACGTGAGCAGCCGCGGGGGTGGAGTACGAGCGCGCACTCGTATGCGTTCGTGGGGACAGTCGCCGCGATCATGATTTCGGCGATGGTGTTCACCGAGCGCCCCTACCGGGGTGGCGTGCTCGGGATGAATGGACTTTTACCCGAGTTCCTCCCGCCCGTTCCTCCGGAAGTTCTGGTTCCTTTCACCTGGATTCAGACGTCCGCCCTCGAAGCCACAACCTTCGCTTTGCTCGCAGTGTTGCTCGCACTACACATCCGCTCGCTAATTCGCGGGCGCGCATCTCGACGGGCCAAAAGTGACACGCTGCACGGCTGAGCCACCATGGGTCAGCCCGCACTGGTGGGCTACCGCAAGAAGTCACGTACTGGGTGCACGCTGGTGAAACTGGGGCGGCGGGCGACCTCCCGCTGGCTAAGACCAGCCACGAACCGTTACATAGTCCCGAATACTCGATACCATTTCGCCGATGAATTCGTCACTACCGAGTTGTGCTCGGGCCTCGTCTGCGGCGATCTCGTAGGCATCGGCTACTCCGCGGGTGAGCTCGTCTGCTCGTTCGCTCGCGTAGTCGCGCTCGAGACCTAATTTCACGCCGACTGCAACCACATCCTCGATGCCGACCGCACTCATCCGATACTCACCGTCGATCGCCATCGACAACTCGACGGGTTGATTGTTTCGTGTGGGGTAGGGCGCGTGGCTGCCGAGGTCATAGAGGGGCGCCATCGTTGCCCGGTCGCCGTCAAGCATGAGGGAGTAGTTCTTAGCGTGAGCGTCAGTTCCCTGCGAGGCAAGGGCGAAGACGATTGCGTCGTAGAAACGTGTCGCGTTAAGCGCGCGGTCCTGCGCATCGGGGAGACCACGAAAGAGTTGTGCGATCTGATTGATGCTCGGCCCGCCGTCTCGCTGGTATTTGTTCAGTGGCGGCACAGACATCGCTTGGCAGAAGTCTTCTTGGTGGAGTCGCCACCACCGACCGTTGTGTTCTGCACGGTCGTAGCGTTCGGAGACAAAAGCGTGGTCGTCGCGATCTGTCGTGATCATGAAGTCGTTCGCGACATGCAACCCGAGGTGTCGAGCCGCTGACATTGTCATGAACTCGTTGATGTGATGGTTCGAATAGGGCGGAACAGCAGGCTTAATGATGTGTGTGGTCGGCGTGGAGTCATTCGGCACAGCCCAAGCGCCCTGCGCCGTACGGAAGAGGGCAATCTTTGGTTGCGCACCGGGAAGACTCCAGCGTGCGTTCGTTTCGCGGCGACCCCAGGTCTCTCGGTTGGCTATGACGTCAGCGATGACCGCACCGAATTCGTTCTCATCGAGCTCTGTGACATCGCCGTGTCTGGCTGCGGCATCCGGGCTGTCGTCGCCCTCAGGAAGGATCTGCACAGCGCCAGCAGCATCGCGCCCGACATGCGCCAGAAGCGCGAATGGGTTGTTTGGCGATACCCGGTATTCGCGGCCAAGCTCGGCCAGACGCCCGTCACTGTCAGGCAACAAACCGTGAAGGAAAGCACGGACGGACCGATTCTTGTGTGATGCACGCACGAGCGGCATAGAGAGTGATAGTGGTGTGGAAGTGCGGTTGCGCCGATATTCGTCGTCGTACTGGAAGGTGATGCTGCCACTCGCGCTTTGGGTGAGCGTGCCGATGGGGGCACCGTCAAGGTACACGCTCAGGTTCTCGGTCACCGCTCGAGCTCGCTCACGGTCACTTCGAGGTCGAGCTCGCGGAGCACCCGCAGCAGTCGGTGTGTGGTGACGGCGGATGCTCCATTCTCAAGCCGCACGACCCACTCGCGTGTGACATCCGCACGTTTGGCAAGTTCGCTCTGGGTCAGCGCCAGCGATTCCCGGCGCTCTGCGACAAGCGCACCGAAGTCGCTCGCTGCTCGTATCCTCATCGCTGCCTCCTGTGCGTTCTACGTCACTTTACTCTTAGTGACTTATAACGCACAAGCGCTGGTGGGACTGGGGCACCGCTGAGCCGTTTCACAGACCGATCAGATTGGGCATACTCGGTGCAGCGTTCACATCGCGTCGTCAGATCGTGTCGACAGCCCTTCACGTGACTCAGAAAAAGCTCGGCGGCTTCTAGCTTTTGCTTCTGTCTAGATATTGCGGTGAGGCGATCGTCAATGACGGCATCCCGCCCCTTGTCTCCACGGTGAAGCACTCTACGGATCTCCGCCAAACTCAAGCCAACGTCCTGACAGGATTGCACCATCCGGAGGCGTTGAACGTGCTCTTTGGTGTATTCACGATGCCCTGAAGCTGCGCGGTCGGGAACCACGACTTTCTCGTCTTCCCAGTGCCGCAGAACGTGGGTTGCGACTCCTATTCGCGCGGCGGCAGACCCAATCTTCACTCGCCCATAATTGCACATTGACTTCAGGCCGACCTGAAGTTTTCAGTCTTGAGTGTGTGAATGACTTCGATGAGCAGGCCCTCCCGTCGCCGACATACGTGAACGTCGGCGAAGAGATGATCGCTACCTATGTTTTCGAGCCCTCTACTCTTGGGCCGGCAGAAGATGTGGTGTTGTGTCACGGGACCCCATGGTCAGCTCATGTATGGGCGCATCTTGCTGAGTTCCTCAGTGAGCGCTATCGCGTTTTCCTCTGGGACATGCCTGGTTACGGAGCCTCCATCGGCTCGGCAGATGACGCTGTCGACCTCCGCACGCAAGGGCATCGGCTGGCAACTCTGCTGAAGCACTGGAGCTTAGAGCGCCCCCATCTAATCGCTCACGACATCGGGGGCGCAGTTGCCCTTGGCGCCCACCTGCTGGAAGATGCCGAGTTCGCTTCCCTCTACTTGCTCGACACTGTCATTCTGGATCCTTGGGGATCCAGCTTTTTTCGTCTGGTGGCAGAGAATCATCAGGTGTTCTCGGCGTTGCCCCTACCATTGCATCGCGCGTTAGTCCGCGAATACATTCGTGGAGCAGGAGGGCCTGCTCTTGATGCTGAGTGGGTTGGGGCGAACAAGATCCATGGATTCCGAGCACACAGGCCACTGAGCTCGCATCGCTACTCCCCGGTGATCCTGACGTCGTCATCTTCCCTGACGCCGGCCACCTAGTACCCATCGAAGCACCGCGCTTGTTCAACGCGGATGCGCTGAGCTGGCTGTACCAGCAAAGCTCTCGTTGACAGCGCGCGAACCCCTGCGCTTTCAGCCACGCAGCGGGAGACGCTTGCCGCACAAACACACTCCTCACAGGTCCCTCGCTCCAAGCGAATCCCAGAAGGTGGGAAGATTCTCTAATGAAGTTCCTCTCCATTCAGTCAGCGGTCGCGTACGGCCACGTCGGCAATTCGGCCGCAGTGTTCCCGCTGCAGCGCATCGGCGTTGAGGTTTTGCCTGTCTATACGGTCAACTTCTCGAATCACACCGGCTATGGCGCGTGGCGCGGACCCATGATCGACCCCAGCGATGTGTCAGAGGTCATCGCCGGCATCGAAGACCGCGGAGTGTTTCCCCAGATCGACGTTGTGTTGTCGGGGTATCAGGGTGGCGAAGGAATCGGGGATGTCATCATCGATACCGTCGCCCGGGTCAAGGCTGCGAACCCGAACGCTCTCTATGCGTGCGATCCCGTGATGGGCAACGCGAAATCCGGATGTTTCGTCTCCCCCACCATCCCCATCCTGCTCCGTGAGCGCGTGGTTCCTGTCGCCGACATCATCACGCCCAACCAGTTCGAGCTCGGGTTCCTCACCGACACTGACCCAGACACCATCGAGTCGACACTCGCATCCGCAGATCTCGCCCGGGCTATGGGGCCTCGCACGATTCTGGTGACGAGCGTCGAACGACCCGACCGCGAAGACGACACGATCGAGATGATGGTGGTCACGGATGCCGGCGCCTGGATCGTGCAGACCCCGCAACTGCCGATAACGGCGAACGGTTCCGGCGACGTAACCGCCGCCCTCTTCACCGCGCACTTCACACGCACCGGCGATGCTGCAGACGCCCTCGCCCGCACCGCCTCAAGCGTCTTCGACCTGCTCGCCAAGACTGTCGAGTCGGGCGAGCGCGAACTACAGCTCGTCGAATCTCAAGAGTTCTACGCAGAGCCGCGGATGCAGTTCACCGTTCGCGAGGTGCGCTAGACAACGCCACGACATAAGAAGGGCCCGCCGGTTGGTGGGCCTTTCTTATGTAGGCAGATCCGCAACCTCTCAACCGAGTGCCGCAGGATGCCTTAACTTATGTGAAGAGGTGGGAGTTTAGTTTCTGCCTTGCAATCATTGGGCTGTTTCGTTCCGCGAATCCGGAAAGTCCAAAGATTCGGACTGAAAATTCCAAACTCATTCAGATGATTGCTGCGTGGCAGCGAACCCGACCCCGTGTTTGGCGCTGTTGCAGTGCTTCGTGTTACTCGTCCGCGTCTTTACCGGCGGGCTCCCTGCATCCTTCGCTCGGGGTTGAAGAGATCCGGTTGGCTCGCGTCTGTGAATCCGACCAACCGGCATGAGGGGTCAGCGCTAGCCAGCTGACCTTCGCAGGGCGAACGATCCGATCACAACCGTGCACCCGCCTGCCGGTAATCAAGAGAACCAATTTCGAACCGGCTGCGGGTTAGAGGGGCCTACAGGCCACTGCACCCTCTCGCCGTGCCTCGGCGTGGGGACTATGAACGCTAGCCTGAATCCGTTATATTGACAAGAGCTCACGCAGCCAGCTGCCGCTTCTCGCGGCCGCATTCGACCGACGACCGGACAATTGATGACGACTTCCCTGACTACAGAAGAAGTCGCCGCGGCGTTCGATTGCGATTCTGTCGCATTCCTCGGATCGGGCAGCTTCGGAGAGACCTGGCAGATCTGCTCGACCGACATCAACGGTGTCGTCGGCGACTACGCCGTGAAGATCTTGCACGCCGAGCAGTTCAATCTTCGCCTCGTCGATCGGGAGACGGCAGGACTTCGAAAGTTCGATTCCGACGGCATTGTTCACCTCATAGATGTCCGAGATGTCGCCTTCGGAAACGCGTCCCGCACCGTACTCGTCTGCGAGCACCTCAACGGCGGTAGCGTCGGCCAAAACCTCCGCGAATCTGGATCGCCAAGCGTACAACAAGTCATTCTGTTCGCCCGGGGTCTCATGCGCACCGTTGATGAACTCCACGCCGTGGACGTCATCCATCGCGACATCAAACCCGAAAACATCATCCTCAGAGGCGGCGACTGGGGCCGGCCCGTCCTCATCGACTTCGGGCTCTCCCGGGGCTTGGTCGACGAGACCTTCACTGCCTACCCGGCGCGTGTCGGCACCGTCGCCTACATGTCGCCGGAGCAGCTACGAGGCGAGAAGGCCCGGAAGGCTTCCGATATCTGGGCGTGCGGCGTGCTCCTCTATACCCTTCTCACTGGTAAGCACCCATACATTGTCAGGACCGATGGCCTCCTCATTGACGACCTTGCGGACTTGATCGTTGGCTCCCCCCGTCCGATGCCGGAGCACGTGCCGATCGAACTCGAAGCGCTGGTCACCCGCATGCTGTCCGACCACGAGTATCAGCGCGGCAGCGCCCGTCGCACCCTTACCGATCTAGAGGACTTGGCCGCATAATGAGTAGCACAGACGCAGTTTCAACAACGGCGGCCACCCCCGTCCCGCTCGCCGCGATTCTCGCGGGCGACGTTCCAACGTTCCTCGTACACAAGAGCTTCCAATACGCGAAAAGGGTTCCTGAAGCCCTCGGGTACATCAGCGGCTTGCATTCACCATCGCTCGGAATCGGTGTAGTCGCCCCGGTGCACACTCACAAGCGGAAAGCCGTGGAGCAGTTCGTCGCCAGCTGCGGCATCGCACCGCTCGTCCTCGTGGACCCCGAGTTACATTTCGCGACGACCTCCAGCTGGGATGGCGCAGGCGCGAAGTTCAACGACGACTGGTCAGCGTTGATGGACATGCCAGAAAAACCAAAGCCCAGATGGGTGAAACTGGCCCTGGATACCCAAAGCGATCTCGGCGCCAACGTCACCCTGTCGGCGTCAGGATGGGTTGACGCAGCCCATGCAACCAAATCTTTGGCCAGGGCGATGAACTTCGTCGCCGAAAGCCGTTCCTACGTCGGCTCGACCTCCGCCATGATGGTGAACCTGAGTTTCGACTGGCGCTGGCTCGTCGACGACGCCCTGCGCGCGATGCTGCTGCAAGAGATCGTCGAGAGCAACGAACAGCTCTGGTATCTACGGTTCTATTGGCCAGAAGTGCCAGTCCGCTACGGCCAGCTGACAGACCCCGCGGTCCTCGCCGGATACCGCGAACTCGCCGCTCTCTGCGCGCTAGAAGACAAGCAGTTGTTCCTCCCCAACACTGGGCTCACCGGATGGGTTGCGACAGCTCTCGGTGCAACCGGGTTCTCCACTGGCCAAGCATGGCCAGAGCAGGCGTTCGCCCGCCAGCGCATCATGGGCGGCAGAAAAGGACAGCGGCCGCCGCCCGCAATTCCTCGCTACTTCGACTCCCAGTTGCTGCACACGATCGAGTTCTCGGAGTTCGACCGCCTGTCGGCGTTCGCGTCGCACGCGAAGCTGGACACACCGTTCTCGCTCGAAATCGACGTCGATGGACACTCTCGGGAGCTCGCAGGGCTCCATTACCTCATGGCCGTCGCGGAGTTGCAAGCGAAACTAAAGGGCAAACGCCCAGAAGCAAAGGCGTCACGCGAGGTTACTGCTGCGACGAAGTTCATTGCGGACCTCCGGCGCGCCGACCAGCCGGCTGGTCTGAACAATCCGACGCAACTCCCGATGTGGAAGGATCTGATGGCCTAGCGGTCGTCTGGACGAGTCCATCCGAAGACCGGATGGATCTGACCTTCGTGTTCGCCGCGTTCAAACATCTCCAAGCAACGCTCGGCAATAAGCATCCGACCCACAGCCGACTGCGCGGCCTGGAGCCGTTGCTTAGGACGTGCCCACACGCGCGCTTCCGACGTCGCGGCATCGACGATGATGATCCCAATTCCGGACTCGGCGACGTACGCGAGCTCGTTAGCAGCGGCGGCGACTGCCGACGGTTCGAGAGCGATGTAGGCGTCGTCGGCCGACAGCCGCTGTCGGCGGGCTTGGGAAAGCGCGCCATGCCAGTCGCGTAGCTTCGCTTCCACCGTGATGACACGTCGCATGACAGGTTCGGCGCCGGTTACGCGGGCGAACTTGCCATCTGTCGTTGATAGCGCCCACCCGCCATCAATCAACATGGGGAGCACTGCGCGACGCATGTACTCCGGTGTTGATCGGATTCCAGCCGCGAGCTCTGCAAGGGTTTTCGGGCGCCGGCCCATTGCGAGCACCGTGCGCACCTCTACATCGGAGCCAAGTGGCCGGATCCCGAGCTCGCGACGTTGCGCTATCGCCGCACGATCGAATCGAACCGAAGCCAGGTCCGGCACTCCTCGGACGGCGGGTACCTCAGTGAATGTCTCGACATCGGCGTGGCTGGTGTTGCTGAACACAAGGCGTGGGAGTTGGTCTCGAAGGATATCGACGAGATCGGACTCGTACCGGAATCGAGAGGCGGGAGTACGTGCAAGTATCGTCATACGTTGCCTCCTGGCCGTCGTTCACCTTTATCCCGCGGCGATCAACACTAATGCTAGTTGGGAGTCGACGGTTTTCCGTCACCTGCGATGTGCACGGCTCCAGTGGGTCTCGCTCGGCTTGTGTTGCGAGGCTACTGCAACCCGACGACAACGTCGAGGGCGGTAAGACATGTGCTTGGCCACATGAAGGGAAAAGGGAAGGGAACCCGAACGGCACGAGCACGAGCAGCATCGCCCTTCCGTGCCGATGGGGCGACATCCGCCACAGCAAACTCAGCTCGCCGTGGACACATCCCCACGCTTGGGTCCAGCCGATCCGATAAGGCATGCATAGAGCCTGCATGACACCTAACGAAATCCAAACGTCAGCGGTGGAGACGCGGCCACAACTCGACGTCGAGACCGACCTCCAACTTCGCGAGCGTGGCAATGTCCGGCCAGCTATTGCCGGCGATGAACTCCGCGATGGTGGTGCGGTCGACGCCGGTGGCTTCGCCGACCTCGCGAAGCGAGCGACTCCCAATGGCCTGGATAAGGTTCAGAACGGTGAGCCTAGCAATCTCGGCGGCCCCATCGTCGAGATGGTCGGCCGGGAACGACTCACCGAACTCTCTTGGGGTGAGACGTCTTGGTCGCGGGGACATACCGCCAGCCTAGCCACAGTCATCGGCGCTTCGCGCGAGGGAATGTCGGAGGCATCCCGTTCACTTATCGGTGGTAGTTACCACCGATGCGGCGAGGAGGCTCGAATTCGTATCCACACCTACCGACCCCGCCTCGACCCAGAGCGCTGGGCCGAAATAGAAACCTTCGTCCGCGACGTCGTTGCTACCGCCGCCCCGGAGACGGCCTACACAGCGCATCGGCTGCTCGTGACGGTGACACACTTCGTCAACTGGACCCGTATTGCCGGATTGCCCCTCAACGCCGCGGTGCTCTTTCAGCGGTCGAGTATCGAGCACTATGTGCGGTCGAATCGGAAACATCTTGCCGATGGAACGCTCAGAAACTATCGCAGCATGCTCCTGCGGGTGACGGAAGTCCTCCTGCCAACACAGACGCCGCGACCGATGACGGCCCTGAACAGCCGCACGGGCATCGAACCGTACACGACGTCGGAGGTCGAATCGCTGAAGCACTGGGCGAACGGACAGAGAACGGAAATCATGCGCCGGAAGGCGCGGTCGATGTTGTGCCTCTGCATGGGTGCTGGACTTCGAGCCATCGAGGTTGCTGCTATCCGACGCAGCGACGTGGTCATAGATGGCGAGGGAGTCTTGGTCATCGTCCCCACACCAGACGGGACCCGATTCGTTCCAATGCTCGCCGAGTGGGAGCCGTTGCTTCGTCAGACCGTCGAGGGGTTGGCACACGATGAGTTCTTGTTCGGCAACGCCGACCGCACTCTGTACAAGAACCTCCTTTCTAATTTCGTCAGCCGGAGCATCGGCGACATCCGACCTCGAAGCAACCGCCTACGGGCAACGTGGGTTGTGACCCACCTCAGGATGCGGTCGGACATGCGCGCGCTGATGGAAGCGGCCGGCGTATCTAAATTCGAGAACTTGGCTCGCTACCTCCAGTTCGTCCCCGAACTCAATTCGACCGAGTATCGGTTGCACCTGCGGGCGGAGGCGCGTCGATGACCGCAGCCGACCGGGCCCTCGCCGAGGACCTCTCCCAACACGCCTATGGCACCTCAATATCAACGCGACAACGCACTACGCAGGGGTCTGTGCCCACCGCTTACATCAACGACGCGATGCGAATCATTGCGCGCCCGTCAATCGTCAACGCTCTCATCGCTTGGAAGAAAGCAGACCGTGCTCGCAAGGCAACGAAGCGTCCCCATGGAGATGCACCCGGCTGGACCCCAACGGTCAGTGTCGTGACGCTGCTGGTGTTAATGCTCATCCATGTTCAGGAGGGCCGGGGGGTGCTGTTCAGCGATATGGCGAACACCCTCACTCGTCGGATGAACAAGAAGCAGTTCGCCGCCATCGGAATCGAAAGGATGGAGGGAACCCACGAGCAGTGGATGGACCGACTCTTCCATGCGAAGCGACGCCTGGAGAGAATGATTGACCCACTTCCAGGCAGTCGCTTCAAAATCCCCACAGTCGAGGCCTACCTCGCGATTGTGGAAGACCGCAAGAACCGGGAGGAGGAACTCAGGGAGAAGGAAGAACGACTCCACTTCTTCCTCAACGAACTCATCGACAGCTCGGTTCGATTCCTACGCAAGGACATCCTCGACCGTTATCAGGGAAATCTCGCTATCGATGGCACGAAATTTCGCATGCAGGGACAATCCGGCGTCTCGCGAAAGATTCTTCGTGCCATTCTGGAAAACGACCAACAACAAGCGAAACAACTGGCAGATGCCGACGTGGACGCGAAGTGGGAGGCTGAGCGCCAGCTTGACAGAGAGGCAGCTGAAGCTGCCGGCACCGTCGCGCCACACAAACGAAAGCCAAGCATCAACTGGAAATCACCCATTCGAACAATCAACTACGACGCGGGCATGTGGGGCCGAGGTGAGTCGCACGACGGCGAAGAGCCAGGGTCGACGAGTAGGGCATTCGCGCTCGAAGCGGAGCTCGCCGTCATGACCGCCAACGCGCCTGGCGAAGTGGCCGATTTTCCCTTGCTCGCCATCGGGTTTCATCACCATCGCCCAGGCGCTGACAAGTTTGAGGCGAAGCGGCTTCTCGACAGTATCTCCTCGCGCAATTTTCCGAAGAAGTACCTGATGGTCGACCGCGGCTACCTCCCGAAGGCACTCCCAGAGGAGTTGCAAGGACCCGCGCGAAGGCACGGTTGGCTCCCAGTATTCGACTACAAGTGGACTGAGCTCGGTATTCAGGCCACACATAGGGACGTCAATCTCATCGACGGCCAGTGGTATGTCGCCAACATGCCGGAAGTGCTCGCGAATGCGGAGCGCGACTACCGCGAGGCAGTCGCGCTCGACAACAAACTGAAGAAGCCGAAGCGCATGACCGTGAGCAGCCGCAGCCGGCTCCGCGAGCTGCGAGACCAGAGACGTGAACTTCGCCTTCAGTACAGGCTGAAAGCCAAGGGCGTCGCGGCCCCAGACGGCTCGCAGCGATTCATCTACCCGGACCCGGCGATGTACGACCTCTACGACGCCAATACCGGTGAAGAACTCCCCAAACAACAAAAACGAACCATCACTATTCCAAAGGCCGCAGGGCTCAAATACAAGCAGCCACTCGCCCACCGGGAGCCGAAGTGGCATCGCTGGTACGGCCTCCGCTCGACTGTTGAAGGGTTCAACTCTTACGTCAAGGACAACAGTCCTACGAACATCGAAGACGGAAGCAAGCGACGCGCCCGAGGCAATACCTTCGCCGCGGTCGCCGCCGCGCTCGTCGTCGTCCACGCCAACATCCGCAAAATCGAAACCTTCATCTTCGGCCTCGCGCGCGCAGGAGCCACGACCTCAAAGAATCGTCACGCCCTCTTCACGCCCATCGACGAAGAAATACTGGATGAGCACGCAGCGTCAGCTATCTCGGCCGCTGTATCCGCCCTGGACGAAGACCCGCCCCCAAAGACCGAATAGGCTCACCGCCAGTCGTCTCTTGCTCACCGTTTCGCCAGTACGCATCAGCCTGCCCTCTGGGCGGGCTTTTCGCGTGTCTGGCCACTTCACGCACCTCGCGCCCTCTTGGAGCGCGTCACGGGCACGAAAAAACGGGCACCGAGCAGGATTTCTCCCGAACTCAGCACCCGTTTCCGTAATGTCCCAGATCAAGTGGACCTAGAGTCCCACTTCACCTATGTGCGCGAGGGGGGACTTGAACCCCCACGTCCTTTCGAACACACGGACCTGAACCGTGCGCGTCTACCAATTCCGCCACTCACGCGTGGGTCGAGTTAACACTCAACTGAGTGAGATTATCACAGCGCACAGCTCATCAACGACTCGGGCTCTTGCATCAATTCACTAACGATTCACAGACTAGTCATATAGAGTTGTTTGCTGTCCGTGTGCTTGGAGCCTCGGATTAAACCAGACATGATCCCGAACTGCCGAAACTAGGCAGTGCACAGACCACACCCCTGGGGGTAACCGCGTGAAACGATTGCTGACACTCAGCGCAATCATGGCCGTCTTCGTAAGCGTGACCGTTCCAGCCGCAGCATATATGGAGCCGTCGTCTCGAGACCTCCCGTCCACTGCCTCCGCAGCATCCGCATCCGACGTTCTGCAGCAAGCAACTGCTGTCGCCGCTACTGAGGCCGAGGCATCTGTGCCCAGTCAGTCGTTCGCTTCGTCGGCAGATGCCGAAATCAGCCCCGCAGCCCGCGACGCTATCAAGGTCAAGAAGCTAGTAGTTGAGCCTGTCGTTCCCGTCTACTCCCCTTCTGCTCCCGCAGGCCCCTCAGGTTCCTTCGCAGGATCCTACGGCGGCGCATTCGCCGGATTCCTCGCAATGTGGCCAGCAAACGCCCCTGTCAACGACGGTTTCGGATACCGTGGATCAGAATTCCACGGCGGAATCGACATCATGACCGGTGCCGGTGTCACACTCGTTGCCGCATCGCCCGGCGTCGTCACAGAGGTCACCTACGGTGGCGGCTGGGGCCAGTACGTCAAGATCGATCACGGCAGCGGAGTCTCCACCCTCTACTCGCACATGATTCAAGGCTCGCAGATGGTCTCCCCCGGCCAAACAGTCGCCGCAGGAACCCCCGTCGGATTGAGCGGAAGCACCGGCTACGTCACCGTCGCCCACCTCCACTTTGAGACCTACGTCAACGGCACACGTGTCGATCCGAGGGGGCTCCTACCCTAATTACTCGGCGTCGGTAACGGGTTAGCCACCCATAACGGCTAACATCGACGTACCGCAACGGGCAATTACAAGGAGAGCTGTGGGTCTTCTGGACAACTTTGAGCGAGGTCTCGAACGTGCCGTCAACGGCGCATTCGCCAAGACCTTCAAAAGTGGACTGCAACCCGTCGAAATCACCAGCGCCCTGCGCCGCGAACTCGACACGCAGGCCGCCGTAGTCTCACGCGACCGTATCCTCGTACCCAACAACTTCAGCGTGCGCCTCAGCCAAGGCGACTACGAACGGATGTCCGGGCTCGGGTCAACGCTTATCTCCGAGCTCACCGAACTCGTGCAGCGCCACGCCACGACCCAGCGCTACTCATTTTCTGGCGGAATCACCATCACCCTCGCCCCCGACGACTCCCTCAGCGAGGGAATGATCGAAGTGGACTCGGTAAGTGTCGAAGGCACCGTCGCCTGGACGCCCGTGCTCGAGATCAATGGCACACGGCATCCACTCACACACTCACGCACCATCATTGGACGCGGCAGCGAAGCCGACATCACCGTCGACGACAACGGTATCTCGCGCAAACATGTCGAAATCTTGTGGGACGGGACACGAGCCGAAGTCAACGACCTCAACTCCACAAATGGTTCCAAATTGAACGGATCTCCTGTTTCTCGCGCACCACTCGCGCCAGAATCCGTGATAGATATCGGTCGAACCCGTATCGTATTCCGTGTGCTTGCCCAATCCGCAGATGTCGACCAGCCCTCTGATCGCCGCGACGACCGGGGGTTCACCCTATGAGTGAATTAACCCTCCTGCTGTTGCGCGTCACCTTCCTCGCCATCATGTGGGGCTTCATCTTCGCCATCGTCTACGCACTACGCTCCGACCTCTTCGGCGAGAAGGTGCGCCGAATGCCCGTGCAAAGCACATCTCAGGCGCCAGCGCCTTCAGCTCCCGCCGCCGCACAGCCCACCCGACCCGTGGCACCGGCTCCCGCCGTCGGCAACTCTCTCGATGCCACGCGCCTTGTGATCGTGTCTGGCTCCAAAGAGGGTCTTGAGATTTCGCTGCCCGATGAGCAGCTGACGATCGGTCGTTCGAGCGAATCTGGTTTGGTGATTCGTGATGACTACACGTCGACCCATCACGCCCGCCTGTTGCGCTGGGCTGATAGCTGGGTTGTTCAGGACCTTGATTCCACTAATGGCACCTTTTTGGCTGGCCAGCGTGTGAGCGTTCCAACGCCGATTCCGCTGAATACGCCGATCAAGATCGGCACTACCAGCTTCGAACTGCGACGGTAATTGGATGGCCATGTCGGGCAACAGTGCTGCCGCATCCCACGTGGGTCGTGTCCGCACAAATAATCAGGACTCTGCTTACGCCGGCAGCCACCTCTTTATTGTCGCGGACGGCATGGGCGGTCACGCTGGTGGCGATGTAGCTTCAGCGATCACCGTCAAGCACGTTGTTGAAGCTGACCGGGTTTTTACGAGCGCAGAAGAAGCAGCAGAAATCCTGCACGACACTCTACTCGCAGCCAACAACATCCTGTCTGAGACGGTTATTGAGCACAACGAGCTCACCGGTATGGGCACAACGGTCAGTGGCATGGTGCGTGTTGGCAACAAGATGGCCATGGCGCACATCGGTGATTCGCGCATCTACTTGCTGCGCGAAGGCACAATGACGCAGGTCACCCACGACCACACGTTCGTGCAACGTCTGGTCGAGAGCGGTCGCATCACGCAAGAGGAGGCGGCCGTGCATCCGCGTCGGTCAGTGTTGATGCGTGTCCTAGGCGATGTGGATGCGTCTCCCGAAATCGATACCGAAGTTTTTGATACCAAGCCGGGCGACCGTTGGCTGTTGTGTTCCGATGGTTTGAGCAGTTTTGTCGCTGAAGACAAGATTGCGGCAACCTTGCGCCGCGTCACCGATGCGGATGCTGCTACCGAACGTCTCGTTCAGGCCAGCCTCGATCAGGGTGCCCCCGATAATGTCACCGTTGTACTTGTCGATATCGGCGATGACGAGACGTCGGCACGCACACCACCGATCATGGTTGGTGCGGCCGCATCTCCACTCTCATTCGAGCCTTCAATCGCGAAGAAGCCGGTTCGTCTTCCCAACCTGCTGCTACACCCGCTGAAGGCAACGCAGCCAGACGACAGCCACTTCGAACCCGAGTCTGACGAGTACTACCAAGCAATCATCCGTGAAGACCGTCGCCGGGTTCGCCGTCGCCGCATCTCCTGGATCGCATTCATCACGATCGCTGTCGCCGCAATTGTTGGCGGGCTCGTCGGCGGCTACCAGTACACGCAACTGCAGTACTACGTGGGTGCCGACGATGGTCAGGTCGCGATTTATCAGGGTGTGCAGCAAGACATCGGCCCCATCTCGATGTCGCACGTCTACCAAATCACCGATGTACGAGTTGTGGATCTGCCCCTCTATCGCCGCGCCAGTGTCGAGAACACGATCAACGCGCGCGACCTCGACGATGCCCGCCGCATAGTGAGATTGTTGTCTGATGCTCGAGTCCCCTAACCACGACGTTCGCGCCTCGGCTTCGGCCGGCCCGCGAGCGATTACCGAAAGCATCCGCCTCAAGCTGCGGGTGCCTGCTCGGCTGCGCAATCTTGAGCTGCTGCTGGTGATTCTTGCGGTCGCTATCAACCTCGGATCGATTGCTCTCGTTCAACTGGGCGCAATCGGACATCTCGGCTTCACCGTGCTGGGCCTCTCCGGACTGCTCGGGGTGCTTGTTTTCGCGATGCACATCACTTTGCGGATCACTGCTCGGGATGCCGATCCGCTGATTCTGCCGATCATCACCGTGCTCAATGGGCTCGGCATCGCAATGATCTACCGACTCGACTTGGCCAATGAGACCACGGGTTGGTCGAGCGGCGGCGTCCGCCAGATCACGTGGACGGCTATTGCCATCGTCATCGCGATGGCGGTTCTGCTCATCATCAAGAATCATCGGGTGCTGCAGCGATACCGCTACATCGCCATGTTCAGTGGTATTGCCCTTCTGTTGTTGCCCCTCGCGCCCGGGATCGGTGCAACGCGATTCGGTGCACGCTTGTGGGTCGAGGTTGGTGCGTTCTCGTTCCAGCCAGGCGAGCTCGCCAAGATTGCGTTGGCCGTCTTCTTCGCCGGATACCTGGTGTCGGCACGCGACTCGCTCTCCATGGTGGGTCGCAAAGTGTTGGGCATGACGTTCCCCCGTGCCCGCGATCTCGGCCCAATCATCGTGGTCTTTGTGGCATCCATGCTGGTGTTGATCTTCCAACGCGACATGGGTACCGCCCTGCTCTACTTCGGACTGTTCCTTGTGATGATCTATGTCGCCACGGGCCGCTCCAGCTGGATCCTGCTCGGAATGGCCATGTTCTTGGGGGGCGCCTTCGTTGCCAGCCGCTTCCTGACCTACATCGCTGGTCGCATCGATGCCTGGCTCGATCCTTTCAACCCGGATGTCTACAATGCGACGGGCGGCAGCTACCAGCTAGTGCAGGGATTGTTTGGTCTCGCAGACGGCGGGCTTATTGGCACTGGTCTTGGACGCGGCAGCCCCCAGATCACTCCCCTCGCCGAAAGCGACTACATCATCTCTGCACTCGGCGAAGAGTTGGGCCTTATCGGCATCTTCGCAATTTTGGCGCTGTACCTTCTGTTTGTGTCTCGTGGATTCCGCATCGGCTTTGCCGGTCAAGACGATTTCGGCCGCCTCTTGGGTGTCGGTCTCGCTTTCGTGATCGCCCTGCAAGTCTTCGTTGTCATCGGTGGTGTCACTCGAGTGATCCCACTGACCGGACTCACAACACCCTTCTTGGCTGCCGGCGGTTCTTCGCTCGTTGCCAACTGGATCATTGCGGCGTTGTTGCTTCGACTGTCCGATACGGTGCGCCACCAACCGCAACTGGTTATTGAGCCGTCCATCGAGAACCGATTGGTGGTTGGACAATGAACCGCGAACTCAAGCGTGTGAGCACCGTTGTGCTGCTCATGTTCGTGAGCTTGTTTATCTCGAGCTCTATAATTCAGGTGGTCACCGCAGACAGCCTGCAGGCGGATGGTCGCAATGTGCGCACTCTCTATGCAAGCTACTCGGCCGAGCGTGGTCCGATCCTCGTCGATGGCGAGCCCATTGCTCTCTCAGAACCCGTCGATGACGAGTTCAAGTTCTTGCGGGTGTACCCGAAGGGCGAGCTCTACGCGCCCATCACTGGCTACCTCACGCTCAATCAGGGCAACACCGGTCTTGAGAGTTCGCTCAACGACTACTTGAGTGGGTCATCCAACGATCAGTTCTTCGATCAGGTCAACTCGATTCTCACCGGTCAAAACCCCACCGGTGCCGCAGTTGAGCTAACCATTGATCCTGTTATTCAGCAGGCGGCATGGGATGCTCTCGGCGACGACAAGGGTGCGGTCATCGCGATCAAGCCCAAGACTGGCGAGATCCTTGCCATGGTGTCGAAGCCGACCTTCGACCCCAACGAGCTTGCCGTACACAACACCACTGCTGTGATCGATGCCTACGAGCGCCTCCTCAACGATCCGAATGCCCCCTTCTTCAACCGCACACTTGCTGGCCCGTTGGACCCTCCCGGTTCCACCTTCAAGCTAGTCGTCGCTGCGGCCGCCCTAGAGAGCGGCGAGTTCACGGCCGACAGCTCATTCCCGAACCCAGCAGAACTGCAGTTGCCCGAGAGCACGTTCAAGATCAGCAACGCCGACAGGGGCACTTGTGGCTCCGGCAGCACGGCAACGATTGCTACCGCCATCCGTCTTTCATGCAACATCCCATTCGCACAGTTGGGTGACGCACTCGGCGCGACAACCATCCGCGACCAGGCCAATAAGTTCGGGTTCAACGAGAGCGTTTCGGTTCCTCTCGATTCGACCGAGAGTGTTTACCCTCGCGCACTCGACCGCCCGCAGACAATGCTCTCGGCATTCGGTCAATCCAGCGTTCGCGCATCCCCGCTTCAAATGGCAATGGTGTCAATGGCCATCGCCAACAGCGGCACACTGATGCAACCCAATCTTGTTGAGAGCATCATGGCATCCGATCTCACAACTATTCAGTCCTTTGATCCGACACTGTTTGGTCAGGCGCTCAGCCCGCAAACCGCGGCCGCACTCACCCAGATGATGGTGGATGGGGTCAATAACGGTGCCGCGAGCAGTGCCAGAATAGATGGGGTCGAGGTCGCAGGTAAAACCGGCACAGCACAGAACGGAGAAGGGGAACCGTACACGTTATGGTTCACTGGATTCGCGCCGGCAAATGATCCAGAAGTTGTAGTGGCGGTAGTTGTCCAAGATGGTGGTGGGCTTGGACAGTCCGGCACCTCAAGCGGCATCTCCGCACCAATTGGGCGTCAAGTACTAGAGGCGGTGCTAAACAGATGAGACCGACCAGCGGGCTCACATTCGGGGGCAGATACCAGCTTTCCAGTCGCGTAGCGATTGGTGGCATGGGCGAGGTGTGGCAGGCCACAGACCTCGTGATCGGTCGAACGGTTGCGATCAAGATCCTCAAGGACGAGTACCTCGGTGACCCGGGATTCTTGGAGCGCTTCCGTGCCGAAGCGCGTCACGCCGCACTCGTCAACCACGAGGGCATCGCCAACGTCTTTGACTATGGCGAAGAAGACGGCAGCGCCTACCTCGTCATGGAGCTCGTTCCCGGTGAAGCACTCAGTGCCATCATCGAACGCGAACGCGTGCTCGACCCCGACCGTGTGCTCGACATGGTGGCCCAAACCGCTGCCGCGCTCCAGGCTGCTCACGCCGCCGGCCTCGTACACCGTGACATCAAGCCCGGAAACCTGCTGATCACGCCAGAAGGCCGTGTAAAGATTACCGACTTCGGTATCGCCCGTATTGCCGATCAGGTGCCGCTCACCGCTACCGGTCAGGTCATGGGAACAGTGCAGTACCTGTCTCCCGAGCAGGCCAGCGGCCACCCCGCTTCGCCCACGACCGACATCTATTCGCTCGGTATTGTCGCCTACGAAGCCCTTGCCGGTCGTCGACCCTTCACGGGTGAATCGCAAGTCGCGATCGCAATGGCTCAGATCAATGAGACTCCGCCTGAGTTGCCAATGACAGTATCCGAACCGGTTCGCAACCTTGTGTACGCCTGCCTGGCTAAGTCGCCCGGCGATCGTCCGGCATCCGCCTCGCATCTCTCCCGTGCAGCACAGTCGTTGCGTCGTGGGGACGTTGCCGCCGCCGCCGCCGCTGTGCCCGGAATCTTGGGCGACAACTCTCACGCCGCCACCGTTGGACTCAACTACGGTAACGCCACCCAAGCAACGCGCGTTCTCACCACTGCGGGCGCTGCTGGTGTTGCAGGCGTCACCTCGACCGAAACTGTCGAAGAGCCGAAGAAGCGCAATCCGTGGACCTGGCCGATCGTCGCGCTCATTTCCTTGCTTGCTGTTGTGTTGATCGGTGCGATCATCGCTCTGTTGGCACCTCAAGATGATGAAGAACCTGTCCAGAACACCTCCTCCAGCGCTGCCCCCACCTCGAGTGCGTCGACGCCGTCAGCGACGCCCACTACCGAAAGGGTTGAGCTCACCGAAGATGAACTGCTCGGTCGCACGCAAGGCGCAGTTGAGTCGATTCTCGCGGACAAAGAACTCAAACTCGACGCGCAGCTGGGTAAAGCTGCAGAAACCTCCGAACAGGTCGGACTCTCGTACCAAGCAACCCCAATTGGCAACGTCAAAAAGGGCGAGACCATCACGGTTCACTTCTACGACAAGGTCGCGGTCACGCCGACACCGACCCAGCCACAGGCGAACTCCCTTGAACCGGCGGGTCCCTACGCCCCAGATGCTGTTGTGACCGTGAAGTGGGCGACCTATCAGGGATGCCCCGCCGGTCATCCACTCTCGGGGTTCAACTTCCTCATTCAGGGCGGACCCGACACAGGCTCTTCCCGGCAGGATCCGAACAGCTCTGGGTTCGATATCCAGCTCCCCGCAACGTCAGGGGAGACGACGACAATCACGTACAGCGCACTATGCACAGACATGGAATCGCCCCCGTCAGAACCCGTCATCGTCACCGTTGAGTGAGCCACTGTCCCTGGAGGCAGCGGATAGACTGAGGCGGTAGTTTCCGCGACAATATACAGGAGAGTCACTAGTGAGCGAAGGCGTTGCACAGGGCGTACGCCAGCTCGCTGGGCGATACCAAATTGGCGAATTGCTCGGCCACGGCGGTATGGCCGATGTTCATTTTGGCATGGATTCACGGCTCGGGCGTCGGGTAGCGATCAAGCTACTCAAGCCCTCACTGGCCAACGATCCTGCATTCCGCACCCGTTTTCGTCGCGAAGCTCACGATGCAGCAAAGATGGCGCATCCCACGATTGTGCGCATTTTTGATGCGGGCGAAGAGTCAGTCATCGACCCCTCGGGGCACGAGACGCTCATCCCGTTCATCATCATGGAATACGTCGACGGTCGTCTACTGAAAGACATCGTTGCCGAAGGCGCTCTCGCTCCCGCCGAAGCTGCCCGAATCGTCTCGCAGGTTCTTACTGCGCTGGAGTACTCGCACCGCGCAGGTGTTGTGCACCGCGACATCAAGCCAGGCAACATCATGGTCACCACGGGTGGCCAAGTGAAGGTCATGGACTTCGGCATCGCCCGTGCCGTCTCCGACTCGGCCGCCACCATCGCCGAGTCCAGTGCCATCGTCGGCACCGCGCAGTACTTCTCGCCAGAGCAAGCACGCGGCGAAGGTGTGGATGCCCGCTCCGATCTCTATTCCACCGGCGTCGTTCTGTTCGAACTTCTCACCGGGCAACCCCCGTTCACCGGAGAAAACCCGGTCGCGGTGGCGTACCAGCACGTCAACTCCGAGGCGATTCCGCCAAGCACGTCCACCGCGGCGGTGTCTCCCGCCCTCGATGCCGTTGTGCTGCGATCGCTCTCCAAGGATCGCTTCGACCGTTACCAAAGTGCGGCAGAGTTCCGCACCGATGTTGAGGCAGCGGCGGCCGGTGCTGTTCCGGCGCGCAAGCAGCTGGCATCCACCGATTTCACCGCAACACTGTTTGGGGTAAACCCGAACGCGACTGCTGGTAGCGATGCGACCTTCCGCCAGCTTGCGGTCGACCAAAATGATCGCACGCCTCGCACCCAGAATCGTCCACCGGTTGCGTGGATCTGGGGTGGCATCGCACTGATGGCTGTCGTCATTGTCACCGTTGTGGTCTGGGCCTTCAGTCTGGACACAGCACACCTCAGCGGAACGAGTGCCGTGGATGTGCCAGATATTGCCAGCATGACCTATGACGAGGGTGAAGCGCTGCTCACAGAGGTTGGCCTCGTTCCCAAGCGCATCAACCAGGCCAGTGAAACCGTCGACGAGGATGTCATCATCCGCACCGATCCGGGTCCAGGACAAAAGGTGCCGCCCGGGCTCGAAATTGAAGTAGTTGTCTCGCAGGGCCGCGCTACAGTGACGGTTCCCAACGTCAGTAATATGCAAGAGGCTGCCGCGATCAAGCTGTTGGAGTCTGCCGGACTCGTCTATGGCACAAGTTCGCAAACGTATTCGCCCAACCTCACGAAGGGCACCGTCATTAGTTCTGACCCGCGCGGAGATGCGGAGCGCACCTCCGACGGCACGGTCATCCGTGAAGGTGAGACAGTGAACCTCGTAGTCTCGAACGGTTTGGTTAAAATTCCGTCTGTCACAGGCAAAGACATTGGCGAAGCTAACACCACGCTCACGGCTCTTCAGCTGAGCGTCAGGCTAACCGCAGACTTCAGTTGCTCAGGTAACACTGTGAACTACCAGTCGATCATCGGCGATCAGCCACAAAAGTCCTCAGTCACGTTGCAGTACTGCGCCGGATAATCTACGCGGCTGGTACTTTTGGCGCTAGCGGCACGGCAGGCACAGCAGCACCGCAACCGCGGTGGCCGCAGACGGTTCTTAGTTATGAACGAGTGGCGTCAGCGTCTTGGCTAATGCTGGTGCATCGGGCATGCCCACGCGTGACAACCAGTTGCCGAGCATCAGGTAACCGCCCTCGGTGAGCACCGACTCTGGATGAAACTGCACGCCGTACACCGGCTGAGTCTCGTGTTGCACTCCCATGATCACTCCACCGGGCGTGCGCGCGGTGATCTGCAGTTCATCGGGAACCGTGCCATCGACAATCGCCAACGAATGATAGCGGGTGGCCGTGAATGGCTGCGGCATGTCACGAAAGATGAGGCTGTCGTCGTGCTCGATATGCGACGTCTTACCGTGCATCAGCTCATCGGCGTGCGTGACGGTCGCGCCGAGTGCTTCAGCGATTGCCTGGTGGCCCAAGCACACTCCCAAGAGCGGCTGACCTGACGCGAGAGCCGCGTGCACGATCGGGATGCTCACTCCAGCGGCGGCAGGGGTGCCGGGACCGGGCGAGAGCAGCACAGCGTCGTATTCAGCAATTGCATCGGCCGCATCATCCGCGCTGAATGCGTCATTGCGCAGCACCTCGGTGGTGGCGCCCAGCTCAAGCAGGTAACCGTTGAGCGTGTAAACAAAGCTGTCGTAGTTGTCCACGACGAGGATGCGGGTCACTGTTGCACCGTCGCATCCAGCGGGGTCACGAACGGCAGCACCCAGGGGAACACCCACACAAAGAGTGCGGCCACAATTGCCGCGACCAACAGCAGCAGGATCAGGATGCGTACGATCGTTGGTCCGGGAAGCACACGCCAGAGGGCAGCGTACATTAGCCAGCTCCTTCAAGGTTTTGGGCGATTGCCGCGATCTCGCTTGGTGCGCCTTCTGAGCGCGGGTACCAGGTGTCGTAGACGGCGTAGGCGATAATGCGTTCGTCGGCAGTGTGGATCGGGTTGCAGCTTGTCAATGTCATGAGGCGATCGCTCGCGACAGCCCCATCGAACTGCGGCACAGGGTTGAGAACGCCGACACCGGTTGCCAGAACATATTCGAGCGATCGGAACACGTAGCGATACCAGCCTGCTTCAGTCTCAACGTAGAGGCTGTCGCCGAGCTGAAGTTTGTCGATGTCAAGGAAGGGGTCGCCGAAACCGGTGCGATGTGCGGCTACCGCGAAGTTGCCGATTTCTCCCGGCATCTGGGTTCCCGCGTAATGCCCAACACCTTGGGTGTTGAGCACTTGCTGGAGGCTCACGCTCTCGGCGATCGGGCGCGCGTAGTCAGCACCGAATCGGGGAACAATAAGCGTTCCGAAAGCGACCGCCTGTGCAGGCGCTGTGGCTACAACGGGAACACCAGGGTCGGCGCGCTCGTCAGGGGCGAGCTTGGTCGCTTCGCCCTTGTTCCATTCTTGGCTCAGTTCTTGAGCATCGTCTTGCTGGGCGTTGCTCATAACAATGTTATTCACCCAGGTCTGCCACACCAGAAAGAGCAGCACGATGACGCCGGCGGTAATGAAGATTTCACCAAGGATTCCGATGACGGAGACAGGGCGGGGCGGCTTCGCGCCGCGGCGTATTCGCCGACCGTCTTCGAGAACCATAACGACAATTCTACGTGCAGTGGCTGCTCGCTTTCCGCGCGGCCAACCGGCACTCAGTGCGTACCGGCTAGAATATTTTGCATGGCCCGTAACTCTGTAGAAAACTCACCGTCGCGTCCAGCTGAGGATGCACCCAACGCGGTGTGGTTCAAACCCGTCATGTTTGGCTTCATGCTGATCGGCCTTGCGTGGATCATTGTGTTCTACGTCAGCAACCAGCAATTTCCTATCGCCTCGCTCGGCAACTGGAACATTCTCGTGGGCTTCGGCATCCTTTTCGTGGGATTCCTGATGACCACCCGCTGGCGCTAGAAATTACACGCGTGTAGTTATACCCAGTGTTAATAACCCTGTGGATAACTTTTAGTCACTTATAGAACTAAGATCCGCACGAGAGTCACGGCGATCAGGCCAACGACAGTCAGCGCGACCAGCGCGACCTCGGGAATTGCCGAGACCTTGTTGCGTTGGCGCAAGAAGATGAGTGCAAGAAGCGCACCCGTGACGAGACCGCCCACGTGGGCTTGCCATGAAATGTTGAGCCCGGGAATAAACCCGGCAACCAGGTTGATGACGAGAACGATCAGCAGCACGCGATTGTTCACGCCCATGCGTCGCTGAATCACAAAGAACGCAGCCACGATTCCGAAGATGGCACCGGATGCTCCGAGCACGGCTGACCGCGGCTCCGCCATCAGTAGCACTGCCACCGAACCGCCTAGCGCGCTAATCAGATAGAGCGCGAGGAAGCGTGCACGGCCGAGTGGTATCTCGAGAACCCTGCCGAAGATGAACAGCGTAAACATGTTGAACCCGACATGAAAAATCGAGTTCGTCGAGTGAAGAAACGCAGAAGTGATCATGCGCCACGGCTCAAACTCTGTGAGCACAGGGAAGTAGATGAGCGCGAACGTCACAGGGCTGCCAGGGATGATCTGCAGCAGAAATACCGCAACCGTCAGCGCAATCAGCGTGTACGTGACGACCGGTTTGCCAGTTGAGGCGCGAGCCGCCCGTACAAGAATCGGCTTGCGCTTGGGCCCGTTAGCGCGAGCCTCTTTGATGCATTCTGGGCAATGTACGCCCACAGTTGCCTGTGTTTGGCAGCTGGGGCATACGGTGCGCCCACATCGCTGGCAAAGGGTATAACTCTGCCGATCTGGATGCCGATAGCAATTATTGCCGCTGGCATCCGGCGATGACGTCACGAAGGTTAGACCTCGTCGATCGTGACGCTCTCAATAACGACGTCCTTGAGCGGCTTGTCGCCACCATCGGTGTCAACAGCTTCGATCGCGTCGACAACCTTCTTGGACTCGTCATCGACTACGGCGCCGAAGATCGTGTGCTTGCCCTGCAGCCATGGGGTGGCAACGGTGGTGATGAAAAACTGCGAACCGTTCGTTCCCTTTCCTCCACGCGTGCCGGCGTTTGCCATCGCAAGAATGTAGGGGGCCGAAAAGTTGAGCTCGGGGTGGATCTCGTCGTCGAAGTTGTAGCCGGGTCCGCCGATTCCCTTACCGAGCGGGTCGCCACCCTGAAGCATGAACTGCTTGATGATGCGGTGGAAGATAACGCCGTCATAAAGAGGCGCAGTGGTCTTCTGGCCTGTGGACGGATGAGTCCACTCGATCTCGCCCTTAGCGAGACCTACAAAGTTGGCAACAGTCTTCGGCGCGTGATTGCCGAAAAGGTTGAGACGGATTTCTCCGAGGTTTGTCTTAATTGTGGCAACGGCGGTGTGTTGAGACATAAGGTCAATTCTTACATAACCAACCTGTGCCCACGATCCGGGTTACTCAGGGTGCTCACAGGCAAAGCAGTGCGCACTCTGAACCCAGCGTGGCAGTATGGGAGAACTGTTCGACCATCTTTGGAGGTTTCCCGTGGCACTAACTCGCAAACGCCGGAAAGAACTCAAACGCTTAAGGGGTCAAGCCGAAGACCTGTGGACTGATCAGAGGGAACTGCTTGAGCACGCTTCTGCAGTCGTACGTGAGGCGAGCCACCAGGCCGCTAACTACGCCCGTGAAGAGGTCAGCCCCAAGATTCACAACACTCTCGACTCTCGAGTGAAGCCCGTTGTGTCGTCATCGATCGCTGGTGCCCGCTCAGCGGCTGAAAGCACCAAGAGCAAGATCAAGGGCGATGTTCTGCCCGCTGTCACGTCAGCGCTCGGCACAGCGCTTGCCGCACTCGAAGTCGCCAAGAACCAGCAGGTTCGGGATGCTTTTGCTCGCGTATCCGGCCTCGCCGCGACCGCCGGTGAAAAGACCGGCCTCGTCAAGCCGCAGCCCAAGTCAGCCGGATTCGGTCGCTACGTGCTCATCGGCATCGGTGTTGTCGCTGCTGTCGGTGTCGCGTACGCCGCATGGCAGACGCTGCGCGCCGACGACGACCTGTGGATCGACGACGAAGCAGAGGCAGCATAGTCTTCAGTCGCCGCATACGGCGTAGCCCCAAAACCTCTTAGTAAGTTCAGGCTCGGTTCTCTTCGAACCGGGCCTGAACTTACTTTTGCCGCTCGTGCTCGAGCTCGAGCGCAGTACTCAGAACAAATTTAGATTTATCGCGTCAAAACCGATCAATGTGCTATTATCCAGCGACGGGGGCTACGCACAGGGGTGTCTTTCTGTAGAGCCAATTACCTGTTCGAACGCGGGGGGGGCTCTCTTGAGTAACAACCATTTCTTAATCAGACGCGGCCTATTCGCGACGACCGTCCTAACGGTAGCTATCGGCTTAGTTCTGCTGGGTGTTGGGCCATCCCAAGCCGCGACAACGATCGATGGTCCAATCGACCTCGGTGCAGCGGCGCCGTTCGGCGTTCTCGCTGCAAGCAGTCTGACGAACACCGGGCCGTCGGTAATCACCGGCGACATTGGGGTCAGTCCTGGCACCTCGATCACCGGCTTCAGTACTCCACCGAACGGCACCTTTACTGGCACCGAACACGTGGCAGATGCGGTTGCCGCCCAAGCGCAGAGCGACCTGACGACCGCGTTCAATGCCGCGGCCAGTCTGACACCGACCGAATCCGGTCTCGGCGATCTCACTGGCCGGTCCCTCACCCCGGGTGTCTATGCTGGCGGTGAACTCTCCCTTTCAGGAAACCTCACTCTAGACGGCAGCGCGTCATCCGTGTGGGTGTTTCAGGCGGAGAGTACCTTTATCACTAGTTCTGTCAGCACCATCACCCTCACCGGGGGCGCCACTGCGTGTAACGTTTTCTGGCAAGTCGGAAGCTCGGCCACGCTGGGAGATAACTCCTTCTTCGTCGGCACGATCATGGCACAGCAATCCATCACTGCTGTCACCAGCGCGAGCATCGAGGGCCGACTGTTGGCGAGGACGGGGGCGGTTACCCTCGATACCAATCAGGTCACCGTGCCAACAGGCTGCAGTGCTACCTTCGGCGCAATCTCTACAAGTCCCGTAATCAGTTCGACCGCACCGCCTTCCGCTACAGCCGGCACACCGTACACGCACACGATTACTGCGACCGGGACACCCGCTCCCACGTTCACCGTGACATCCGGTTCGCTTCCGGCAGGTCTCCAACTCGACGCGACTACCGGAGTGATCTCCGGCACTCCCACGACAAGTGGGTCATTCACCTTTACCGTGACTGCGAGTAACGGGACAGCACCGGATTCGACCGCAACGTACACGCTCACGATAGCTTCTGCATCCGTAATTGCGGCAGACGCCACCCTAGCGGCGACCGGCACCGACCCTGCGGGACCATTACTGGTGGCGCTCTTGCTCGTGATCACCGGCGCAACGGTCATCTTCGTCAGGCGGTTCCATACGAGGGCTTCACACTCCAGCCGTCCCACCGCATAGCGGGAACGCCTGACTGCTGGCACAACCAAACAGAAGAACCCGGCCATCGGCCGGGTTCTTTTGTCGTGAGCGGTGAGCAAGTACGAAGTTCTCATCAGGGCCGTCAGTGGATCCTGGACTCGTTCGGCGACTGCGGCAACCAGCAACGCCCGCAGCGCGCCCTGAACCGAGAAATTCCAGCCACCGCCGCCTCTGTGCCCTCGACTCGAAGCAGCGCTAGCAGCCCCAACGAAGAATGGCTGAACCCCCGAAACCGGGGGTTCAGCCATTCACAATGTCCTGAGACATCACACTGTGGAGCCTAGGGGAATCGAACCCCTGACCTCCTGCTTGCAAAGCAGGCGCTCTACCAATTGAGCTAAGGCCCCAATTAAGGAATCTCTTGTGAAGATTCCCGTGGGGGTACGTGGACTTGAACCACGGACCTCTTCGTTATCAGCGAAGCGCTCTAACCGCCTGAGCTATACCCCCGTTGGGCAGATACGAGAGTATCGCATCTTGTCCGTTTGACGTAATCGACTAGTTGTTAGTGAAACCCACGAGGATTCCACCGGTCAGTCGAACGCTGAAGTTATAAAGCATACTCGCAATCGCACCCAGCGCTGTACCGACCAGAGTGTTGAGCAACGCAACAACAACCGAGAACAGAGCAACCTGGCCGAACGAGAACGAGCTCGTCACACTGAAGTTGCTGTCCTGAGTCAGAACGTCCCGAAAAATGCTGTCCAAGTTGCCAAAGATGCCTGTGGAATTGAGAACGATCCACACGAGCATCGTTGCTACAACAAGAACAATTCCGAGCGATATCGCCACTAGGAACGAAAATTTAACTGCTGACCAGAAGTCGATGTAGACCAGCTTGAGTCGAACCTGTTTTACCGATGTTTGACGTTGCGACTTGCGCTGCAACTTCTCTGCGACACTACTCATCTACCGACTCGTCCTTCCCAGCAGGGGCATCTTCGCTCAGAACGCTATCGTCTTGAGCTTCACGTTCTTTGTTTTCTAGATTTCGTTCGCTATTTCGTGCGATAGCAATGATCTTGTCTTCGGCTGCAAAGCGAGCGAAGACAACGCCCATAGTGTCACGGCCCTTGGCCGGAACCTCAGCGACAGAAGAGCGTACCACCTTGCCACTGGCAAGAACCACTAGAACTTCATCCTCGTCGCCGACCATCAAGGCGCCCGCGAGATCGCCGCGTGCACCATCCAATTTGGCGACCTTGATGCCCAGGCCGCCGCGGCCCTGAACACGGTACTGATCGGCAGAGGTGCGCTTGGCGAAGCCGCCCTCGGTGACCACGAATACGTAGCCACTATCAGGAACGACGCTTGCACTGAGCAGACGGTCATCCTCACGGAAGCTCATCCCCATCACACCCGAGGTTGAACGCCCCATCGGGCGCAGAGCCTCATCCGATGCCGTGAACCGAATCGACATTCCCTTGCGAGATACCAGCAAGACATCGTCGGAGCTCTCGACGAGCATCGCCGAGACGAGCTCATCGCCCTCGCGCAGGTTTACGGCAATGATCCCGCCACTGCGGTTAGTGTCGTACTCCGCCAGAGCGGTCTTCTTGACCAGACCCTTGTGCGTTGCAAGTACGAGATAGGTGGATGTTTGGTAGTCACGGATGTCGAGGATCTGTGCAATCTCTTCGCCAGGCTGCAGCGCCAAGAAGTTGGCAACGTGCTGGCCCTTCGCGTCGCGCCCACCCTCTTGAAGTTCGTACGTCTTCGCCCGGTACACGCGACCGGTGTTAGTGAAGAACAGCAACCAGTGGTGGGTGGTCGTGACAAACAAGTGATCGACAATGTCATCCGCGCGCAGCTGGGCACCCCTGACTCCCTTGCCACCGCGGTGCTGGCTACGGTAGTTGTCGCTGCGGGTGCGCTTGACGTAGCCGCCGCGCGTAACAGTGACCACCATCTCCTCTTCGGGGATGAGGTCTTCCATGCTCATGTCGCCATCGAAACCCAGCATGATCTCGGTGCGGCGGTCGTCGCCGTACTTGGCGAGTAGGTCGGTGAGTTCTTCACTGACGATGTCACGCTGGCGCTGTTCACTGGCAATGATCGCCTTGAACTCAACGATCTCGCGCTCGAGCTGGTCGTGCTCGTCGATGATCTTCTGACGCTCGAGGGCAGCAAGCCGACGCAACTGCATATCGAGAATGGCGCGTGCTTGAATCTCGTCGATCTCAAGCAGAGTGATGAGCCCCTCACGGGCATCCTCCACAGTCGCCGAACGACGAATTAGTGCAATAACATCGTCGAGCGCGTCGAGCGCCTTGAGGTAGCCGCGCAAAATGTGAGCGCGCTCTTCGGCCTTGCGCAGACGGAACGCGGTGCGGCGAACAATCACTTCGATCTGGTGAGTTGCCCATGCGGTGATGAATCCATCAACCGACAGCGTGCGTGGGATGCCGTCAACGATCGCGAGCATGTTCGCGCCGAAGTTTTCCTGCAGCTGCGTGTGCTTGTAGAGGTTATTGAGAACAACCTTTGCAACGGCGTCGCGCTTGAGCACGATAACCAGCCGCTGACCGGTGCGACCCGAGGTCTCATCGCGGATGTCGGCGATGCCGGCGAGTTTGCCATCCTTGACCAGGTCGGCAATTTTCAGTGCCAAGTTGTCGGGGTTTACCTGATACGGCAGCTCGGTGACAACGAGGCAGGTGCGACCCTGCAGCTCTTCGACGTTCACTACGGCACGCATCGTGACCGAACCACGGCCCGTGCGGTACGCATCCTGAATCCCCTTGATGCCCAAGATCTGTGCACCGGTCGGGAAGTCGGGGCCCTTGATGCGCTGAATCAACGCTTCAATGAGTTCCTCTTTAGTGGCCTCAGGGTGAGCCAAGTGCCAGAGTGCACCCTCGCCAACCTCGCGGAGGTTGTGCGGCGGGATGTTCGTGGCCATACCGACCGCGATGCCCACGGAACCATTGACGAGCAGGTTCGGGAAGCGGCTGGGGAGAACTGTCGGCTCTTGCGTGCGGCCGTCGTAGTTGTCTTGGAAGTCGACGGTGTCTTCTTCAATATCCCGAACCATTTCCATGGCCAACGGGGCCATCTTGGTTTCGGTGTAACGGTGGGCAGCAGCACCATCGTTACCGGGCGAACCAAAGTTGCCCTGGCCAAGAGCCAGCGGGTATCGAAGGCTCCACGGCTGAACCAAACGTACAAGCGCGTCGTAAACAGACGAGTCACCGTGCGGGTGAAACTGGCCCATGACATCACCGATGACACGGGTGCACTTGGAGAAACCCTTGTCTGGGCGGTAGCCGCCGTCATACATCGCGTAGATAACGCGACGGTGCACGGGCTTCAATCCATCCCGCACCTCAGGAAGTGCACGGCCCACGATGACGCTCATTGCGTAGTCGAGGTATGAGCGCTGCATCTCCAGTTGGAGATCAACCTGGTTAATCTTGTCGTGACGCGTATCAAGGGGCGCGTCTTCGAAGGTCTTCTTCGGAGTTTCTTCGTCAGCCATTGAGTTTCAGTTCCAGTCTGTATCAGTCGCGAATGCGGGCGCCGAGTGCTCTGCTCGAGCTAGATGTCTAAGAAGCGGACGTCTTTGGCGTTGCGCTGGATAAAGTTTCGGCGAGACTCAACGTCTTCGCCCATGAGGGTCGAGAAAATATCGTCGGCGGCAGCCGCGTCATCCAAAGTGACCTGAAGCAAGGTGCGGGTGGCGGGGTCCATCGTGGTTTCCCACAGTTCCTTGTAGTCCATCTCACCAAGACCTTTATAACGCTGGATGCCGTTGTCCTTTGGCATGCGCTTACCTGCCGAGAGGCCCATCTCCGTGAGAGCGTCACGCTCAGCATCGCTGTATACGTATTCGTGCTGGGCGTTGCTCCACTTGAGTCGGTACAGCGGTGGCTGCGCAAGGTAGACGTAACCCAAATCGATGAGTGGGCGCATGTAACGGAACAACAGGGTCAACAGCAGCGTCGTAATGTGCTGGCCGTCGACATCCGCATCGGCCATCAAAACAATCTTGTGGTACCGAGCTTTCTCAGGGTCGAAGTCTTCGCCAACACCGGCACCGAATGCCGTGATCATGGCCTGAACTTCGGCGTTGCCGAGCGCACGATCGAGGCGCGCCTTTTCTACGTTGAGGATCTTGCCTCGCAGCGGAAGGATCGCCTGGAACTCTGGGTTGCGGCCCTGAACTGCGGAACCGCCAGCCGAGTCACCCTCAACCATGAAAATCTCAGAAAGTGAAGGGTCTTTGCTCGAGCAGTCGCGAAGCTTTCCGGGCATTCCGCTCGACTCGAGCAAGCCCTTACGGCGAGTTTGCTCGCGAGCCTTGCGTGCAGCGAGCCGTGCCTGGGATGCCTGAATAGCCTTGCGGATGACATCGCGCGCCTGAGTGGGGTTGCGATCGAACCAGTCACCGAGCTGCTGACCGGCGATGCGTTGAACGAATGCCTTCGCTTCAGTGTTGCCGAGCTTGGTCTTGGTCTGGCCCTCGAACTGCGGTTCACCGAGCTTGATCGAGATGACTGCCGTCAAACCTTCACGAACGTCATCACCGGAGAGGTTTTCGTCTTTCTCCTTGATGATGTTCTTCTCACGCGCATAGCGATTGACGAGAGTGGTCAGTGCTGCACGGAAGCCCTCTTCGTGAGTTCCACCCTCGTGGGTGTTGATCGTGTTCGCGTAGGTGTGAACGCTTTCGGTGTAGCCGGCGGTCCACTGCATCGCGACCTCGAGAGAGATGCGTTTTTCTTTATCCTCTGACTCGAACGCAATAACATCGGGGTGGATGAGCTCGTTCTTCTTGGTCTTGTTGAGGTACTCGACGTAGTCGACCAAGCCGCGCTCATACATGTAGCTTTCGCTGGTTTCTTCTTCACCGCGCTCGTCGGTGATGGTGATGCGCAGTCCCTTGTTAAGGAAGGCCATCTGCTGGAAGCGCGCACGCAGAGTTTCAAAATCAAACTCAACGGTCTCAAAAGTCTCTTTGCTTGGCCAGAAGGTTTGCTGGGTTCCGGTTTCGTCAGTGCTTTCGCCCTGGGCGAGTGGGCTCGTGGGCACACCGTTGGCGAAACTCATTCGCCAGACGTGACCCTGTCGGCGAACCTCGGTGTCGATTTCGGCGGACAGCGCGTTAACAACCGAAATACCCACACCGTGAAGACCACCGGATACCGCATAACCGCTGCCGCCGAATTTTCCGCCGGCGTGCAGCATGGTCATCACGACCTCAACCGTGGACTTCTGCTCCTGCTGGTTGAGATCAACGGGGATGCCTCGACCGTTGTCGCGCACCCGAATGGAACCGTCTTTGCGAAGCCAAACGTTGATGGTGTCGCAGTAGCCGGCCAAAGCCTCATCAACGGAGTTGTCGACGACCTCGTATACGAGGTGGTGCAAACCGCGGGGACCGGTAGAACCGATGTACATACCGGGGCGCTTGCGAACCGCTTCGAGACCCTCAAGGATCTGGATTTGATCGGCGCCATAGCTATCAGCGGCAACATGACCGGTGGAAATTATCGAATTCTCGGGCACGTCGTTTTCGGGCGTCGATGTCATCTGAAGTTAGGCTCCTGCCGCTAGTTCACACTCGCCATTCAGAGCTGGTACTCCAGAAGGAGGTGCGTCTGACGGCTCCCGCTATTCTACCAAATTCCGCGAGCTGGCGGCGGCCAAATTGCGTTCTACGGGAGTTTCTTTAGTCGCGTGACCTAATTTGCCTTGCTAACCGTAAGTATCGCGCGGGCCCCGGCCTGGAATTGATCTGGGGCCTCTTTTCCACGAAGGGGCGTTCGGGCCCTCAAAGCGCACCGAGTCGACTCCCGCTTCTGGGTACTGCTGCGCGATCGTGGTTGAGATGCGTGAACGCATCAACCTCAACTGCGTGGCCCAGGCTGTCGAATCACAGCGCACGATGAGTACACCCTCTTCGATTCCGACCGGTTCAGAGTGCTCTGCAGTCTCTTCGCCAACAATTTTCGGCCACCCCAACATCAGCTCAGAGCGAGCCAGTGGAGAACTCCACCCCATGTTGTTTGTGAGGCTATCCATTACATCGCCGAGTCCGTGCGGATCGCGGCCGGGAGCAAAAGGAACACTCGTTCCCGGCTGCTTTTGGTCGCGCTTGCGTGCCATGTACGAGCGCTTCGTCGGATCACCAAAAACTTCTCGGAACCGCAAATAGACAGCAACGTGTTCATCAACGGCAGGATCGCGATCATTCATCGATGACCACCTTCCCGGCACGGATCTGGATGACGTTCGCCGCAAGACTCTCCGGCACATCCCCAAACACTGCTGCGGTGATCAGAACCTGCTCGAAGCCCGAGATTGATGCGGCAAGCCTTTCGCGACGCGACTGATCGAGTTCGGCAAACACATCATCCAAAATTAACACCGGGTCACCCGCAGCGGAATCCCGCCGAAGAAGCTCGGCCGATGCCAGCTTTAGGGCAAGGGCAAACGACCACGATTCACCATGGCTCGCATAACCGCGCGCCGGCAGGCCATTGAGGCCGAAAATGAGGTCGTCGCGGTGGGGACCGACCAGCGTTATGGCGCGGTCACGCTCCGCCTTGCGCACCGACTCGAGTGCCGTCGTGAATGCGGTTGTCGCGTCAGCGACCGAAATTACTTCGCCAACCTCATTAGTCGCTACAGTGCTGTCGGAATCATCCTGGCGCGAGATGATGCTGAGTGAATTAGCCAGTGAGGCACCATGATCCGCACCAACGATTCGTTCATATGCGTTGGATACCTCGGGACTCAAATCCGCAACAAGTGCACTGCGAGCGCTAATGATTTCCGCGCCGAATTCCACGAGCCGCTCATCCCACACATCGAGAGTGCTGAGTTGGGTATCACGCACACCGGATGCTCGCGCCGACTTCAGTAGCATATTTCGCTGTTTGACCACACGTTCGTAATCAGACATCACACCACTGAACCGAGGAGAGCGCAGCACAAGAAGGTCGTCGATGAACCTGCGGCGCCCCGATGGCTCTCCGCGAACTAGAGAAAGATCCTCGGGAGCAAACAATACGCTCGAGAAGTAGCGAGGAAGTTCTCGCGTGCGAATTGCCGAGCGATTGATCTGTGCACGGTTGGCACCGGTGCGGTTGATCTGCACTTCAGCCAAGAACTTTCGCTCGTTATGTTCCAGTCGCACTCGGATGATCGCCGCATCCATGTTCTGCCGAACCATCGCGTGATCGGTAGAGACCCGGTGTGAACTTAGACTGCTGAGAAACCCCAACGCTTCGACGAGATTCGTTTTTCCTTGACCGTTAGAGCCGATAATCAAGGTCGGGCCAGAACTGAGTTCTAGCCCGAGAGTCTCGTAATTACGAAAATCTTTAAGCTCAACATGGGTTATAAGCATCGCAACGAAAGCTTAACTCTCGCGGACGCTATGCCCGCCGAACTGGTTGCGGAGAGCAGCAACCGCCTTCATCGACGGCGAATCGTCTTGGCGTGAAACGAACCGAGCGAAGATTGCGGCACTGATTGTTGGCACAGCGACGGCCTGATTCAGTGCCTCGTGCACAGTCCATCTGCCCTCCCCCGAATCTTCGACATAGCCCGCGATATCGGCAAAATCTGGATCTTCTTCGAGCGCCTTGACTAGCAGCTCGAGCAACCAGGAGCGCACAACTGTTCCGCGCTGCCAGGCCTTGAATGACCCGGGCACGTCTTTTACAAGGTCCTTGCGGCTGTCGAGGAGTTCGAATCCCTCAGCCCACGCCTGCATGAGGGCATATTCGATGCCGTTGTGCACCATCTTCACATAGTGTCCAGCACCAACCGGGCCGGCATGAACGAATCCTTCGTTGCGTGGTCCTTCGGGGCGAAGCGCATCAAAGATCGGCATTGCTCGCTCGATATCGGATGTTGCTCCGCCAGCCATGAGCCCATAACCGTTCTCGAGGCCCCAGATTCCGCCGGAAACTCCAACGTCCACAAATGCTATTTCGCGGGCAGCAAGTTGTTCACGATGAATCTCATCGTCAGTGAAGCGCGTGTTTCCGCCGTCGATCACAAGGTCACCGGCATCGAGCAAGGCTTCCACCTCTGTAATTACAGAATCTGTAACAGCGCCGGAGGGAACCATCACCCAGATAATTCGCGGTACCGGCAGCGCATCCACGAGGTCAGAGAGTTTCGCGACATCGCTAACCTCGGGGTTGGGGTCATACCCGGTGACGGTAAGACCTTTGGACCGCATGCGCTCACGCATGTTTCCGCCCATTTTGCCGAGCCCAATTATTCCTACGTGTGTGGTGTCAGCCATGAGTTACCTCAACAACAGGTTGGGTTGCAGCAAGTACTTGTAGTTGTCGCTGCCTGGTTGGTCTTTTGACGACTGGCTTGTGATGAGAACAGGGCCAGGCTTGTTCGGATTTTCCGTCTTCGTGAACGAAATGCGTACGAACTCGGAGTGCACCGAACTGAGACCGTCGATCAAAAATTGAGGCTTGAGCGAAACGACAGTGTCATCGCCAGTCAGGAACGCATCGATGGTCTCGGATGCTTGGGCCTGTTCGGATCCGATGGCTTCGAGGGTGACACCTTCCGTGGTGAAGGTAAACCGAAGAGCAGCTTCACGCTCTAGCACGAGCGACACTCGTCGAACCGCTTCGATGAGCTCGGCCGTGTTCATCACGGCAAAGTTATCCACAGTCTCGGGAAAGAGCCTGCGGACCGGTGGAAAGTTGCCCTTGATGAGCAACGAGGTAACTGTTTTCTTGTCCGCCTGGAACGCTATTAGCTCGCGTTCGTCAGTGCTCGTAATAGCGACTGAAATCTCTCCGCTGTTTCCGAACGTCTTTCCGACCTCCACGAGAGTCTTTGCGGGAACAAGTGCGGTAGCCGACTCGACACCGGATTCGCCGGCATCCCATTCGATGTCACGCACGGCGACACGGTAACGGTCGGTGGCGACGAGCGAAATATTATTTTGTGAGACTTCGAGCTGTACTCCGGTGATGACCGGGGTGACATCATCTCGTGATGCGGCAACAGCGACTTGGGCAATGGCTGCTGAGAAGAGATCTGCCTTGAGCGTTCCCACACGGTCGGAGATTTGAGGAAGTGTCGGATACTCTTCGACCGGCATACTCGACAGGGTGAAGTGACCGGTGCCACAGGCAATGGTGATCTTGTTGTCTTCTGTACTAAAACGCACGGGGGCATTGGGAAGTCGGCTTGCAATCTCTGCAAGGAGCTTGCCGGAAACCAACACACGACCAGGCTCATCAACTTCAGCTGTAATCTGGGTTCGAGCGGAAACTTCGTAGTCAAACGACGACAGCGTCAGACCTTCATCGGTCGCTTCGATCAGCACACCGCTCAAAATGGGCAGCGTCGTACGCTGCGGCAGCAGCTTGACTGCAAACGAAACCGCCTCGCTGAAGACATCACGATTAACCTGAAACTTCATGAACTACCCCTAACCGGATTAAGCTCTGGCCGTTAATACTGGCACAGCCCATCCACTTGCGAACCACAGGTTATTGGGGATTCAAATTTCATTAGTTAAAGGTCACACTCTTAACCGTTGTGGATTCTGTGAATAACTCATCGGATTTCCTGTAACTACTGGAAACTACAACCGTGTGAGTTGTTGACGACATGGGGAGAAATGTTCACTCAGTCGTGGAAACTCGAACAACAAGAATTCTCGATTCCACAGAACGAGTCTGGTGATCAACAATGTTTCCGGCGAGTTGGAGGAGTTATCCCCAAGTTATCCCCAAGTAGAAATAGCTAATTTTGGCTTATAGGCCAAAACGTGTGGATGGCTTTGGGCGTGTCATGCCCGGCCGGCCCATCCTGATCTGGCCCAAAGGCCTTCTTCGGCTGTTGTGTTGGTGTCGTAGTAGCTCGGCTCGGCTTCTTCCT
>NZ_JBQIAV010000009.1:0-147881 GCF_054957775.1 Rhodoglobus galactosidasius | reverse complement strand
CACCAATCAGGTCCGGTGACAACACCCCCCGGATCATGGGTGACTGGGGGCTAAAATCATGCCGGACCTGACAGGCCAACACCCTCACAGTTCACACCGTTTGGGCCTACAAAGAAAGTAACGGGGGGTATTAGGGAAGAGAAGATTCTGAAGCTGCCTGAAGCTGCTCTTTGCGCCGGCCGACAGCAGTCGCCCGCCGCCGATACGCCCAAGCGAGGATGCTCGCTGAAACGACGGAGAGAACCAAGAGGATGCCAGTGATCACGGTGATGATGTCGCTCGTCACGCCCGAAAGTCGTAGCGCGCTACCGATAGTGCCGATGAGCAACACGCCAGCGATCACACCATGCAATGCGCCGCGTCCGCCAAAGATTGATGCCCCGCCGAGGAGCACGGCTGCGATGATCTGCAGTTCCATTCCGGTCGCATTGTCGCCTCTGGCGTTCGAGTACAACAGCGTGAAATAAACGCCCGCGAATCCCGACATCGTTCCGGAGAGCACGAAAAGCAGAAGCTTCGTGCGTCCTACGTCAATGCCAGAGAACTGCGCTGCTTCTTTGTTCAAGCCGATCGCGTACAGCGACCGCCCGAAAGGAGTGAAGTGCAGCAACACAGCGAACGCAATCGCGAGTACCAGAAAAGGAATCATAATCACGGGAATTGGGGTGCCCGGAATATTCGCCTTTGCGAGATTTGTCCACTCTTCAGGAAAGCCCGTTACTGCCTTGGTTCCAAGGAGCCCTACCGCAATACCGCGGAAAAGCGCGAGGGTACCAATCGTGACAGCAAGGGAGGGGAGCCCTACGACGGTGACAAGAAAACCATTGACCGCCCCAGCGATCGTGCCCACGATGATGGCGATGATAGCTGCGACTGGGAAGGGGGCCCCCGCCTCAGTCAGTAGCCCTGTCATGACACTCGACAGGCCGACGATGCTCGCGACCGAGAGGTCGATCTCCTCCGTGATGATGATCAAAGTCATTGGGAGCGCAATGAGCAGAATCGGAGCGAGATCGCGCAATAGGTATGTCACGGTGAGTGGGCTATTGAAGCTTGGAGCTGTTGCCAACGCGACCAAGATGACCACAAGGAGTAGCCCAATGATCGCGAACTCTCGGGTGAGCAACGTGCGGCGCCATAGCGGGCGGGAGTACGGCTGGTACACCCGGACGGCGCTGGTGTCGGTTACGGCGGTCATCTTGTCTCCTCCCGTTGTTCGATAAGTCGTCGATGTTGACGAAGAGCGAGTACGCGGTCAAGAACGATCGATCCGATGATGAGCGTGCCGACGACCGCCTGTTGCCAGAAGTCGTCGATGCCAAGAATTGGAAGTGCACGGTTAATTGTGAGGAGCAAGAAGGCCCCGATAGCGGCACCCCACACTGTTCCCACACCGCCCGATATCGCGACGCCACCGATCACTGCGGCACCAATCGCCTGGAGTTCCCATCCAGAACCAGCCGCGGCACTTACGGTTCCATACCGCGCCGCGTATAACACACCGGCGAGCCCCGAAAGCGCACCCGAAACGACAAAGGCAGCGATGACTCGCCGGTTCACGTGGAGGCCGTAGAGGTGCGCAGCGTCAGGATCGGACCCGATCGCGTAGAACTCCCGACCGGCACGGATATTCCGCAAAAACCAGGCTGCAATGATGAGTACGACGACGGCGATGATCGTCAGGACCGGGATTCCGAGAACTTGATCGGTACCCAGGCCACTAAATGACTTCGGCATATCGGAGGCATTGACGCGATCGCTTCCTGTCCACCACACGTTGATGCCGCGATAGACATACATCATTCCAAGTGTGATGACGAGCGCAGGTACTCGAGCAAACGCCACGAGCATTCCGTTTATCGCGCCGAGCAGGCCACCAACGATCACGCCCGCGATGAAAACAACGATGACCGGGATGCCCTCCAAATCTATGAATAGTCTGCCCGTGAGGTACGCGGTGAGGCCGACGATCGAGCCGACAGACAAGTCGACGTTGCGCGAAATAATGACAATCGCCTGCCCCACAGCCACCAATAAGAGCAACGATGGGGTCAGGAGCAGGTCGCGAAAGCCGTCGGAAGAGAACAGGAACGCGGGGTTCGAAACTGTCGCGGCAATGATCACGGCAACAAGCGCAATCGCAATCCCTGTCTCACGTGCCGTCAGTATGGATCGCACCGCTTTTCGCGCGCTATTGCGACCATATTCGAGAGCAGTGGTGCTCGTGCTGCTGAAACTCATGCGGCCACTTCTCCCGGGGCTGTCGCGGCCAACATAATTGCCTCCGGCGTCGCATCAATCCTCGCGAACTCAGCAGTAATACGTCCCTCTCGCATAACCAGAACGCGGTCAGCCATTCCCAACACCTCCGGGAGTTCAGACGAAATCATGAGAATTGCAAGGCCCTGCTGCGCGAGCTCGCTCAGCAAACGGTGAACCTCGGATTTGGTGCCCACATCGATACCGCGAGTAGGTTCGTCGACAATTAGCACGCGCGGTTCAGTGGCGAGCCATTTTCCGATGACGACTTTCTGCTGATTGCCGCCGGATAATGTGCCGGTTTCGGTGTCGAGAGAGGCGGTCTTAACTTCAAGCCTGCTCGCCCAGACCTTCGCGGCAGCGTTCTCGCGGCCGCTCCAAATGAGTCCACCCTTGGCTAGCTTTGATCGAATGGCAAGCGTGATGTTTCGCGATACCCCGTTTTCGAGTACCAACCCCTGTTTCCGGCGGTCTTCGGGAACCAACGCGATGCCACGATCGGTCGCCTTCTTGGGGCTGTTCTTCGGCAGCGTCGCTCCTTGCAACGTCACCTTTCCGCCGTCATAAGGATCCACGCCAAAAATCGCCCGTGCGACCTCGCTGCGTCCGGCCCCGACGAGCCCCGCTAGCCCGACGATTTCACCGGCTCGCAGAGAAAACGAAATGTCATCGAACACGCCTTTACGAGTTAGGTTCGAGACTTCGAGCACCACATCACCGATGTCTGCGGGCAACTTAGGAAAGAGCTCCGCAACATCGCGTCCGACCATTTGCCGCACGAGCGCGTCGACCGATGTTTCTGAGATAGCGCTTGTATCGACATACGCACCATCGCGCATGACGGTGACGGTGTCGCAGAGCGCGAACACCTCATCAAAGCGGTGAGAGATGAACATCAAGGCTCGCCCCTCATCACGCAGGTTTCGGGCGACTGCAAATAGGCGGTCAACTTCGACTCCCGACAACGCAGCGGTCGGCTCATCCATGATCAAGACCTTGGCGTCAAGCGAGATCGCCTTGGCAATCTCAATAATCTGCTGGTCGGCGATTGACAACCCGTCGGTCACGCGCTCCGGATCGAGCTTCACGCCCAGGCTCTCAAAGATGCCCGCGGCTTCGGCACGCATCGCCTTCCGATCAATGCGACCAATCGTATTGGTTGGCTGGCGGCCCATGAAGATGTTCTCTGTCACTGAAAGATCAGGAAAAAGAGTCGGCTCCTGGTAGATGACTGCGATGCCGGCTGCTTTCGACTGACCGGTGCTGGAGAAATCCACAGTCACGCCGTCGAGCAAGAAATCGCCCATGTCGCGGTGGTACAGACCTGCGATTATCTTCACGAGTGTGGACTTGCCCGCACCGTTCTCCCCGATAAGAGCATGAATCGACCCACGCTCGAGTTTCAGGCTTCCGGAGCTGAGGGCAACGACAGCGCCGAACGACTTCGCCACATGGCGAAGCTCGAGCGCTGGTGTGTCGTGCGGGGGCTGGGATTCGAGGGCCACGGCTCCTCCTCCTCGTTGAGAATCAAGCGAATCAGTTATTCCCCCGATTCAGAATGAATCGATTCAGAAGAACTCACGTAAGTCTAAGGATGGTGCCCATAGCGGTCAAGTCGTGTCGGGACTGTGACGCTATCGTGACCAATCAGCGGGCGGCGCATCGTCCATATTGTGGTGCTGTCATGCATGCCAATTCAAGAAGCTCCCGCGTATCGTTCACAGCACCGTGACTCAGAGAAGAAGGCGGTTCAGGAACGATGACTGTGAAATATAGGCCTTTTGGTCGAAGCGACTGGGAAGTCAGCGAGATTTCCTTTGGCGCGTGGCAGCTGGGTGGACAATGGGGGCCCGTTGACGACAAAGAGTCGATTGCAGCGCTGCTGTCTTCTTATGAAGAAGGCATCAATTTTGTTGACACCGCGCAAATGTATGGCGTCGGGCACAGCGAGACTGTCGTAGGCCGCTCGTTAAAGCAGTGGTCACACAGCAGAATTCGCGTCGCCACAAAGGTGCAACCCGTCGAGTGGCCCGCAATTTCGGAGCCAGACCCGAAGTTCTCGCAGTTGTACCCCAAGTCGTATCTCATCGGTCAGGTGGAGGGTTCCCTGCAGAGGCTGGGAGTCGAACGTCTTGATCTCTATCAGCTTCACTGCTGGGCACCGGATGGGCTACACAATCAAGAGTGGCTCGAAACTCTCACCGAGTTGCGCACCGCAGGAAAAATCGATCAAATCGGAGTCTCAATTCGCGACTACCGTCCAGAAGATGGGATCGAACTGGCGAAGAGCGGGCTCGTCGATTCGATTCAGGTGATCTACAACATCTTCGAGCAGCAACCTGCGCTGGAGCTTTTTCCTGCTGCGGCCGCAAGCGGCACCGCAATAGTCGCGAGAGTCGCGCTTGATTCCGGCTCTCTCAGCGGAACCTGGACGCCTGAGACCTATGCGACATGGCCAACTGACTCTGTACTGCACTGGATGTTCCGCGACGAACGCTTCGGCGAAACGCTTCAGCGCATCGAGCGCATTAAAGATGTCACGCGGCCACACTTTGCAAGCCTTGCCGAAGCAGCCGTGCGATTCGTTCTCGACGCCCCGCAAGTGTCGACCACCATTCTGGGGATGAGTACCGCACGGCGAATCAAACAGAACCTTTCTTACTCAGATGGCGCCGCTTTTCCGCCGCGGTTACGCGACGAACTTGTCTCGCACGAATGGCGAAGGAACTACTACTCATGAGCACTACCTCACAGACTTCCGTTGAGTTGTTATCACCAGAACAGATCGAGCAGCGGCTGGCGGAGAAGTCCGTCGTCTATGTTCCGCTAGGCACGTTGGAATTTCACGGCCCCCACCTGCCAATAGGGCTTGATGGACTCACCGCTCATGCCGTGTGCCACGCGGCAGCATCGCGCAGCGGCGGTGTCGTACTGCCGACGGTCTATCAGGGTACGGGAGGCGAGCATTCCGCCTACCCATGGACGATCATGATGCCCACTGGTGACGACATCAAAACCCAGTTGCTTGTCACTCTGCGCCGGCTCGACGACATGGGAGTAAAGCGAGCAGTGATCCTCAGCGGCCATTTTGCGGATGAACAGCGAGCTATGCTGCGCGACGTTGCGTCACAGTGGGATTCGAGTGAGGGTCGGGCGATGCACGTCGTAGCAACCAGCATGGCCGACTGCGACCCCACACCTATCGCACCCGACCACGCAGCCGTTTTTGAGTGCATGCTGCTATCGGTGGCCCATCCAGATCTTGTTCACCTGGACAAGCTTCCGAACATCGACACACATCCCGCGATCGACCCGGACGGAAACCCTTTCGGGGCCCACCGTCATGACCCCTCCCACGCTATTTGGGGAGTCTTTGGCCCTGACCCCCGTCGGGCGAATCTCGCAGAAGCAGCGGGAGTTTTTGATGCTGCGGTGAGCTGGATCGAAAGCGTCGCTGCCAACTAGCCACTTCGTGCACGGTTGCAGAGTCCATGTTTCGCCTCACAGCGCCATGGCTATTGACGGCGACGCGGCATAGCTTTTATACCCAACAGTCAAAGGAGTCTGACGTGAAAATTGCAGTTAAAGCTGGTGCGTGCGTGGGCGCTGGGCAATGCGCGCTGGTCGCAGAAGACCTATTCGACCAGGACGACGACGGGATCGTCGAGTTGTTGAATGACTCGCCTTCTGCCGCACAAGAACCCTCTGCTCGTCGTGCCGCATCGCTGTGCCCCGCGCGCGCGATCACGCTCGTTGAATAGCCGAGACCGAGTTCATCGAACTATGACGAGTCGACAACGCGTCGTTATTGTCGGCGCTTCAGTTGCTGGATTGACCGCTGCGGAAAGCCTTCGCTCAGAGGGCTTCGACGGCGAAATTTTGTTGCTGGGCGACGAGCCACACTTGCCGTACAGTCGCCCACCTCTGTCGAAGCAGGTTCTGCTCGAAGGCTGGGAGCCTGAACGAGCGGCGTTCAAAAGCGTGGCCGAGATAGCGGAACTGAGAATCGACTTCCGTAAATCGACACGTGCCACACGGCTCAATATCGATACCCGAACAGTTCAGACCGACACCGGGCAAGAGCACTACGACATCCTCATCATCGCCACGGGCGCAAACGCCCGCAAGCTGTGGCCAGACGCCGGGGTATTGACGCTTCGTAGCATCGATGATGCCGTCGCCCTCCGAGATGGCCTTCACAAAGCGCAACGGGTCGTCGTTGTCGGCGCTGGCGTTCTCGGTTCTGAAATTGCAAGTGCAGCACGCTCGTTGGGCGCCGCAGTGACTCTCGTGGGCAGATCTGAGCACCTCAGCTTCGGAGCGATCGGCAATGCGCTGTCACCTCAGCTTGATGCACTGCACCGCAGTCATGGTGTCGCTCTCAAACTTTCAACGACGGTCACCGCCGCGTCACCCACGCACGGCGGCGGCACTCACTTCGTTTTTGATGACGCAACAGAGCTGACGGCTGATCTAGCGGTCGCTGCTGTTGGCGGCGACCCTTGTGTGCAGTGGCTCACGGGCTCCGGCCTCACTCTCAACAACGGGGTCGTGTGCGACAGCACCGGCCTCGCGGCTCCGGGCGTGTACGCGATTGGAGACGTCGCCGCGTGGCAGAGTCCCACGACCGGGGCCGCGGTGCGCGTCGAGCACCAGACCAACGCCATCGAACAGGCTATGGCCGTCGCCGCGACGATCGCGCAAGGTCGCGAACTACTAGCTTCGGCACCGTTTTTCTGGTCGGAGATTCACGGTGCCCGCATCAAGGCATACGGCTGGTTCGATAGCCAGGCACTCACAGAGATCCAAGTCGAGGCATCCCAACAATCTGCTTTGTACATCGCAGACAAGAACGGCACCACGCAAGGCATTGTCGCGTGGAACCTACCTCCCAAGCTCTTCCGAAAAGCACGCGCCCGAGTGGGTGCTGCCAGCACTACGACCACACAACCGAAGGAACCAAGATGACAGAGTCGACATCAGGCTGCCCATTTCACGGTACATCGCTTCCTGGCGATGGCACGCCGCTCGAGCCCTCCCCGACCTTGGTTACATGGCGCGATCAGGGTGCTGCCGTTCCGTTGAGTTACCAAGACGGTCATCAAGGCCTTGTGTCCACGGAATATGACATCGCCCGCGCGGTACTTGAAGACCCGCGATTCAGCATGCGTCCGGAACGCATGCCGATGGGCCCCACTGGCCATCTGTCCACAGACGAAGATCTCCCCAATGCCGCATTGCCTGCAGAGCTTCCCGGAGACCTCGATGAAGCAGCCCAGCGGTCGGAGTTTGCAAACCTGCTCGTGCTCGACGGCGAAGAGCACTCGAGGCTCCGACGCTTGATTACTTCCCGATTCTCGGTCAAACAGGTTCGTGGCCGCAAGGAGTGGATCTCGTCGATGGCTGCCGACGTGCTTGCGAAATTCAAGGCGAAGGGGTCGCCCGCAGATGTGTGGATCGACTACGCGCGCCCGATCGCTGCGCGCACCCACTGCTACGTCATCGGCATCCCCGATTCTGAGTACGACAGATTCGAGCGACTTTTCGTCGACAGCTCGACCGCGCAACAAAAGTACGACTTCATCCGCCACGTTCTCGAGATCAGACAGAATGACCCAGGCGAAGACGTGATTTCAGATTTACTCGCATCAGACGCCCTCTCGCGCGAAGAGACTGAAGGCATCTTGCGGCTACTCATGGGAGCGGGTCGCGATTCAGTCGCATACTTGATCGCTACAACCACCGTGGCGCTACTCAACAATCCCGAGCAACTCGAAGTGCTGCGAAAAAATCCGGAACTGATTCAAAGCGCGGTAGAAGAGTTCATGCGTATGGGCACCATGTTCTTGACCCTTTTTCCTCGCACCGCTCTAGAAGACGTCGAGATAGAGGGGGTCGCTATCAAAGCCGGCCAGTCGGTGTCGGTGTCTCCGGTGGCGGCAAACCGCGATCCCGAGAGGTGGGATAGCCCGAATACATTTGATGTTTCGCGAGACGCGTTCGGCCATCTCGGTTTCGGTCATGGCATTCACAGTTGCGTCGGTCAACAACTTGCGCGTGTCGAGATTCGAGAAGGTATCGCTCAACTCATAGCAGGATGCCCTGACCTTGCGCTAGTGCGCGCCGAGCAGTCAACGCCCATGCCGTTCGCTCACCCGGTGGCCGCCTATGAAGCAGGATCGGTCTTCGTCACGTTCTAGGGGCGAAACGCCGCCGTTGCTTTGATTGCCTTCCCGTAGTGCAAGATCGTTTCTATGGAATTAACAGCATCGGGTGAAACGGCTACAGGAAAGGGAGGTGCCGACGACGCGGTTGTCGTGGGCGCCAACTGGTACCGATTTCGCCCTAGCGAATACCTCTTGAACCCGCACGTCATGGGCATCACGTTCGTGTGGGCCGTGCGCGGAGGCGGTGAAATCCGTGCGGCGAACAAAACATTTCGCCTGACCCCGAATAGCACGGTGCGACTACCTTGGCATCACAAGGTGGAGTACCAGGCTGATCAGCAGAACCCCTTCCGCATTGGAACCCTGCACGTAGTGCCCCATCACGCGTGGGGCGTTCGCATCGAGCCACGAGTAGCGCATCAGGTGGGTGATCCGCTATTAGAAGACCCGGCGAGATGGGGGGATCCCCATGAGTTTGTACCGGGTCAGGCAAGTTTTGCTTCTGGGCCGGCGCGCCGAATCGCAGATCTCGGAACCTTCGCCATCGAGCGTTTCACCGATGCTCCGTTCAGTGAGCGTGCAGCTCGATCGCTCGGCCAACTCGTGCTGCTTGAAAACAGCTTGTGGGATGCCCACGACATGAATCCGACGTTACCCTCGGCCCTCGAATCGATGATGACCTTTATCCATGCCAATCTGAGTGGATCGCTCTCTGTCGAAGAAGTCGCACAAGCGGGCGAGTGCAGCGCAACAACCGCACAGCGACTCTTCAACCATCACACCGGAGTGTCGCTGCGAGCATGGATTCGCCAGTTGCGGTTGCGAGAGGCGGCGCTGCTTCTTCGATCCAGCGGGCTTCGTGTCAGCGAAATCTCCCAACTCGTCGGCTTCAGCGATCCGCTGTATTTTTCGCGGGCCTTTCGAGCTGAACACGGTGTGCCCCCCAGCCGATATTTGCGTGGCGAGATACGCCCGTGATTTTATTCACACCGCATACTCCGAGCTGGAGCTTAGAAGGCGCCTCCCTCAATGCACAGCGCGCGACGAACGCGCATGCACATTCAAGATGCTTTGCGCTCAGACACCAAAGCTCACTGAAAACCAACATAAACGTGACGATTGGAAGTAGCGAGACTCTCCACGCACAGCGGCTCCGTTGGAAACAAACTTAGGCCTCGGGTATTCCCCCGACCAGATCGGATTGTCGCAAGACGACATCGGCTAAGCGTTGAGCCGATCCCGCTTAAAGCCTAATTTCCCTAGGTGTAGTTCCCATGGACGTTGTGCTCGCTTGATTTGCTGAAGTCCTCCGGCAGCATGTGGGTTACCAAGCTCACGCCAACAACCGGGGGCCTCCTTGACTCACGCTGATGCTCCTTTCACCCCGCACGGGCGAATTCGTCGCGCACGTCACCGGACCGATTATCGTCTTGGCGTTAATCGATCGATGATCGACAAGGTTGTGGTGCGTCATCGGATCCCGAAGCAGATCTATCTTGATCAAGCAATAGGGCTGGAACCCTGATGGAGGAAGGCACTGGATTCGAAATCAGTGGCTTTGCTGCGCCCGCGGCATTTCCGCTTCATCCGACTCGTAAGCCGAGCGCACTGATCAGCCAAATTGCACTCCGCGTAATGCTCGAGCAAGCCGTGGATCCCGGATGGTCCCACGCGAAACTGTATTCCGACCGGAACGGATCGTCCGCGAATCCCGTTGAGGGATGGGCGCCAGAACGCGCTAGCGCCCCTCGATCACCACGTTCGCGAGGGGTTCGCCCGCGACTAGGCGACGCGTTTGGTCGCGCACAACGGCATCCACTCGGGCATGCATCGCCGAGGTGTAGCCGCCGATATGCGGGGTGATTGTGATTCCGGGCATCGACCACAGCGGGTGATCGCTCGGCAGCGGTTCGGGGTCGGTGACGTCGAGTGCCGCGCGAACGTGACCGGCGGATGCCGCAGCCACGAGAGCGTCAGTGTCGACAACTTTGCCTCGAGACACATTCACGAGCAGCGCCCCCGGCTTCATCGCCTCAAGGAACTCCGCGTCAACGAGTCCAGTGGTCTCGTCGCTGAGTGGCACGGCGATTGCTACGACATCGGCTTTCGCCAGCAGCGATGGGAGAGCATCCATCGACTGGATGGCACCACGCGCGTCGCTGCGGTTGGTGCGAGCGACGCGCACGACGTTCGCTTCAAACGGGGCAAGTTTGTCAGCGATCTGGTTGCCGACACCGCCCGCGCCGACAATGATCACGGTGCTGCCCGCGACACCGATGAGTTCGTGCTGATCCCACATGCCGGTCTTCTGGTTGCGGTAGTGCTCAGGAAAACCGCGCTGTTCGGCAATGATCAGCCCAACAGCGAGTTCAGCAGTTGATGCCTCGTGCACGCCGACCGCGTTGCAGTACGTGATGCCGGCAGGCAGCCGGTCGGCAACCCCGTCGTAGCCAAGCGACTGCGATTGCAGAGCCGCGACATCCAGACCCTCAAAGGCGGCCAGTTCGCTGGACGCACCCAGGTACCCCAACACGGCAAGATCAACGCGCTGCGGGGGAGCGCCGTCGGCAGCACCCCACACGATCAGGTTGACGTCGGGCAGTTGCGGGGCAAGCCGGTCGCACATCTGCTGGTCGGGGAGGGCAATGGTGATCATGTCACCAAGCTACCTTCCCCAAGCGGAGTACCGTGGAAGCATGCCACTAACAGGAGAATACGTACCCAGCACGTCAGAGTGGGCTCGCAACCAGGCCGAAGTCTTCGAAGCCAGCAACGGCCACGAGGGCAACCTCATGCGTGGGATGCCCGTGATCGTTCTGACCACGGTCGGCGCCAAGTCGGGCAAGCTGCGCAAGACCGCACTCATGCGTGTGGAACACGACGGCAACTACGCAGTTGTTGCGTCATTGGGTGGAGCGCCCAAGCATCCGGTGTGGTACTTCAACATCGTTGCTCAACCCCATGTTGAACTGCACGATGTCGGTTTCAAGGGTGACTTCGTTGCCCGCGAAGTGACCGGCGACGAGAAGGCTGTCTGGTGGGAGCGCGCTGTCGCTGCCTACCCCGACTATGAGGACTACCAGGCCAAGACGGAACGCGAAATACCGGTCTTCGTTTTGGAGCCACTCACAAGCTAGAACGATTGCTCAGCGGCCCACTTTTCCCGTGATAGATGCGATCGGTCTGAGAAGCAGAGGACGGGCGAGCAGCCAAGCCGCAGCCAGAACCACCAACGAGGCGGCGAAGATCCAGAAACCAACCCAGTTCACCTCGTCGTTGGTCGCATACATGTGGTTGAGGTTCCTCAGTGCCCCAGTGGTCAACACCAGCGTGACGTGCACGATGGTGAATGCGACGAAATAGAGCATGACCGGGAAGTGCACCGCCCGCGCCCACTCGATCGGGTAAGCCTTATTAACTCTGGTCGCATCCGGGGGCCATAGTGCGCTCATGCGTAGCCCTGAAATGATTGCCAGCGGTGCGGCGATGAAGACGGTGACGAAGTAGGCGAGCAGTTGCAGTGCGTTGTAATTCACCCAACCGCTCTCGACCGGCCAGTCGAGCGATACGTATTGCAGAGTTGCCGAGAGGGCGTTCGGGATCACGTCCCAATCGGTCGGAACAATGCGCATCCACTGCCCGCTTGCGAACAGCAGCACGATGAAGGTGATGCCGTTAAGAATCCAGAGAGAGTCGAGGCTGAGGTGCAGCCACAGATTGAGGCTGATCCTCTTCGGACTGCGCTTCGTGCGAAGCAGACCGGTGTTGTTCCTAGTCCAGTATGTGCCGGGCCGGGTGGTGGTGCGCACCTGCCAGCCGCTCTTCACTATGAGCAGCAGGAAGAAGATGTTCAGGAAGTGCTGCCAGCCAAGCCAGGCCGGAAAACCAACCGGCGCGGATTCTGGCAAGGGCTGCTTGCCCGGATAGTCGGCCACGAACTGCTGCACACCGGCGAGCTCCATCATCCACTTGGCGACCAACACCGCCGCCAGCAACACAGCGATCATTAGTGGCACGATCCAGACCAGCTTAAACCAGGGGCTGCGCGCCGTCTTCTTCCGAGTTGTGGCCGCCATCATGCCGAGCGCGACTTGATCGCTTCGATTAGCTGCGGAACGACTGTGAACACGTCGCCGACGATTCCGAAGTCGGCTACGTCAAAGATCGGTGCGTCTGCATCCTTGTTGATCGCCACGATGGTCTTCGCGGTTTGCATCCCCGCGCGGTGCTGGATGGCACCCGAGATGCCCAGTGCGACATATAGGTCGGGGGACACGCTGACTCCGGTCTGGCCGACCTGGGTGGTCTGGGGCGAATAGCCGGCGTCGACGGCGGCCCGAGACGCACCGACGGCTGCACCGAGGGCATCCGCCAGTTCCTCGACCATGCCGAAGTTCTCCTTTGACCCGAAGCCGCGGCCGCCCGAGACAACTTTCTTGGCGCCGAGCAGTTCTGGTCGTTCGGAGACCTCGGGCGCGTCGTTGTAGGAGTCGATCACGCCGGCCTTTGCTGCATCGACGGTGACCATCTCGGAGGTGACCTGAGCGGATACCGCGGGCGCGCTCTCGTCGATGGCGCCCGGGCGCACAGTGATCACGGGCATCCCGGTGGTGGCCGAGTCGACCAGATAGTTGCCGCCGTAGACGGAACCGCTCGCAATGATCCGACCATCTTCGGCCCGGACGTTCACGGCATCGACCAGCACACCGCTTCCTGTGCGAACAGCCAGCCGCGCCGCAGCCTCGCGCCCGCCGAAGGAGTGGGAAAGAAGAACGGCAGCCGGTCTGAGCGTCGCGACAGCGGCGGCGAGTGCCTCCACCTGCGGCGCGACCAGAGCGGTGTCGGCCTGCTCTGACTGTGCCTGGTAGACCTGGGCCGCACCGAGAGCACCGAGTCGGGAGACTAGGTCGTCGGTCAGCGACTCCCGGGTGGCGACGACCGCGACCGGCTCGCCAAGCCGGGAGGCCAATGCCAGCAGTCCGCGGGCCGAGTCGGCCACGTGACCGCGGTGGGAGATCTCTGCGAGTACCAAAATGTGAGCCACGGCTGTTCTCCTAGACCAATCGGTTGGTGGCCAGAAACTCGACCAGGGTTGCGGCGGCAGTGCCGTCGTCTTCGATCTTGGTGCCGGCCGCGCGCGCCGGACGCTCGGCGGTCGAGATGATCTCGGTGCGCTCCAGGCCGGAGACCTCGGCGGCGTCCAGCCCCAATTCGACGAGGGTCACCGTTTCGACCGGCTTCCTCTTCGCCGTCATGATGCCCTTAAAGTTGGGGAACCGGGCGTAGTCGAAACGCTCGGTGACGGTCATGATCGCCGGCAGCCCAGCGTGCACGTTCACGGTGCCGTCGTCGCCCTGGCGCTCGCCGGAGATTTGGGCCTCGGTGATCTCGACGTTCGCCAACAACCCGAGCAGCGGCACACCGAGCCGTTCGGCGAGCATCGCCGGAACTATCCCACCATTGCCGTCGGTGGACTCGTTGCCAGCGATAACCAAGTCGAACCCGGTCTGCTCGAGGGCACGAGAGATCGCGAGGGAGGTGAGGAGAGCATCCGCACCCACCAAGGAGCTGTCGACAATGTGCACGCCAGAGTCGGCACCCATCGATAGGGCCTTGCGTACCGACTTGATCGCGTTCTCCGGGCCCATGCTGAGGACGACGACCTCGGTCCCCTTGTCGTCGTCCTTATACCGCAGCGCCACCTCAAGGGCACGCTCGTTGATCTCATCAACGATCGGCTCGCCAGCCTCCCGGTCGAGCAAACCAGTGTTTAGGTCAAGCTTTCTCACATCAGCAGTATCGGGTACCTGCTTCACCAGCACGACGATCCTCATGAAATTACTCCTTCGGGCATGCTTGGGCTCCTCATATTACTTCGCAGACCTGGCTCGATCAGAGCCTAGCGGCGTCCAGCGCGAACAGGTCGTCGGCTCCGGCGGTCGCCGAACTGAGCAGCCCGGAGCACTGGGGCAGGATCTGCTCGGCGAAAAATCGGGCAAGCACGAGCTGGGTCTCGGCCACCTCGGCATCACCGGTGGTTTGCCCGGCCAGAGCCGCACGGGCGAGCAGCCAGGCTCCGGTGCACAGGCCCCACATGCGCAGGTACGGGCTTGAGCCCGCCAAAATGGCGTTCGGGTCAGCGCGGCCGGTACGCAGCATCCACGTGGTGGCCTGATCTAGGGCGTCGAACTGCTTGGTGAGTTCCGCCCGGATCGAGGTGAACTGTTCACCGGCCTCGGCCAGTTGCGCGTCGATCTCGCGCATGCTGGCCAGGAACTCCATCACCGAGGCTCCATCACGCACCCCCAGTTTCCGACCAACGAGGTCGGCGGCCTGGATGCCATTCGTGCCCTCGTAGATCGCCGCGATTCGCACATCACGCACATGCTGCGCCATGCCGGTCTCCTCGATGTAGCCCATGCCGCCGTGGATCTGCAGGGCGAGAGATGTGAGCTCATTGCCGAGGTCGGTGCCGAACGACTTGCAGATCGGGGTGAGCAGGCCCGCGATCTCGTCCGCGCGCTTACGGGTGGACTCGTCCGGCTCGTTCATGCTGTGATCGACATAACTCGCGTTCAGCAGCATCAAGGAGCGGAGGGCGGCGATGGACGACTTCTGCGTCATCAGCATGCGACGCACGTCAGGGAAGTCGATAATGGCGGAGTCTTCGGTGGCCCCAATCGCCCGCCCCTGGCGACGCTCCTTGGCGTATTCGAGCGATTGCTGGTAGGCGAGCTCCGCCACGGCGAGACCCTGCGTACCGACCGACAGCCGGGCGCTGTTCATCATGACGAACATGATGCGCATGCCCAAATTCTCCTCACCAATCAGGTAACCGGTGGCGTCCTCGTACGAGAGCACACAGGTGGGGGCACCGTGGATGCCCATCTTGTGCTCGATCGACACGGTGTGCACCGGGTTGCGCTCTCCCAGCGATCCGTCATCGTTCACAAGATATTTCGGCACGATAAAGCAGGAGATGCCGCGGGTACCCTCCGGGGCTCCCGGGGTTCGAGCGAGCACCAGGTGCACGATCTGCTCAGAGAGGTCGTGGTCACCGAATGTGATGAAGATCTTCTGGCCGGAAATAGCGTAGGTGCCGTCGTCTTGGCGCACAGCACGCGTGGTCAGTGCACCGACATCCGAACCGGCCTGCGGCTCAGTGAGGTTCATGGTGCCGGCCCATTCGCCGGTGACCATCTTCGGTAGGTAACGCTGCTTGAGCTCGTCGTCGCCGTAGTGGAGCAGCGCTTCGATCGCTCCCTGGGTGAGCAGCGGACAGAGGGAGAAGCCCAAGTTTGCCGACATCATCATCTCCTGGATGATCAAGCCGACGGTGCGGGGGAAGCCGCCGCCGCCGAACTCCTCCGGCAACGGCACCGAGCCCCAGCCCGCGTCCACGTACTGCCGGTAGGCCTCCTTGAAGCCGGTCGGGGTGACGACAGAACCATCAGGTTGCCAGCGGGCTCCCTCCTTGTCGCCAGCGCGGTTCGTCGGGGCGACGACCTTGGACATGAAATTTCCGCACTCCTCCAAGATTCCGACGACGGTGTCGAGATCGGCGTGTTCGAAACCGGGCAGCGCGGCAATGTCTGGGTATCCCGCCACGTGCTCGAGCAGAAAGGCGATGTCTTTGACAGGGGGCTGATATTGGCTCATGCGCGCCATGGTATCTCCGGTTAGCGCATAGTGGAAGATGTAATGACTTGGGCCGTATTTTCTGCAGGTTTCCTACAAAATTGTTTCGATTGTGGCTGCAACTAGCGGATGTTCTCTCAACGTCAATACTCAACGCAGAAACAGGCGTATCGTGTCCCGGTGCACAATATCGTCCGTGGGATGGGTATGAAGCGAAGGCTGGTTCATCCAGCACAACTCACCCTTCTCGGGTTTTTGATTGGTATCGCCGCAGGAACAGCCCTGCTTGCGTTGCCCATTTCGCGTACCGGTCCGGGTGCGGCCAGCCTCATCGAGGCCTTCTTCACTGCCGTTTCGGCAATAAGTGTGACCGGTCATGTGATCGTCGATACCCCGACGTACTGGACAGGTTTCGGCCAGGTCGTGATCATGGTGCTCATTCAGGTGGGCGGATTCGGTGTAATGACGTTCGCGTCAATCATCGGCCTCGCAGTCGTGCGAAGGCTGTCGCTGCGTTCGCGCATCACTGCTGCCGCCGAAACCAAGAGCGTTGGCTTTGGTGATGTTCGTTCGCTCATCTTGGGCGTGCTCAAGATCTCGCTCCTCATCGAGGGCGCCGGTGCGCTCATCCTGTTCTTCTGGTTTCTGCTGCACTACGGCAAAGGCGTGGGGGAGTCTGCCTGGTTGGCGGTTTTTCATGCCGTCTCGTCATTCAACAACGCCGGCTTCGCGCTATTCAGCGACAACATGATCTCGTTCGTCGATGACCCGGTGGTGTCGCTCACCCTCTCTGCTGAGATCATCCTTGGAGGGCTCGGATTCCCCGTGATCGTGCAGCTGCTCCGGCACGGTGGCAACCGCCTCAAGTGGAGCATGAACACCCGCATCGTGATTGCGGCAACTCCTCTGCTGCTGGTTGCTGGCGCGCTCTACATCACCCTCATTGAGTGGAACAACCCCGCAACCCTCGGCCCGCTCGACTGGCCAACCAAGATCCTCGCCGGATTTTTCCAATCGGTGCAGACCCGAACCGCAGGCTTCAACAGCATCGACATTGGTGCCATGAGCGAAGCTAGCCAGTTCGGGATGACCGCCCTCATGTTCATCGGTGGAGGCCCCGCTGGCACTGCCGGTGGCATCAAGATCACGACCTTTGCGGTGCTGTTCTTCATTCTCGTGGCAGAAGTGCGCGGCGACGGCGTGGTCAACGTGTTTGGCAAGCGACTGTCGCGCGCGGTGCACCGCCAAGCAATCGCCGTCGTCTTGCTCTCTGTTGGCGTTGTTGCGGCATCCACGGTAGCGATCATGCTGCTGTCGGGCTTGCCACTGAGCCCGGTGCTCTTTGAGACAGTCTCAGCGTTCGGCACCGTGGGCCTCTCGGAGGGCATCACGCCCGACCTACCGATTGCTGCCCAGCTGATTCTCGCGGTGCTCATGTTCGTTGGCCGCCTTGGCCCCATCGGTTTCGCTACCGCGCTTGCCTTGCGCGAACGCGCTGTCATGTATGAACTTCCTAAAGAAAGGCCGATCATTGGCTAAATTTCGCATGTTCTCTGGTTCGGATGCCTCAACAGTGGCCGCAGCAGATTCGGTTGCGGTGATCGGCTTGGGCCGTTTCGGTCGCGCCTTGGCGCTGGAACTCATGGCCAATGGCACCGAGGTGCTTGGCATCGATCTCGATGAGTCGATCGTGCAGGAGCTCAATGGTCAGCTCACGCATGTTGTGTCGGCAGACTCCACTCGCGAAGAGGTGCTGCAGCAGTTGGCGGTGCCCGAATTCGACCGAGTGGTAGTGGCGATCGGCAGCGACATTCAGGCGAGCATCCTGACCACGTCGCTGTTGTTGCGGTTCAACGTTGCTCACGTGTGGGCCAAAGCGGTCAGCGATGCGCACGGCACGATCTTGGAGCAACTTGGTGTGAGCCACGTGATTTACCCCGAAAAGGAGATGGGTCGCCGCGTTGCTCACCTCGTACGCGGATCGATGCAGGACTACCTGGAAATCGGCGACGGCTTCTCACTAGTGAAGATGGCGCCGCCGGCCGGGATCGTCGGAAAAGCGCTGTGCGAGTCGAAGGTGCGGTCTACTGCGGGCGTCACGATAACGGCGGTGCGCCCTCACGATGGTGCGTGGACTCACACCGATGAGAACACTGTCATCGCGGCAGATGACACGATTCTCGTGTCAGGCTCCACGGCCAAAGCCGAAGCGTTCAGTCTGCGCCGCTAAAGCTCCACTAACCTCTGTGACAGAGTCCGCGGCGGCATGCCAGTCGCGCTAGCACCTAGCGCAGCGAGCTCAACCAGATTTCGCAGAGCGACTGCCATGCTTCGGCAGCAGTGCCTTCAGCAAGCCCTAGCCCGTGCTTGCCATCGGCGAACACATGCAATTCGTGGCGCACTCCGGCTGCCGCGAGTGCAACGGCGAGTGGGTAGGAGTGCTCCGCAACCGGAACGGGTTCGTCGGCCGCGGTGTGCCAGATGAACATGGGCGGCGTGGTAGGGGTGACCAATAGCTCAAGCGACGTGTCTTCACGGAGGTAAGCGTTGGCATCCAGACCGATCAGGTTCTCGCGTGACCCGACGTGCGTTGGACTGGTCATGCTGACCACGGGGTAGCCGAGCACCGCAAAATCGGGGCGCTCTTCGGGCTTGGCGATGGGTGCGACAGCGGCGTGACCAGCGAGGTGGCCGCCGGCCGAGAAACCCAAAACGCCGACGATGGGGGCTCCGGCAGCGCGTTCCTTCGCAATTTCAGACTGAATTGCCAGCAAAGGGGCTGGATGTTTAGTGGCGACAGGGTAGTCAACGACGCGGGCATTCCACCCGATAGATCGCAACCACGCAGCAACCGGCTCGCCTTCGTGGGGTGCGAGCCGCGAGTAACCTCCGCCGGGGAGAACAAGAATGGTGGGGAGGGTGTGAGGCATTGCTTAACTGTAAATTGTGCGCGACGATCTGCAGTAATCGACCCGCTCCCGAGCGGAAATCGCCTCAGGCGCATATTGTCTGTACATGGCAGATTTGTTTGACGGATACACATCAAGCGCCTCGAAACGCACCGGACCAGCGGCGTGGGATGAGATGTTCTCTGCTGATAGCGAGATACGTCGCCCTTATCGGGAGATCCACGACGCACTCGCTCAGATGACTCAGGAAGAGTTGCGTGGGCGCACTGAAGCGCTGGCAGATAGCTATCTCGCTCAGGGCGTCACCTTCGACTTTGCGGGCGAAGAGAGACCTTTCCCGCTAGACCCGGTTCCTCGGGTGATCGACCTCTCTCAATGGAAACAGGTCGAGTCGGGAGTCAAGCAGCGAGTGCGTGCGCTTGAAGCTTTTCTTGCCGATATTTATGGGCCGCAGAACGCCATCAAAGATGGTGTGATTCCGGCTCGGATGATCACCTCATCCAGTCACTTCCATCGTCAGGCTGCCGGCATCGAGCCGGCGAACGGTGTGCGCATTCAGGTCAGTGGTATCGACCTGATCCGCGATGAAGTCGGCGCGTGGCGAGTTCTTGAAGACAACGTGCGTGTGCCCAGCGGTGTGAGCTATGTGATCTCGAACCGTCGAGTGATGGCCCAGACTCTGCCCGAGCTGTTCGTCTCAATGCGCGTTCGTCCCGTTGGCGACTACCCGCACAAGCTGCTGCAGGCGCTGCGTGATAGTGCGCCGAGCGGCATCGACGAACCAACCGTTGTTGTGCTCACTCCCGGTGTGTACAACTCCGCCTACTTCGAGCACACGCTGCTCGCCCGCCTCATGGGCGTCGAGTTGGTCGAAGGTCGTGACCTCTTCTGTTCTGGCGGTCGCGTCTGGATGCGCACCACAGCGGGCCCCACCCGTGTCGACGTGATCTACCGCCGTGTTGACGACGAGTTCCTCGACCCGCTGCAGTTCCGTGCAGACTCCATGCTCGGTAGTCCAGGCATGATGCTTGCGGCACGACTCGGCAACGTGACGATCGCCAACGCGGTCGGCAACGGTGTCGCTGACGACAAACTCGTCTACACCTACCTTCCCGACCTCACCGAGTACTACCTAGGCGAGAAGCCGATCATCCCTAATGTGGACACGTGGCGACTCGAAGATCCGGGAGCCCTCGAAGAGGTTCTCGATCGACTCGACGAGTTGGTGGTGAAACCGGTTGACGGATCAGGCGGTAAGGGTCTCGTCATTGGCCCGGCGGCATCCAAGGATGAGTTGGCAACGCTGAAGACTCAGTTGCGCAAAGACCCTCGAGGGTGGATCGCGCAGCCGGTCGTGCAGCTCTCGACCATTCCCACGGTTGTTGACGACGGCATGCGCCCGCGTCACGCCGACCTTCGCCCCTTTGCCGTCAACGATGGCAATGATGTGTGGGTGCTGCCCGGCGGCCTCACCCGTGTGGCTTTGCCCGAGGGGCAACTTGTCGTCAATAGTTCGCAGGGTGGCGGCTCGAAAGATACCTGGGTTGTTGGTCGCGAGAAGCTCGAGGGGGTAGCGAGCAGCGTGCAGGGACTCGTCGAAGGGCAAGCCGACACGGAAGCAATTACCGTGATCACCCCTGAGATGTTGCTCGAAGCGGGCGCACATGACGATCACGCAGAGGATCACGATAGCAATCGTGGGCTCAGCCAGAGACAGCGTCAAGAAGAACAGCAACAGCAGAGTGCCGACATCGAGGGAGGTCAATCATGCTGAGCCGCATCGCAGAATCGCTGTTCTGGATTGGGCGCTACATTGAGCGTGCCGACGGAACGGCCCGCATCCTCGACGTGCACCTCCAGCTGCTGCTCGAAGATCCGTGGATCGAAGAAGATGACGCCTGCCGCGCACTCTTGAGTGTGATGGGAAGCGAAGCTCCTGCGGATGCCGTACTCACCCGCGGTGATGTGCTCTCGATCCTGGCCGTCGACCGGTCCGAGCCGGCATCAATCGCCTACTCGCTGGGCGCAGCTCGCGAAAACGCTCGTCGGGCACGCGAGATCGTCTCAACCGAACTGTGGGAGTGCCTCAACACGACACGAGCACGGATGCCGCGCCGCATCTCAGAAGACAAAGTCGCCGACTTCTTCTCCTGGGTTCGCGAACGCAGCGCACTTGCCGTTGGCATCATCGAGTCGGCTACGAGCCGCGATGAGGCGTGGCAATTCTTTACGCTCGGTCGTAGCCTTGAGCGCGCAGACATGACCGCGCGCCTGCTGGCTACTCGCAGCCTCACCGAAGCGAGTGGCCCATCGTGGACCACGATTCTTCGCTCCTGTGGCGCCTACGAGCCCTACCTGCGCACCTACCGTGGTGTGCCGAGCGCGAGCAACGCGGCAGAGTTCCTGCTGCTTGATCGCCTGTTCCCGCGCAGCATCCTGTTCTCGGTCTCGCGGGCAGAGGATTGCATGCGCGAACTTGAGCCTCGCCGCATGAACCGGGTGGGAGTTGCCGATGACGCGCAACGACTGCTTGGCAAGATTCGCAGTGAGCTGGAGTATCGGCCGATTACCGAAATTTTGGATGACCTGCCCCACCACATGGACCGTGTGCAGGCAGCGACGAGTGCGGCTTCGGAGGCAGTGCGTCAGCGTTATTTCCCGACAAATGCCGCTCCCGAGTGGGTAGGAGAGATCTCATGAAGCGTCTCAGGATCGTTCACTCCACTGGTTTCAGCTACGGCGGCGAGGTTACGGCGTCGTATAACGAGGCTCGGATGCTGCCTGCAAGCGTCGAGGGTCAGCTCGTGTTGTTCTCTAATTTGGAGATCTTGCCGCTGTCGAGCCAGAGCAACTATGTCGACTATTGGGGTTCGCGAGTTGCCTCGTTCGAGGTGCTCACCGGCCACAAAGAGTTGTCGCTCACGGCAACGAGCCTCGTCGAGGTGCACGAGCGCGAACACGAATCTGAGGGTATGAGCTGGGATGAGCTTGCGGCAACGGCTGAGCTGTCGATGGATGCTGTCGAGAATCTCAGTCAGACGCATCGCACCGAACCTCCGGCTGAGGTTGTGGCGCTCGCACAAGACATCGCATCCAAGTCGGACGATGCGTGCGAGAGTGCGCTCCAGATTTCGATGGCCATTGGTAATGCGATCGAGTACATGAGTGGCGTTACTGGCGTGCACTCCACTGCCGGCGAATCCTGGGCTGGTGGCAAGGGTGTCTGTCAAGACATCGCGCATCTCGCCCTGGGCGCACTGCGCTCGGCAGGTATCCCGGCACGATACGTTTCGGGATATTTGCACCCCAAGCCGGATGCCGCGATTGGCGAAACCGTTGTCGGTGAGTCACACGCGTGGATCGAATGGTTCTGCAACGGGCAGTGGCGTGGCTACGACCCCACGAACCTGATCGACATTGGTGACCGGCACGTTCTGGTTGGTCGCGGCCGCGACTATAACGACGTTCCGCCGCTGCGTGGTGTCTACGCTGGCCCGTTCGGTTCGAAGCTATTCGTGAGTGTGGAGATTACTCGCGAAGCTTAGCTAATGCGCCGGGTAGTGGTTTCGACGATCGCGATCTCTTGGGTCGCGAGCTCGCGCTCTTCATCGGGCGTGGGCTCGGGTGGGAAGCGCAGGCGCAAGCGGAAGCGACTTTCATGAACACGACCGATGCGCATCCCGCGACTGTAGACCAGCCAGGCGATGGCGATCGCTGCCGAGAGCAGGCCCGAGAGAGCTCCGATGCTGAGCGCCCAGCGTGCACCAAGTTCGTTGGCTGCCCAGCCGACAATGGGGGCGCCGATGGGGGTTCCGCCGGCGAAGATCGCTAGGTAGAGCGCCATTACTCGACCACGCATGATGGGTGTTGTTGAGGTCTGCACGTAGGCGTTGGCGGTCGTCATCATGGTGAGTGAGGAGACGCCGACGATCGTCAGCGCGGCTCCGAATGTCCAGTAGCTGGGGGCAAGGGCGGCAAGGAGGCAGGCGACGCCGAAGAACGCTGACCCAATCACGACGACGCCGATCTTGGCGTTCTCGCGTCTGGCCGCCATGAGCGAACCGACGATTGCGCCGACGGCCATCATCGACGAGAGGAGCCCGAATTCGGCTGCGCCCTTGCCGAACTCAGCAGTAGCCATCGTCGAGATGAAGACGGGGAAGTTGAACCCGAAGGTTCCCACCAGAAACACCATGACGAGCACGATCAGGATGTCTGGCCTGTTGCGAACGTAGCGCAACCCATCCCGAATCTGGCCCTTCGCGCGCCCCAGTTTCGTCACGGGGTACAGCTGCGAGCGACGGATGAACCACAGCGACGCCAGCACGCCGGCAAACGAGGCTGCATTCACGAGGAACACGGGGCCCGACCCGATCACCGCGACGAGCACACCGGCGATCGCCGGGCCGACGAGGCGCGCGCTCTGGAAGGACATTGAGTTGAGCGCAACCGCGTTAGGGAGATCCTTATCGCTGACGAGCTCGGAAACGAAGGCCTGTCGTGCTGGGGCATCGATCGCGGTGGCAATGCCGAGCAGGAGAGCGAAAACGTAGACGTGCCACAGCTGCGCTTGACCGGAGATAACGAGGATGCCGAGGCCCAACGCGAGCACGAGCTGGCTGAACTGGGTCCACAACAGCACAATTCGGCGGTCAAAACGGTCGGCGATGATTCCGGCGACGGGCATGAGCAACAGCAGCGGGCCGAACTGCAACGCCATAGTGAACCCGAGAGCGGCGGCATCGTGATCGGTTAGCTCGGTGAGCACGATCCAGTCTTGGGCAGTGCGCTGCATCCATGCCCCGGTGTTGGAGACGATCGCGCCAAGAGTCCAGAGCCTGTAGTTGAAGATGCGCAGCGAGCGAAACATTGCGCTCACGAATTGGCCAGTTTCATCAGCACGGGGATGGCCGCCTGGAGGGCATCCTGTTCAGCAGGATCAAGGATCGAGAGTTCAGCGGCGAACCAGGCAGCGCGGCGTTCGCGGGTTTTGGCGACCAGATCGGCACCGGCGGCGGTGACAGTGATGTCTAACTTGCGCCCGTCGTCGGGGGAACTCGAGCGCATGATGAGCGCCTCGTCGACGAGGCAATTGACCGTGCGGTTCATCGAGGGAGGAGTGACGTGTTCGTGCTCGGCGAGTGCAGCCAACGTGCTGGCACCGTGGTTGGTGAGCACGTAGAGCACCGAGAGCTGGCTGTCGCTCAACGTGTCATCGTGACGCTGTTGGCGAATGCGACGAGCGATTCGCATGAGAGCGATTCTGAGTTCGTCATCTAGTTTGTCTGGCACTTTCGTTAGTCTAGCAAATTAGTCTTGCTAACTAAATATCTGATTCTGTCCAGCCGCGATTCGGCGCAGAGGCACGCCCCCGCCGTACTATGGAGAAAGCAAGGAGGCCCAATGCCCAAGTTCACGGTGCCACGAACTGACCACTCCTACACGGATGCCCACGGGGTGACGATCCACTACTACGTGTGGCAGTCGCCCCACGCCCACGCAGTGCTCCAGCTCACTCACGGCCTCGGCGATCACGCGCTCCGCTACGAGTATGTCGCTCAGGCGCTCGCTGCTGCCGGCTACACTGTCTACGCCGACGACCATCGCGGCCACGGTGCAACAGGTCTTGAGCAATACGATGGCGACTCCAGCAAATTGGGCAAGCTCGGCAAGGGCGGACTGCGGGCCGCAACCGAGAACATCCGCGAACTCACCGCGATCATTCGCGCTGACAACCCCGACCTGCCCGTTGCCCTCCTGGGCCACTCGTGGGGCTCGCTCATGGTGCAAGACGTGCTCAATAACCACGCAGACGAATATGAGGTCGCGATCCTCACCGGAACCGCGCACCGCACCTTCGCTCACATGAACCGCGGCAACCTCAATGCCAACCACAAAGACCTCGGCACCACAGGCTATGAATGGCTGAGCCGTGATCCCCAGATCGCCGAAGACTTCGTCAACGATCCGCTGACCTTCTACGCGGATGCCCTCAAGCTCTTCGGCCCCATCGACGGCATGCGTCTACTCGGCCGCCCCACCAAGCACATCAAGCGCGACATCCCGCTGCTGATCATGATCGGCGAGGAGGACTCGCTCGGCGGAGAGACGAGCCTTGAGTGGCTCGCGGCCGACTATGCCACGCGCTCCAAACTCACCGACATGGAAGCAATCGTTTACCCCGGTGCCCGTCACGAGATCTTCAACGAGACCAACAAAGACGAAGTGATCACAGACCTGATCGCATGGCTGGACGTGCGGCTCAAGGCTGCACCGCACAAGGCCGCTCCGCATAAATAATGGCGTCAATTTTCACCGAGATTCTGAACGGTCGCTCGCCTGGGCGCTTCGTATGGGCGGATGACCGTGTCTTTGCCATACTCACGATCGAGCCCCGCAAGCCCGGCCATGTGCTCGTGATTCCGCGCAGTGAGGTTGATCGGTGGAGTGAGCTTGATGAAGAACTCGCGATGCACATCTTTCGAGTTGGTCGCCTGATCGGGTTGGCTCAGCGCGAGGAATGGAACGCTGACCGCGTTGGCCTGATGTTTGAGGGCTACCGGGTGCCACACGCGCACCTGCACGTATGGCCCTCGTGGAATGTGTATGAGTTCAGCCACACGGGCATCAACCGATTCCCGGGAACCGAGGCTCTCGATGAGGCGTTTATGCGGCTGCGTCGCCGGATGATCGACCACGGTCATGGCGAGTTTGTTCCCCCGCTCGACTGGTCGATACCGTCGGCGGATGCCGCGCATTAGGCTTGATTCAGCACAACTAGACAGGGGTGAGTGATGCACGGCGAATTCAAAGTGCCCGGCGGAAAACTCGTAGTGGTCGATCTCGATGTCGTTGACGACACCATCACCGATTTCCGGCTTGCTGGGGACTTCTTTCTTGAGCCGGATGAGGCTCTCGGCGCCATCAACGGCGCTATCAACGGACTCCCCGTCAACTCTGACGCGAAGTCCATCACGACCGCGATTCAGCAGGCGCTGCCCGAGGGCACAGTGATGCTCGGCTTCTCGGCAGAATCTGTGGCCACGGCCATCCGTCGTGCCCTGCAGCGTGCCACGAGTTGGAAAGACTATGACTGGCAGATTGTGACGGGCCCGCCGCTGGAGCCTCGCGTGCAGATGGCGATGGATCAGGTGCTCGCCGAAGAGGTTGCTGCGGGTCGCCGCAAGCCCACTTTGCGCATTTGGGAGTGGGATCGGCCCGCCGTCGTCATTGGCAGCTTTCAGTCAGTGCGCAACGAGGTCGATCTCGACAATGCAAAGAAGTTCGGCTTCGAAGTGGTGCGTCGCATTTCGGGCGGTGGCGCCATGTTTATGGAAGCAGGCACCGTCATCACCTACTCGATCTACGCACCCGTTGAGCTCGTGCACGGCATGACCTTTGCGGACTCCTACGCTTTCCTCGACGAGTGGGTGATCATCGCTCTCAAGGCGCTCGGCATTGATGCGAGCTACCAGCCACTTAACGACATTGCGAGCCCGACCGGCAAGATCGGTGGCGCCGCCCAGAAACGCCTCGGCGCTGGCTCGGTGCTGCACCACGTCACCATGAGCTACGACATTGATGGCGAAAAGATGGTGCAGGTGCTGCGCATCGGTCGCGAGAAAATGAGCGACAAGGGCACCAAGTCGGCAGCGAAGCGCGTTGACCCGTTGCGTAGCCAGACCGGTATGGAACTCTCGGAAATCTTGGATCGCATGGTAGCCACTTTCCGCGGGCTCTACGGCCTCACCGAGAGCGAAATCACGAGCGATGAGCTTGCTCGCGCCGAAGAACTTGTTGCCGAAAAGTTCGGTACCGAAGAATGGCTGCAGCGCGTTCCGTGAACCCCACCCTTCGCGGCCTGACACTCACGCTCACCCTTGCCGCGCTCCTCTTGGGCGGCATTGTGGCATCGGCCGTGCTCGGGCAACTACCGGTAAGCCCCGCTGAAGTTGGTGGGTCGCTGCTGCGTGCTCTCGGCATCCAGAACGACTGGGCTCCCACGGACTCGATCGTGGAATCCACGCTCTGGGTAGTGCGCTTCCCACGCATAGCGATGGCCCTAGTGGTTGGCGCCGCACTCGCCGTCGCTGGCGCCGTGATGCAGGCCATTTTTGGGAACCCGCTGGCTGAACCTGGGGTTGTCGGGGTGTCATCCGGGGCCGCATTTGGTGCAGCGACCGCCATTGTTGTTGGTGTCGCCGCACTAGGGGACGGTGCGATCGCGCTCTTCGCGTTTGTGGGTGGGCTGCTCGCCACCCTGCTCGTCTACTTTGTGTCGCGAGCCAATGGCCGCACCGAAGTCGTAACCCTGCTGCTAACGGGTATCGCCGTCAACGCGTTCGCCGGAGCTGGTCTCGCCTTTCTGTTGTTCGTTGCCGACTCGGGCAGCCGCGAGCAGATCGTGTTCTGGCAACTTGGTTCGCTCAACGGGTCGCGGTGGAGTGAAGTGCTCATCGTCGCCCTCGTAACCGCAATCGGGCTCGCCGCTGCGGTCGTGCTCGCGCGCCCCTTCGACCTGCTTGCGCTGGGGGAGCGCAACGCCCGCCACCTTGGCGTGAACGTCGAACGGCTCCGCATCGTGTCTATCGTGATCGTTGCGTTACTCACTGGCGCCGCGGTCGCCTTTGTCGGCATCATCGCCTTCGTCGGTCTCGTTATCCCGCACGCAATGCGAATGGTCATCGGGCCAGCCCATCGTCAGCTCATTGTTGCGAGTGCCGCCGGTGGTGCCGTGCTGCTCGTGCTCTCCGACTTACTTGCCCGCTCGGTGGTTGCCGGTGGCGACCTACCGATCGGCCTCCTTACCTCACTCATTGGTGGGCCATTCTTCTTCTACCTTCTGTTCCGTCAGCGCAAACGCAGCGGAGGTTGGGCATGATCAGTGCACGCAACGTGAGCGTTTGCCTCGACTCCCGCGCCATCCTCGACGACATGAGCCTCGATGTTCAGCCCGGCGAGATCCTTGCGCTCGTCGGGCCCAACGGCGCCGGAAAGTCGACCCTGCTCTCGGTCTTGAGCGGCGACCGCAAGCCAGACAGCGGCACCGTGACCATTGATGGTCGGGATGTTGGCGGCATCCGCCATGCTGAGCTCGCCAGAGTGCGGTCGGTACTCACTCAGGAGAACAGCGTGAGTTTTCCGTTCCGAGTCTCCGAGGTCGTGGCGATGGGTCGCAGCCCTTGGGCGCGATCTGTGGAAAGCCGCGATGATGTTGCCGTCGTGAATGCAGCACTTGAGGCGACGGATGTTGCCCACCTGGGTGCGCGTCGCTACACGACACTGTCGGGTGGCGAAAAGGCGCGAGTCTCCCTCGCGCGCGTGTTTGCCCAGCACACCCCGGTTGTGTTTCTCGATGAACCCACCGCCGCGCTCGATCTGCGGCATCAAGAAGATGTGATGCGGGTTGCGCAAGCGATGGCCGCAGACGGCGGAGCTGTTGTGGTGGTGCTCCACGATTTGAGCTTGGCCGGAGCGTACTCCGACCGGCTCGCGCTCATCGCACACGGCAAGCTCGACGCAATCGGGACACCGAGCGAAGTACTCACGGCCGAGCGCATAGAACGGGTTTACGGGCTGCCGGTCGACCTGCACGACGTGGCCGGGCATCCGGTAGTCGTGCCTCGCCGCTGAGGCGGCAGTCCCAAATGCGCCCGCGATCGAATCAGCGGTTGAGCAGGTCGCGGTATTCGGGGTTTTCAGTGATGAAGCCGCCGATGAACTCGCACTCGGCGACAACTCGGGCTTCGCTTTCGGCGCGCACTAGGTTGAGGGCACCGCGAGCGAGTTCGCCGCCGCGACCCTGATCACGGAACGTGGGGTCAATTTCGGTGTGCACGAACACGATTTCGTCGTCACGGAGTTGGTAGTCCGCAACGCCTGCCTGAACGCCATCAACGAGCAACTCATAGCGGTGCATTGCGGGGTCGTGGATTACTTCGCTAGCCATGTATCAAGCCTACTCCCGCTGTCAGCGCCCGACCGCTAGCCGAGAGTGCGTCGCATCATGCGAATAGTATCGATATGTGTCTGATCCTCTTCCCCCTGTTTCTGGCGGATCGAACCGCCGAGTGCTCATTGCCGCGATTGCGATCGTGGCAGTTGTTGCACTAGCCGTCGTGGTGGCTTTTATTGCGCTCACTCCCGCGCCCGTTCCGGTCGCGACGACGAGATCCACACCGAATCCCACTCCCACCCCCACACCAACACCAACACCAACACCGACCCCCACATTCGACAGGGCGAAGTTCTCGAACGATGACGCGAGCAGCCTCTGGGTTGTCGCGAACAAGCAGCGCCCACTCAGCCCGGTTAAGTACGAACCCCAGCTCGTCTTTGTCGACGTGCCCTACGTTTACGAGCCCTACCTGACTCCGGATGCCGCTGCCGCGGTTGTCGAAATGTTTGCGGCGTTCACCGCCGAAACGGGTCTGCACATGCAGTCCCAGAGTTCCTATCGCAGCTACAGCTCTCAAGAGAGCGTGTATGCGGGCTGGGTTTCGAGTCTCGGGCAGCAGGCAGCAGATCTCACGAGTGCGCGCCCCGGCCACAGCGAGCATCAGACCGGGCTATCAATTGATGTGAGCGCTCGGCCGGCGAACTGCACTCTCGAACAGTGCTTCGGTGACACCCCTCAGGGTCAGTGGTTGGCTGCCAATGGTTGGAAGTACGGCTTCACGGTGCGGTACCCGCTCGGCAAAACCGAGGTCACGGGTTACCAGTACGAGCCGTGGCACATGCGGTTTGTCGGCACGGAGCTTGCTGCCGAATTGCAGAGCACGGGCATCCACACTCTTGAAGAGTTCTTTGGACTGCCTGCCGCACCGACCTACGGATAGCCGCTGGCACCCTAAACTCGTGTCATGACTTCGACGCCCAGCCCCGACTCAGCGAGCTACAGCTACTTGGGGCCCGCCGGAACGTTTACGGAGGCTGCGCTGAAGCAGGTTCCGGACGCGGCCGGGGCGCACTGGAAGAGTGTCAACAATGTGGGCGAAGCGCTAGACGATGTGACGAGTGGTCGCAGCATTGCCGCGATGATCGCGATCGAGAACTCGGTCGAGGGCGGCGTGAGTGCGACGCAGGATGCACTGACCACCGTGCCAAACCTCCGCATTATTGGCGAGTACCTGGTGCCAGTGAACTTCGTGCTGGTAACCCGGCCGGGCATGGCGCTTGCCGACGTGAAGGTCGTGAACGCGCATCCGGTGGCCTACGCCCAAACGCGACGCTGGCTCGACGCGAATCTGCCGAGCCACGGCCACCTACCAGCCAGCTCGAACGTCGCTGCAGCAGCAACCCTCCTCGATACCGAGCTGGCGGATGCCGCAGTTGCCCCGCCCGGCATCACCGAGCACTACGACCTAGAAGTTGTGGCATCAGAGATTGGCAACAACCAGAACGCGGTCACCCGCTTTGTTCTCGTGAGTTCGCGAACTGAGCTGCCTGAGCCGACCGGCGCAGATAAGACGAGCATCATCGTGGAACTTCCCGATGATGCTCCTGGTCGGCTGCTGGAGATGCTCGAGCAGTTCGCCACTCGCGGCGTCAACATGAGTCTGATCGAGTCGCGCCCGATCGGTGATTCACTCGGACGATACCGTTTCGTGATTGATCTTGAGGGTCACATCCTCGACGAACGCGTCGCCGATGCACTGCTGGGGCTCAAGCGTTTTAGCCCTAACGTGATCTTCCTGGGCAGCTACCCGCGCGCTGACAAGCTCGCGACGACCGTGACGCCTCGCTACGGCAACGACGTATTTGTTGAGGCGCGCGACTGGTTGCGGGCCATCACTACAAACGAACCGTCGACGACTACGAACGAGTCTTAGCCGCCCTCGGGCGGGTCCTCGGTGTCTTCGAGTGAGGCTTCGGAACCCGAACAATAAGCGAGCCGGGGTCAGCCCAGGCGTGCACTGATTTGGCGAGACCGAATTCGTCACCGTCGAGCTGAAACTCTTCAGGGGTGTCGACGATCATCTTGAGGTCGCTGCCCTTGGCGTATCGAACATCGCGCACGTCTTTCGAGAGGTCGATGATGCGGCGGCCCATGACGCTCTTACGCAGCACGCCGTTCTCCCACGCGATCTTGTTCCAGATGTTCAGCCAGCCAAAACGGCCGCGTGGCACCAAGGCGGCCATGTCGAGGATGCCATCATCGGGTTTCGCTTCTGGCATCAGCAGCAGACCACCGGGCAGCGATCCGCAGTTGCCGATGATCACGGTGTGGGCGCTGAGCGATCGGTTGGGTCCGCCGTCTACGCTGTAGCGCAGTTTCACCGGTCGCAGCTCGGGGATCGAGCGCGCAATGCCGTCGACGTAGGCAAGCCAGCCCACTGCTTTCTTCAACTTTGTGCTCGTGTTCTTGATCATCTTGGCGTCGAGCCCGAGACCGGCCATCACCAAGAAGGCATGTTCTTCGTGGTCGTCATTGTCACGCACAATGTTGACCATGCCGAGGTCGAGCGTGCGGTCGACACCAGTGAACGCAATATCAACGCTGTCGCGGAGGTTGCCAGTGGGAAGGTCAAGGTTGCGGGCTAGGAGGTTGCCGGTGCCCGCCGGAACAACGGCCATCGCAACACCACTGCCACGCAGGGCCTCGGCCACAGCGCGCACTGTGCCATCGCCGCCTGCGGCCAGCACGACACTGGCACCGCGGCGGATCGCACTGCCAGTGGCAGCTTGCCCGGCATCCTCTTTGGTAGTGGAAAACCAGATGGGCGTTGCCCAGTCGGCCGCTTTCGCAGCAGCGTTCACGGTCTTCTTCAGCTTCGCAAGGTCGACCTTGATGGGGTTGTAAACAACCGCAGCTTTACGCTTCGAAAATCGAGAGGTGGGCACAGATAAACGCTACGCCATGAATCGGTAGGCTGTAGGAGTGATTGACCCCCAAATTCTCCGAGAAAACCCCGACGCTGTGCGCCAATCGCAACTCGCCCGCGGCGCATCCGTACAGTTGGTTGACGACGCTATTGCCGCCGACCAGAACCGCCGTGAGCGTATCGGCGAATTTGAGGCACTTCGGGCTAAGCAAAACAGTTTTGGCAAGAAGGTCGCTCAGGCGCCTCCCGCGGAGAAGAAGGTGCTCGTCGCCGAGGCGCAACAGCTTGCTGCCCGTGTGAAGGCCGCCCAGTTGGTGTCGACCGAAGCTGAGGCAGATTTCACTCGCATCGTTGGCGCGCTCGGCAACATCACGCTCGACGGAGTTCCCGTCGGTGGCGAGGATGACTGGGAGCTTGTGCGCGAGGTTGGCACGCCCGCAAAGTTCGACTTTGAACCGCGCGACCACGCCGACCTCGGCGAAATTCTCGGAGCCATCGATATCCCGCGCGGAGTGAAGGTGTCGGGCAGCCGTTTTTACTTCCTCAAGGGTGTTGGCGCGCGCCTCGAGCTGGGCCTCATGAACATGGCCCTCGACCGTGCGATCGCCGGCGGCTACATCCCCCTCATCACTCCCACCCTCGTGCGGCCTGAAATCATGGCCGGCACCGGGTTCCTCGGTGAACACTCCGACGAGGTGTACTACCTTCCCGCCGACGACCTCTACCTCACCGGTACGAGTGAAGTGGCGCTCGCCGGGTACCACTCCGACGAGATTCTTGACCTGTCGAAGGCCCCACTGCGCTACGCAGGGTGGTCGACCTGTTACCGCCGCGAAGCGGGTTCTGCTGGCAAAGACAACCGTGGCATCCTGCGCGTGCACCAGTTCAACAAGCTTGAGATGTTCAGCTACGTGCTGCCAGAGAATGCTCAAGAAGAGCATGAGCGTTTGCTCGCCTTCCAGGAGTCGATGCTCCAGGCGTGCGAGCTCAGCTACCGAGTGATCGACGTTGCTGGTGGTGATCTCGGGTCAAGCGCTGCCCGCAAGTACGACATTGAGGCGTGGGTTCCGACCCAGGGCGCCTACCGCGAACTGACCTCAACCTCGAACTGTACGACCTATCAGGCGCGCAGGCTCGCCACCCGCTACCGCACCGAGTCGGGCAAGACGGCACCTGTCGCTACCCTCAACGGAACCCTTGCGACCACCCGCTGGTTGGTCGCGATTCTCGAAACACACCAACAGCCCGACGGGTCGGTCGTGGTGCCACAAGCGCTGCGCCCGTACCTGGGCGGACTCGAAATATTGGAGCCAATCGCGTGACCAACGCAGCACACGATGACCGCTGGCTGATCGCACTCGACATTGACGGCACGGTGCTGCTTGAGTCGGGTGAAATGAACGACGCCGTGATTGCGGCGGTCGCGAAGGTTCGGGATGCCGGCCACGAAGTCATGTTGGCGACCGGTCGATCGGTTGCCATGACTCTGCCGATCTTGCGGAAGTTGGGGCTCAAGCCCGAGTACGTAGTGTGCTCAAATGGCGCGATCACTCTCAAGCGTGACCCGATGGGCGAGGGCGGTTACGCCCGCGAATTTGTTGAGATGTTCAACCCGGGCGAGGTCTTGAGAAGCATCAAGGAGCACCTCGGTTCGGCGAACTATGCGGTCGAAGATGCGACGGGCAAATTCTTTGTTTATGGCGAGTTTCCTGATGGTGCGCTCGGGGCGGTGAGCGAGAACGTTGCTTTTGAGCAACTAGTGAAGATCCAGGCCACTCGTGTCGTGGTCATTTCTCCGCAACATCAAGTGGACGACTTCCTCGCGGTTGTCGAAAAGATGGGCCTCCACAAGGTCAGCTACAACGTGGGCTGGACGGCCTGGCTCGACATTGCGCCCGATGGTGTCAACAAGTCGACGGCGCTCGAGAATGTGCGCTCACGTCTCGGCATCCCGCGCACGCGCGTGCTCGCAATGGGTGATGGCCGTAACGACATTGACATGCTCGAATGGGCTGCCCTGCGCGGTCGCGGTGTTGCCATGGGTCAGGCTCCGGATGATGTGCTCGCGGTAGCCAATCAGGTCACCGAAAGCGACATTGACGATGGCGCTGCGTTGGCACTCACGATGTTCTTGGATGCGCGTTCGGCCTAGCCCGAACGCCTTCTAAAGCTCGCTGAGCGCTTCGTCGTAGATGGCGAGTGCGCGCGCGACCTCTTCTGGCGTCACTACGGCCGGCGGCACAACGTGGATGCGGTTGTCGGCAATGAATGGCAGTAGTCCGCGCTTCACGAGCGCGCCCTTCACCTTCCCCATGTGTGCGGCGCTGAGTGGTTCGCGGGTGTCGTGGTCGGCGACAAGCTCCATTGCCCAGAACACTCCGCTTCCGCGTACTTCACCGATGGTGGAGTGCTTGGCTGCGAGGGCGGCAAGGCCGGGGGCGATGTGGTCGCGGCCAATCATGGCGGCATTCTCGACGATGCCCTCCTCTTCCATCGCGGTGATGGAGGCGACGATGGAGGCTGCGGCGAGCGGGTGGCCTGAGTAGGTGAGCCCACCGGGGAAGACGCGTTCGTCGAAGGTCGCTGCAATCTCGTCAGAGATGATCACGCCGCCGACGGGCACATAGCCAGAGTTAACACCCTTGGCGAAAGCGATGAGGTCGGGCTTGATGTCGAAGGCATCGAACGCGAACCAGTTTCCGGTGCGACCGAAGCCGCACATGACCTCATCCAGAATGATGAGGATGCCGTACTTGTCAGCGAGGGCGCGCACGCCAGCCAGGTAGCCGGGTGGCGGCATCAGAACGCCGGCGGTGCCGGGAATGGTCTCGAGCAGAATTGCGGCGATCGATTCAGAACCTTCAGCCTGAATGGTGCGCTCGAGGTGGTGCAGGGCACGCTCTGATTCTTGTTCGGGGGAGTCGGCCCAGAACTCGGAACGGTACTCATAGGGTCCGAATACGTGCACGTGAGCACGCGCATACTCGTTCGGGATCCGCCGCCAGTCGCCAGTGGCCACAATCGCCGATCCGGTGTTGCCGTGGTACGAGCGGTAGCGCGAGATGATCTTGTCTCGACCGGTGTGCAGGCGAGCCATGCGGATCGCGTTCTCGTTGGCATCCGCTCCACCGTTGGTGAAGAACACTTTGTTCATACCCTCGGGGGCGTGGTCGGTGATTTTGCGGGCTGCTTCGCCGCGAATGTGGATGGCGTGTGCCGGCGCGACGGTGGCCATGAGGTCGGCCTGTGCCTTGATGGCGGCGATCACTGCGGGATGCTGGTGCCCGATGTTGATGTTGACGAGTTGGCTTGAGAAGTCGAGATATTCGTTGCCCTCGTTGTCCCACACGGTGCTGCCGAGGCCGCCTTCAAGAACTAGCGGCTTCAGTGCGCCCTGCGCCGACCAGGAGTGAAACACGTGGGCGCGGTCGAGCGCGACGGTTTCTTCGTTGCTGTGATTGCTGGATGCGGGCGCAGAGTTCATGGGGCACCTTTCGATGGCGAGACTGATACTCCACTATCGCGCCCCAACGCACTGGTCGTCGTGACACTTTGTATAGCCCAATGGCGCATACTCGACATAAGGTGAGATGCCAGTTCGGAAGGGAAGAGCTCTGATGCTCCCAACAATTGCGTGGCTGCTCAGCAGGGAACAGCTGCGACTCAGTGTGGTGAGCGGCCATCGCGAGAGCGACCACGAAGGCGCGGGCGGGAGCGATAATCGCGGCGCGAGCGAGCATCCGCACCGTTCTGATCGCCTGGAAGCCCCCATCAGTTGGGTGCACAGTTCTGACCTCGACGACCCCACCCCGTTTCTCAGCAGCGGAAACGTGCTGCTCACCGATGGCGCACAGTTCGGTTTCGACGAGGCCGTTGAGCGCTACAACTACGACGCCTATGTTGGCCGGCTAGTTGATGCCGAGATCGTTGGCCTTGGCTTCGCGACTCGCTTTCTGCACCAGGGGATGCCGCCGGGTCTCGCCGCCGCCTGTGAGCGTGCGGGGCTCCCTCTTATTGATGTTCCCGACCGTGTTCCGTTCATTGCGGTCATTCGTGAGGTCGCCGACCAGATCGCGGCCGAACGTAGCCGCCGCATGGAGTGGTCGATTTCTGCCCACAAAGCGATCTCTCGTGCCGCCCTCAAGCCCACCGGTCTGCGGTCGACGCTGGTCGAGCTCGAACGTCAGCTTTCCTGCTGGGTCGGGCTGTTCGATGCCACAGGCGCTCCTCTTCTTGTTCCCTTGCAACAACCGTCGGCTGACAGATTCGCTGCACCGGTTCGGGATGAGGTGGCTCGGGCGTTGCGCAAGGGTCGCCGGTCATCCACGAGTCTCACACTCGATTCGGGGCAGGTGACTATTCAGACGTTCGGCCAGAGTGGGCAGTTGCGTGGCGCGCTGGCGTTGGGGCGTGGGGTTCTGCTTGACCGTGCCGAGAATGAGCTCGTCACGAGTGTGATCGCGTTGGCGACGCTGGCGCTGGAACAAAACCGTGAACTCGATACGACGCGCGGCCAGTTGCGGTCAGCCCTGCTTGAGCTGATGCTCGCGGGCAACGTGCCTGTTGCGCGGGCTACCGCTCACGACGTATGGGGAGCGCTGCCCACAGAACCCCTCAGCGTTGTCGCAATCGCTCGGCAAGTGCGCAGCCATTATGTGCTCGACGCCCTCGAGTCTTTGGCGCTCGATAGCGATGGCCGAATCTTTTTCGCTGAGCGCGACAACACGATCGTGGTCGTCGTCGGGCAGGGGAACGAGCTCCGGCAGATCGCACAACTTGTTGCCGCCCACGAGCTCGCGGCCGGCAGTGCCGCCGCCGCAGACTATTCCGGGCTCGGCGCAGCGCTGGGTCAGGCAACCCATGCGCTCCATGCTGGTGGTGGGCATCCAGGCCTCACCGACTTCGCTGACATTGCCGACACCGGGATGCTCGGAGTGCTGCATGCGGCAGGTGCCGAGCAAGTGGCACACCGAGTGCTCACTCCTCTCGTCACCTTCGATGTCGAGCATTCGACGGCTCTCGTGGATACCCTGCGCTCCTGGCTCGCGCACGAATGCTCGTGGGGTACGACAGCCGCGCAGCTGGGTGTTCACCGGCACACGGTGCGAGCTCGGGTTGACCAAGCTGCGGGCATCCTGAACCTCGATCTTGAAACATTTGAGGGCCGCCTTGAAGTGTGGGCAGCACTGCGGATGCTCGAGTAGGCTCACTCGCCCGCGTCACCCCTATTTCGAGCGTTATAGCCTGCCATTCAGCTAGGCCGTGCGGGCATCGGATACACTCTGAACTTGCGCTATGCAGGGAGGGCTGTCCGAGCGGCCGATGGAGCCAGTCTTGAAAACTGGTGGGCAGAAATGTCTCGTGGGTTCGAATCCCACGCCCTCCGCACTGCGTGTCATAGCTTGTATTAGGTGAATGAGAGGAGCCTGTGATGAGCGAACTACGTCCGCGATCAGAGTTGCGTTCGCGCTCTGTTGCTCGCACAGATTCCAAAGAAGCACCCCAAGTGCAAGGCTTGGCACGACACGGACGGCTGAAGAAGCCGAGCCCGTGGGGTTCGATCGCGAAGATCGTGGCCGCTTCCCTTGCCGTGTTGATGGTGAGCGGTGCCGCTGTAGGTGCCGTCGCGTTCGACAGCATTTACGGTCAGCGTGACACCGTTACTCTCGTGGGCGAGGCCGAGGGCGCTCCGCCCAAGATCGGCAGCTACGAGGGTGGATTCAACATTCTCATTGCCGGTAGCGACACCCGTGAAGGCCAGGGCGGCATCGGCGGAACAACTGAAGACGCGTCGGGTGAACTCAACGACGTCAACATGATTTTGCACGTGGCAGCCGACCGCCAGTCTGCGGTTGCGATCAGTTTCCCCCGCGACATGGTCATGGGCATCCCTGAGTGCCCCAGCGCCAACGGCGACAGCAACAAGTACTACTCAACTGAGGCGCTCAACACCGCGCTCTCATACGGTGGCCTTCCCTGTGTTGCTCTGACACTTTCTGAGTTCACCGGCCTCGACATTCAGTTCGCGGGCATCATCACCTTCGATGGCGTCATCCAGATGACGAACGCGATCGGCGGTGTGGATGTCTGCATCAACGGCCCGCTCATTGACCCGTACACCGGCATCGACCTTCCCGAAGCAGGCACCTACAACCTTTCGGGCTGGAAGGCTCTTGCCTTCTTGCGTTCACGTCACGGCGTCGGCGACGGTAGCGACCTGACGCGCATCAGCTCACAGCAGGTCTACCTCTCGTCGCTCGTGCGTACGCTGAAGAGTTCAGAGACCCTGAGCGACTACAAAAAGCTTTACAACCTTGCGGATGCTGCAATCGCCAACATGCAGCTGTCGAAGGGTCTTGCTGACATTCCGACCATGGTGTCAATCGCGCTCGCACTCAAGGACATCCCGCTGGATTCAATCCAGTTCGTGCAGTACCCAGGCACCACTGATGGCACCGGGGTTTACTACGGCAAGGTGCAGCCCAACCAGTACCTCGGCGAAAAGATGATGGCGCTGGTTGCAGCTGACCAGCCCTTCGTTCTGGCAGATGCCACCGACGGTCAAGGCGCAGAGCTGGACCCGAACGCTCCCGGAGCCCAGCCCGCCCCGGAAGCAACTGAGGGCTCGACCGCGACGGCGGCTCCCGTAGAAGGAGGCCTCGAAGTGCTCGACATCCGCGGACAGAACGCAGCAACGTACAGCTGCTCCGTCACCAACAACTACTAACCAGGTTAGGCTCGGCTCGGTTCGTCGTTCCGCTCATGAGCGGTTATGATTGCTGAGTACGTCTGGAGACGTCGCATAGTCCGGCCTAGTGCACCACCCTGCTAAGGTGGAGTACCCGTAAGGGTACCGAGAGTTCAAATCTCTCCGTCTCCGCTCTTCAAAGAAAACCCTGAAGAATCAAGGGTTTTCTTGCTCTAAGGCAGTGCTGGCGCGGATCCACGCGGTCTGGCGTATCTCCTCCACAGGCTAGGCTCGGGCGCTATGGCAACTGGCGCAACAATCCACACCTTCACCGTGCAACTGGCTGACGTGGATCGCGGCGTCTACGACGACTTCACGCTTCGGGTAGCACGTCACCCATCCGAAACCGACCTGTATATGGTGACGCGCCTGCTCGCGTACTGCCTCGAATACGAGGAGGGGATCGCATTCAGCGAAGGGATCTCGTCGACCGAGGAGCCTGCAGTGCTCGTGCGCGATCTCACCGGAACGATTACTGCCTGGATTGAGGTTGGCGCACCCGATGCTGCTCGCCTCCACTATGGCAGCAAGCTGGCCGACCGGGTGGCTATCTACACTCACCGCGACCCGGTGAAGGTTGCCGCCGCGTGGGCGGGCAAGAAGATTCACCAGTCAGACGCCATCGTCTTGCGCAGCTTCGACCCCGGATTTATCGATAGCGCTGTCGCCGCCCTTGAACGGCGCAATGCGGTCACGTTGTCTGTCACCGAGGGGCAGCTCTACCTTGATCTGAACGGTACGACGCTGAACTCGGCAGTGCACGATCACGGAGTCGAGTAGTCATTCTCTGGTAGTTGTCTGCTTCTCGGAATGATTCTCGACCCCGACTGCGTTGGCTATGAGCATGACTATCTTGCCGGGAACCACCGTGCCCTCGCTCTCCTTGCCGCTCGTGCAGGGAGGCACCACCGCTGACCTCGCGCTCGGAACCGGCGCCGACGGCCGCTTCACGCTCATCGTCTTCTACCGCGGTCTGCATTGCCCGGTCTGCCGCAAACAGCTGCGCGAGCTTGACGAGAACATTGATGAGCTGCGCGAGGCCGGCGTGGGTCGCATCGTGGCGGTCAGCATGGACACCCTCAAGCGCGCCACCATCTCATTCGACGACTGGGGAATCACCCGCCTCCCCATCGCCCACGGACTCACCGAAGAAGTCGCCCGCCAGTGGGGGCTCTTCATCTCTAGCGGATTCAAGAAGAGTGAACCCGAGCTCTTCAGCGAGCCCGGCATGTACATCCTCGACTCCGATGGCACCGTGTTCTGGAGCACCGTCTCCAGCATGCCCTTCGGTCGGATGCCCGTGAAGGCCATCATTCATGGCCTCGAGTACATCACCGAGAACGACTACCCTGCTCGCGGAACCATCGCGCCTTAGCGAGTTGCGCGTCCGCGCCCGCGCCCGCGGTCAGGGTGCTAGCGGCTAGACATTAGCGGCTAGCGGGCGTCCGCGGTCGATACAGCGCGACGACGGTGCCAATCACAGCGCCCAGAGCGATTACGACGACCAGTTCGGCCAGCGGTGAGATCGCCGGCGAAATGGTGGGACCGCGCATCCATCCCACCGCGGAAATCACGACCGCAGCCACGATGGTTAGCGTCAGCCCGACGCTAACGGTGAGTGCGGTAACTCGTGCCGTGAGGGGCTTTTCGGCGAGCATCCGGGTGACGACAGGGGCAGCGGCGACCGCGATCACGGGTGCCAGGTGGTACGTGGTCTCGGGGTTGATCCACGCCAACAGCGCCCACAAGGTGACAACGGCCGCACTGCTGAGCACACCAAAACGCAACATCTAACTCCCTCATCACACAGCCCATCCGGCTTCTCTCTTGAGCGTAGGCGCATCGATCGCGCCGGTTGGTAATGCAGCACACAGTGCGCTACCGACCACGCGACAAAGTGCAGCATCCCGCAGTAACCGCGCGCACAATGACGCGATTGCACGCCGGGCAGTATCATCGCGGTGATGACTACTTTCTCTCGACGAGGTCTGCACGGACACGTTGTTGATGTGCTCGGCCGACGCATCATGCGCGGCGAGCTGGTTCCGGGCGAGATTATTGAGTCGGATGCACTGCTCACCGAATTTCAGGTGAGCCGCACGGTTATCCGGGAAGCGATCAAGGTGCTCACGACAAAGGGCCTCGTCGACGCACGACCCCGCCTGGGTACCTATGTCACTGAGCGGGAACGGTGGCAGTTGCTCGACAGCGACGTCATGACGTGGCGATCGGAAGGGGTGCCCGACGCGCTGCTCGTACTTGAGCTGAGTGAGGTGCGCCAAGTGCTTGAGCCAGCCGCCGCCCGGTTGGCGGCGGTGCGACGCAGCGATGAACAGTGTGCCGAGATTGAGGCCGCGATGACCGCACTTGCTGCGACGTTCGCGAGCACCGAGGTTGCAACGCATGTGAAAGCTGACCTGGCATTCCACCGGGCAGTGCTCGCGGCATCCGGAAATGAACTGTTGGCTCGCTTTGAGGTCGTGTTGGAGCCGGCGTTGCACGCGCGCAATGAGCTTGCGTTTGAGCACGAGACGACGACCCAGTTTTTGGATGAGCACCAGGCTGTTGTCACTGCGATCGTGGCTCAGGATGCTGACGCAGCCCATGCCGCAATGAAGTTGCTGATGGACCAGTCGAGTCGTGATTCTGAAGCGATCGTGAGCAAGGATTCCGCGGGCGCTGCGCTCGTGAAGGACCGTAAACGGGCGCTCTAGTGACGAGGGAAACAGCCATGACGCGCACCGTTCTCATCACCGGGGCAGGCAACGGCATCGGTGCCGCAACCGCCCGCACCTTCGCCAACGGTGGCGACGATGTTGTCGTCACTGACATCGATGTGGATGCCGCGTCCGCGGTCGCCGATGAGATCCGTGCCGCAGGCGGCGCAGCCACCGGCAACTTCCTCGACGTTGCCGACCCCGAAGCGTGGCAGAAGCTCTCGCGCGAACTGCGCGCAGCCAACCGCCCGCCAGCAGTGATCGTCAATAACGCCTTCTTTCAGGTAGCGGGAGTGGCGCACAAACAAACCGAAGACAACTGGAACAAGCAGCTCTCGGTGAGCCTGTCATCCGTCTACCGCGCAATGCACACCTTCCATGACACCCTCACCGACGCTCGCGGCAGCATGGTCAATGTCTCCAGCGTTCACGGAGTGCTTTCGTGGGTCGAACAGCCCGCCTACGGTGCGGCCAAGGGGGGTCTCATCTCTCTGACCCGTCAACTGTCGCTCGACTACGCACCCCACGTGCGCGTGAACGTGGTGCTGCCCGGCGCGATCGAAACCCGCCAGTGGGATCACCAAAATCCCGAAGAACTCGAACTCGCCGGGCGACAAGCAACACTGCAGCGACTCGGCAGGCCAGAAGAGGTTGCGTCGGTCATTCAATTCTTGGCTGGCGAAGGGGCGTCGTACATTACCGGAGCGTCACTGCTCGTCGATGGCGGCATGACCACCACCCGCGGCGCCTAGTGCCGAACAGTTACCACTCGGCAAGCACGCCGTCATCGTGACGCCACACGGGGGAGCGCCACTGGTGTCCAACCTTATCGGCGGCACGCACGGCTGCTTCGTCAATATCGATGCCGAGCCCTGGTGCAGTGAGGCGTTCGATGTAGCCGCTCGTGAAGTCGAACACGCTCGTATCCATCAGGTATTCGAGCACGTCAGATCCGACGTTGTAGTGGATGCCGATACTCTGTTCCTGAATCAGGAAGTTCGGTGTGGTGAACCCGACCTGCAAACTCGACGCCAAAGCGATCGGTCCGAGTGGGCAGTGCGGCGCGAGTTGGGCATCGAACATATCGGCGAGGGCGGCGATGCGGCGCACTTCGGAGATTCCGCCGGCGTGCGAGAGGTCGGGCTGCACGACGGCGATACCGGCCTGAAGTGGGCCGAGGAATTCATTGCGGGAGTAGAGGCGCTCGCCGGTGGAGATGGGGATCGAGGTTGAGGCAACGATTCCTTCAAGCAGGTGCGACTTCTCGGGAACGACAGGCTCTTCGACAAAGAGCGGCGCGTAGGGCTCGAGCAGGGGCAGCACTCGGCGCGAGTTGGCGACCGTCATTCGTCCGTGGAAGTCGATGGCCATGTCGCGGTCGGGGCCAAGAACGTCGCGTGCGAGGGCGGCTCGTTCGACGACCTCGTTGATGGCGCTGACGGTGCCGATGGGCTTCATCCGTCCACTGCCGTTCATCTTCACGGCGGTAAGTCCGGAGCTGACTTGCTTGGCAATGTTGTCGCGCAGTTCGGAGGGGTCGTCGCCGCCTACCCAGCCATACATGCGGATGCGGTCGCGCACGGCGCCACCGAGAAGGTCGTGCACGGGAACGCCGTGGGCCTTTCCGGCGATGTCCCAGAGGGCTTGGTCGATGCCGGCGATGGCGCTGGAAGCGACAGGACCGCCGCGGTAGAAGCCACCGCGGGTGAGTACCTGCCAGTGGTCTTCGATGTGGGTGGCGTCGAGGCCGATGAGGTATTCGGCGTGCTGCTCGACCGTAGCTCGCACGATGTCGGCTTGGCCCTCAACGACAGGTTCGCCCCAGCCGACGATTCCGTCATCGGTTTCGATGCGCACGAACAACCATCGCGGCGGTACGAGGAATGTTTCGATGCGTGCGATCTTCACGACGGAGGCCCTTCGATAAAGTAAGTCTTATTATCTTACTATTTGCGCGCCGGGGCGGCTAGGGGTGAGTGTGCGAGCCTCCGCCAGCCTCCGTGAGCCCGTTCAGGTCGGTCAGCGCCCGGTTAAAAACAGCTCCCTTTGGCGCAGTCTAAAGTGTTGCCCGAACTGCATCCTCCCCTGAGCGATTGCCGCGCATCCGTCTGGAAGAATGGATGCGGGGCCAGCCGCGTTACAAGCGCGCTCGCGGCCCCGTAACACTGCAGTCGGAAGGAACCTGATGCAACGCGAACACAGCGACGAATTTGACCGGTGGAATGCCCGCCAAGAACTGGCCGAGGCAATGATCCCCCTGATCGGTGGGCTGTATCGCAACCACGGCGTCGTGACCTCTATTCATGGTCGGCGCCTCATCAACCAGTCGCCCGTTGAGGTATTGAAGGCTCACCGCTTTGCACGCCAGCTCAACGAGAGCGAATTGCCGATTGAAGAGACCATGCCGATCATGGTCGCGCTCGCGGCGATGCCATTGAACCCGGCATCCATCGATCTCGCCAAGCTCGTGATTCGTTTCCGCGAAGAGGGCGGCTCGCTCGACGAGTTCTTGGCTGCCGAGCTGGCACCAGTGCTCAAGAACGGCAACGAATCCAGGCCTGCCGGAGCGGATGTTGTGCTCTACGGGTTCGGACGTATCGGTCGACTGCTTGCCCGCATCCTGATCGCCCACGCAGGCAACGGCGAAGGGCTGCGTTTGCGCGCCATCGTCGTGCGCCGAGGATCAGACAACGACCTCGTGAAGCGCGCCAGCCTGCTGCGTCGCGACAGCGTGCACGGCCCATTCGAGGGCACCATCTCGGTCGACACCGATGCGAACACGATCCTCGCTAACGGCACGCTTATTCAAGTGATCTACTCGAACGCCCCCGCCACGATCGACTACACGGAATACGGAATTTCGGATGCCATCGTCGTCGACAACACTGGCCGCTGGCGTGACCAGGAGGGCCTCGGTCAGCACCTCAAGTCGCAGGGAGTGAAGCGCGTTCTGCTCACAGCCCCCGGCAAGGGTGAGATCAAGAACATCGTCTACGGGCTTAACCACGACTCGATCGTCGACTCTGACACCATCCTCTCTGCCGCATCATGCACCACGAACGCGATCTCGCCGGTACTGAAAGCGATCCATGACGCTTACGGAATCGAGCACGGGCACGTCGAGACGGTGCACTCCTACACAAACGACCAAAACCTCACCGACAACTTCCACTCCGGCGACCGCCGCGGCCGCTCGGCACCGATGAACATGGTCATCACCGAGACCGGCGCCGCGAAAGCAGTTGCGAAAGCGGTGCCAGAGCTTGCCGGCCTGCTCACCGGCAGCGCCATCCGCGTACCAACGCCCAACGTGTCGATGGCGATCCTGAACCTCAACCTCGCGACCGAAACCACGGTCAAGGAAGTGAACCGCTACCTGCGCGGGCTGTCGTTAGATTCGACCCTGCAGCAGCAGATTGACTTCATCGATTCGCCCGAGGTGGTCTCAAGCGACTTCATCGGCTCACACCGCGCGGGTATCGTTGATGGGCTGGCCACGATCAGTTCTGGCAAGAATCTAGTGCTCTACGTTTGGTACGACAACGAGTTCGGCTACACCAGCCAGGTCGTGCGCGTCATCGAACACATGGGGCAAACTCACCCGCAAGTTATTCCCGAACGCGCCGCAGTCGGCTCATAATTTTCCCCACTGTGATGTTGTTACGAGCGCGGTTAACGCTGTGAGCGTAACAAAGCAAAGTTCCCCGTCAGCGCATGCAAATATCGTTAAATGAACGAATCCGCACTCCCAGTAATTGATCTCTCGCTACTTGATGGCAGCCCCGAATCGGCTGCCAAGTTCCGTGACGATCTGCTGTGTGCGACCCATGATGTTGGATTCTTTTACCTCGTCGGGCACGGCGTCGACGAGAAGTTGATGGATGACCTGCTTGCAGCATCCCGCGAGTTCTTTGCCCTGCCCGAAGACCAAAAGTTCGCCGTTGAGAATGTGAACAGCCCGCAGTTCCGTGGCTACACCCGCGTCGGCGGCGAGCTGACCGAAGGCAAGACCGACTGGCGCGAGCAGATCGATGTCGGGCCCGAGCGCCCGGTCGTTGACAACGCTGCCGGGCTTGCCGACTACTGGCGACTTGAAGGCCCCAACCTGTGGCCGGATGCCGTACCTCAGCTGCGCGGGCTGGTGAACGAGTGGAACGACAAACTCAGCGCCGTCTCGCTGCGCCTGCTGCGCGCCTGGGCTCAGGCGCTCGGGGCTCCCGAAGACTCCTTCGATAACGCTTTCGCTGACAAGCCTTTTCCCCAGTTGAAGATCGTGCGGTACCCCGGCGAATCCAGCCCCGAGCCCAAGCAGGGCGTTGGTGCTCACCGTGACGGTGGAGTTCTCACCCTGCTGATGGTGGAGCCCGGCAAGGGTGGTTTGCAGGTCGACTACAACGGCGAATGGGTGGATGTTCCGCCCAAGCCAGGCGCGTTCGTTGTGAACATTGGCGAGATGCTTGAGCTCGCGACTCAGGGTTACCTCAAGGCGACCCTGCACCGCGTGATCTCACCACTGATCGGTGATGACCGCATCTCGATCCCGTTCTTCTTCAACCCCGCGCTCGACACGGTGATGCCCCAGTTGCAGTTGCCGCCCGAACTCGCCGCTCAGGCTCGGGGCGTCTCGCTTGACCCCAACAACAGCCCGATCCTCGAAACGTACGGAGACAATGCGCTCCGCTACCGAATGCGGGCGCACCCCAACGTGGCCCAGATTCATCACGACGATCTGATCCAGGGCCCTCGGGGTGCGATCTAATAGCTCCCTCAGTACAACTCGCTTAACGCGTTCGAAGTGCGGTCTGCCTTCAGGGGTGGGCCGCACTTCGTCATTGCGGGTGTTGTTATTGGGGCTTTGCGTTGCCTGAGCAATACCCGGCAGTGCTCGACCGGCTGCCCGATGGTGCGCCTGTGCTCATCCAGAAACCGTTTGGGCAGAACCTGGTCGAAACGCGGGTTCTGCTGGAGATATGCAAGCACAAGAATTTGGTTGCGGCGGTGAATACGCAATTGCGGTTCGCGCCGTACGTGGCCGAGGCCCGCAAACTCATCGCCGACGGCGCAATCGGCGAGCTCTACGACCTTGAAATTCGGGTCGCGACCGAGACGCCGTGGGAGATTTTCCCGCACGTGCTCGGCATCGAGCGCCTCGAGCTCAACATGCACAGCGTGCACTACATGGATCTCGTGCGCTCGTTTCTGGGCGACCCCGACGGAGTCAGTGCCGCTACGGTGCACAACCCCGCTAAGCCCGAGGTCTCGAACACTCGCTCGACGATCATCATGCGCTATCGGGATCGCCCGCTGCGGGTCACGATCAGCACGAACCACGATCACGGCTTTGGTGGCACGTTCGAGGAAGCTTTCATCAAGTGGGAGGGCACCAAGGGTGCTATCCGCGCCCAGATGGGGCTCATGCTCGACTATCCGCGCGGTGGTCCCGACGCTCTCGACATTGCCTACACCGACAAGCCCGAACTCGGCTGGCAGCCGTTGGAAATTCAGGGAAGTTGGTTTCCGGATGCCTTTATTGGCTCTATGAGCGCCCTCCAGCGTTTCGTGGAGGGGTCTGTTCCTGAACTTCCAACCTCGGTCGATGACGTCATGAACACCATGGCGGTCGTCGAGGCCGGCTATGAATCACAAGAGCGCGAAGGTATCCCGCTCGCAACGAAGGAGAACACCCCGTGAGATTTGCGCGATTCGGCCTGGTTGGCTCAGAAATTCCGGTTGTGCTGCACGAGGGCCGTGCGTTCGATTTGCGGTCGATCGCCGCAGACATCGATGGCGCGTTTTTCGCGGCTGACGGTATTGCCGCAGCGCAGGCCGCGCTCGCCGCAGGCACACTTCCTGCGCTCTCGACGGAGGGTGTGCGCGTCGGTGCGCCGATCGCTCGCCCCGGAAAGATCGTCTGCGTCGGACTCCACTACAGCGACCATGCTGAAGAAACCGGCCTAGAGCTTCCCGACGAACCGGTCATCTTTATGACGGACCCCAGCACGATGGTCGGCCCGTTCGATGACGTGTTCATCCCACGCAAGAGCGCGCCTTCCAACTCGAACGTGGTGGAACGTGGGATAAGGGCAAGAGCTGCGAAACCTTCAACCCCTTCGGGCCTGAGCTGGTGAGCGCCGACGAGGTATCCGACCCCCAAACCTTGGGGTTGCGGCTGTGGGTGAATGGTGTCCAACGCCAGAATGGCACGACCGCGAATATGGCGTTCGGTGTCCACCACATCATTTGGTACTTGAGCCAGTTCATGGTGTTGCAGCCGGGCGACGTGGTCGACACGGGTACCCCCGCGGGCGTTGGATGCTCGTCGCACGGTTTTACTGCAGACGTGTCTGATCGTGCCTCGGTGGTCGCGGCAGTAGACGCGGCAGCCGAGAAGTTGGGCGGCATCGACATCGTCGTGAACAACGCCGGCATCAGCGCGGTCGGAACAGTGGAGGAGAACGACGCCGCCGAGTGGGCGCGTGTGCTCAACATCAACGTCATCGGAATGGCGCGAGTTTCGGCGGCGGCGATGCCGTGGTTGCGCAAGTCGGAGCACGCAGCCATCGTGAACCTCTGCTCCATCGCAGCATTCAACGGTTTGCCCCAGCGTGCGCTTTACGGCGGCTCGAAGGGGGCAGTGTTTGCGCTCACCTACGCCATGGCAACCGACCACGTTTCGGATGGGGTGCGCGTGAACGCGGTCAGCCCCGGCACAGTCTCCACTCCTTTTGTGGAGTGGATGCTGCAGGGCTTCGCCGATCCCGTCGCCGAACGTGCTGCACTGGATGCCCGCCAGGCGACTGGTCGGATGGTGACACCTGAAGAGGTTGCCGGTGCGGTCGCATACCTCGCGCACCCCGCATCCGGCTCAACCACAGGCACTGCGCTTGAGGTTGATGGTGGTGTTGCGCACCTGTGCGTCAGAAAGTAGCGTGAGGTGGCACCTTTCTGGCAAAAGAGTCAATGGGGGGCCGAAACCGCTGGTATAGTTTTCTGGTTGGCGAAAGCCGATCGGATGCGCCCGTAGCTCAGCGGATAGAGCAATTGACTACGGATCAATAGGCCGGGGGTTCAAATCCCTCCGGGCGCACCAGTCAAAACCAGCTGTTAGAAACATGAAAACCCCCGGTCAGCCGGGGGTTTTCTGTTTTTATGGCTTTTCTTTCTTACTTGGTTCCGAATTCTCAATACTTACTTTTGCCCACATTTCACCCACACTTGAGGACACTGCCCTGTCATTCAAAGCGGCTGCAACCGCGTCCAGGTCATCATCGAAGAGATCTGCGTAGACGTCGAGAGTCATCGCCGCAGACGCGTGTCCGAGCATTCGCTGCAAGGATTTGACGTGTGCTCCGGCCGAAACGGCCAAGCTCGCGGCGGTGTGCCGTAAGTCATGAGGCGTTACACGGGGAAACTGCGGATCAGCGGCCGTGAGCTCAGCAACTGCGCGATCGAACCTTCGCTTCCGAAACTGCGAGTTTCTAAGCACGCCGCCCTTGGGCGCAGTGAACAGTAGATCGCTCCTGTGTTTACCACTCATGTGACGCGCGATCACCGTGTCGAGAAATTCGGGGAACGGGACTGACCGACGCGCATGTGATTTTGGCGTGCCCCAGACAATAGTGCCGTTTGGCTCGGTGATGGCTTCTACGATATTGATTCGGCGTTTTACCGGGTCTACTCGCTCAACCTTTAAGGCAGCGAGTTCCCCCCAACGGATTCCTGTGTACGCGAGCAACAAAACCACATCGCCTTGGTCCCCAGCCGACTTCGCCAGTTTGGCGACTTGCTCATGCGATAAGTAGCCACGTTCCTTTTTCAGGATTCGAGGAAGCCGGATCCCTTCGCATGGGTTTCTAACCACGAGACCGTCTCGAGCGGCAAATTTAAAGATGCCAGCTAAGACTAAATAGGTCTGTTTCACTGATGAGCCGCCGTGCGTAGCGGATAGCGAGGTCACCCAGCTCTGGACGTCGCTGTGGGAGACGTCATTCAGCCGGGTTTTCGCCCAGCGAGGAAGCACGTGTTTTCTCAGTGCTTGCTCGTATCCAAATAGTGTCGTTGGCTTGAGTTCGCTGTGAGCAAGGTACCAGGGCCGCGCCCACTCCCCGACAGTGACTTTGGACTTGGTCGGATCCATCCATTCACCACGAAGTTTCGATACCTCGATCGTCGCGAGGTACTCCTCAGCAGACCGTTTCGTCTTGAAGCCACGTTTGTCTGTTTGGCTTCGATCTGGCTTCCTGTATCGAACTCGATACCGCCGGCCACCTGATGTCTCGTAAGGCTCTACCGTTCCCATTCTCTTCTCCATCTGCGGCCCGAAGGCCTCCGCGGAGAGAGCTTCGCCGTTCTACAGTTCCCACCCGGCAGTGCCGAGATAAGACTCAAGTCGTTTCTTTTCATCGCGCGCGAAAGTCAAGCGAGCTTCAGTCCGCGCGGCAAGGCCACCTTCGGCCGCAACCTCAAGTTCACGAGCGACCTCAAGTCGAGCCACCTCACGGGTGAGAGACGCCCATTCCCGCAAGGCCTGCAGTTCTGAGCTTGCGTTGCGTTCGCTTATGGATTGCGGCTGGAAACCGCTCTCAGGCACGTTCGAAAACCAAGAGTCAAACTCAACGCTGCTCATTCCTTCGAATGCTCGGCTTAGGTTTGGAAGATCGATGCCCTCCCAAGGGCGTCCGAGTGGTGCAAGCAGATAGCTGGGTGCGATCCCGAGGGCCATCGCAATATTGAGCAATTGGCTGACATCGATGCTTGCTTTTCGGCCAGCTTCGATGTTTTCGATGATCGACTCAGAAACGTTCCCACCGTCGATCGCGTTAGCAAGATCGAGTGTGGTGCGGAACCCCCGAGCCTTTCGCGCTGCCTGAATTCGAGCGCCCAGCGTGCGTTCCGATCTGAAATCAGCCATTTCGACAGATTACAGGTCTTGTCGTTGTCAAACTTACTATTCATGTGTACCGTCATATCAACAACGCTAACACACTGACGTTGTCAAAATGAGGAGCACATCATGGAAGATGAATTCATTCGTCCCGCCACAGTTGGCGAGATCACGGGTATGTCGATAGCTGCATTGGCTCAAATGAGGACTCGTGGACGCGGCCCACGCTTCTACAAGCCGACGGAGCGAACTGTCCTCTACAAGAGATCGGAGATCATGGCGTGGCTTGAATCCAGCGCCCAAAGCTGCACCGCTCCGCGAGTGGTCGCGTGACCAAAGAATGCATCAATTCTCGAGCATTGTCATGGACATGATGGGACTCTATGCCGCCAAGAGCGCGATCCTCGTGGCTGCTCGGTTGAGGCTCGGCAACACGGCTACTCGCTTGCTTCTCCACATGGCACTGGAATGTTGGGACGAAAAGCGCGACGCTCAGGAGCCGCGGAGGTACTTCGGGGGCCGAGAGATGTCGGCCATTGCCTTGGGGTTTCTTGCCCCTGAGAATGGCAGCGATGCGGCACACAGGGCCGTAAAGCGTGCAGTCCACGAACTCGTCGAGAGCGGCGCGATCACGCGACTGCGGGCTGGCGGCAGGGGGCTGACCTCCGAGTACGAATTGATGCTCGACAGTGCACGACCGCAGACAGCACGGCGACAGACAAACGATCCGAATGGCCTGCCGTTCATCGGCGGCCAGGGGACCACGGATTGGTACCCACAGAGGGCAACTTTCTAGTCTTCTAAGGGGACCGAAAAGTTGTCAGTCAGGGGGCCAAAACTAGGCCCCCTTAACAGGAAGAGACCAGAAATGAACAAAACAGAACCAGTACGCGCAGGCGATGAAGTTCGTGACTTTCGGAGTTTCGGACTTACGAACTTCGACACTGTCGGACTCGCGAAGTCCGACAGTCACTGCCTCGCCGCACCGACCTGCGCTCGTGCCCCGAACATCCGAACATCCGAACCCACAGATTCACGAACATCCGAACTTACAGACTCACGAACACACGAACTTACAGACTCACGAACACACGAACCTTCGAGGTCCATAACTTTGGGACTACCAAGGACGGTGCGTTCATGAGGATCGTGGCCATAACCAACCAGAAGGGCGGAGCGGGTAAGACCACCACGACTATGAATCTCGCGGCGATCGCCGCGGAAAACTCCCGTGTCCTGGTCGTGGATGTTGACCCCCAGCAATCGACGACCTGGTGGGCCTCGACCGCGGGAGACGGGCTACCGTTCGACTTCGCTGACGACACCGACCCGGCAACGTTGGCACGGATGAGAGACCTGCCTTACGATGTGGTCTTCGTCGATACCCCGGGCAATCTCACTGACAGCGACATCCTGTCCTCGGTTCTCTCTGTCGCAGATTTTGCGATCGTCCCTACAGAGCCGGAAGCCTTGTGCATCCCGCCAATGATGCGAACCGTGCGGACCTTCATCGAGCCAACCTCGACGCCCTTCCGTGTCTTGCTCAGTAAGATCGACATGAGAGTGCCAGGGCAGCTGGAAGACGCCGAGCGCCTTGTGGACGAACTTGGGCTGCCTAGGTTCGGACGTGCGATTCGCCGCTACAAGATCCACGCTGACGCACCGATCGAAGGCAAAGTAGTCACCCAATACCCTGAGTTCAAGCAAACGGCGAAGTCGATCGACGACTACCGTGCTGTAGCACTAGAGCTGATGTCGATCTGGGCCAACGCCGCAACTTCGAGCAACTAATGGCTCGGGCCAATCTTGGCAAGTTGCTCGGCAACGTCGGAGATAAGGGACCGTCCACACTACCTCTACCGGATGCGTCCCGAATCGAAGTCGCGGCCCCCGGGCGCCCGCGGATCGCGGTTGACCCGGTTCGATCTTCGACTCGAAAGAAAACGGTACTGAAGGAAAGCAACGAGCGCACGCGGCCAACATCTGATGCTCCTACACCGACTTATCTACGCTACGTGCGGAAAGAGACAAGGATCCGGGAAGACCAACAGAACCAACTCACGGTCGAGGCGAGACGCCTCAATAGGGCCAAGAAAAGCCAGGGAGCGCGGATCACTGAGAACTCCCTCATAAGGGTCGCGATTGACTTGCTCCTCGCCCAGATTGGTATCGCGGCCGGCGACGACGAGGACTCGATCCGCAAGTCAATGACGTCATGACCTGCGCGAATAACCGGGGCGACGTATCCATCCCTGGTGACCGGCGGGCAGTCTTCAGAGAACTGCCCGCCGCGCCAGTATCTGACCAGTACTCGGCACTCAAGGCCCGGTGATGTTCTCCATCGCTGAGACCACTCATCGCGCACTCACCCGCGACGACTCGCTGATTTCTAACGCCCCCTGGACATAGTTGAATCAGCCCGCGTCAGCGACCTCCCCTCCACTCGCCTCACCGAAAAACCTGATGCAAGTGAATAGGTGGGAAGATTTTATCACCGGAGCCTGTCGGCATCCTTGATGGACGCGACTCGCACCATGCTGTGAAGCAAATGCAGGTCGATGCCTCCCGTCGCAGTTTTGCTCATACTTGTTTGCGCCACGGTACCAACGGGACGGTTCATCGAAATAGCTGCCTCCGCAGTGCGAAGCGCGCCGGAAGATTTGCCGGCTTCTACGACTATTGTTTTGGTCGCGATTGCGGCCAGCAGATGCTTGGCTCGGCGCTGCCCCCGAACCGTGACCCCGTTCGTAGGCGGCGATTCACTGATTCCCACCGAACCAGCCACAACCTCAGTGCCAGACAGTCCCTCCGCAGCGACGGTGATCGTTCTTCCTCGCATTGCGGCTGCGGCACTTAATGACAGCTGGTCGACACCCTGGGTCATTCCTGAAGCGATAATCCATCGCCGGTCGGCAAGACCGGTCGCCAACTCGATTGCCATGTGGATTGCGTGGGCAGTTGGGTCAGCGGTTCCCGTGATCGCAACTGAGGGGAGTCCCAGGACCGCCATGTCGCCCTGGGTAAAAAGAACTAAAGGCGCACTCCGCCGGAGTGCATCTAACTGGCTCGGCCACTGAACATCTCTTGGTGTTATCACACGCCCACCGTTGCGGCTCATCGAGCGCAGCACATCCGCCACACGGTTTGCTGATGCAAGCGCGCGAATCCGCTGACGCACGAGATGCGACAAGGCAACGGCGCGATCTCGTCCATCGTGAACCGCCGCAACGAAAGCAACGGGACCCCCGAGGATGTCGATTCCGATTGCCACAGAGGGATCCCCGCTGACCCCTGCACAGGCCAGGGCAATCCGAGCGATGGTGTCGTCATCGAGCACACACGACGTGGTCCCCACGGAAGGTGACAGTGAGTTGACATTCATAGTGAGCGACCCTCCTCAGACTGATCCCTTTTCTTGCCTTCGGGCAGAAGAGATCGAGACCGACAGGATGAGGTGAAGTAGAGCACGCTTCGAGTGGTGAGAGCGACGAACCGAGGGCCCGTGCCGGCGGCTCGCATCTTTCGCAAATCCTCGACCGTTAGTTCAAGGAGCTCGGCTGTTTCAGCTGGTGTAAGAAAATACAGTTCGTCCAGTTTCTCCCGTATCGCTGTAGCCATTATTCGCACGCCTCACAGTTCAAGTCGTCCATCGGATCGACGGGCACCTGGTACTCGCCTACGTTCTCTGTGTCTCTTTGCATTTTCTTTATCCCTTCCCATGTCTTTTTCGACACAAAGTGCGAAAGGGCGCGACGGGGTGAATTCGCCAGTGACCGTGGAATACCGGAGCTCCGCGAGGATATGCCGCGAAAGCACTTGCGAAGAGACGGATCGTGCTTACACTCACCTAGCGAAAACAGACAACGAAGTTGCTTTCAGACAGGAGCCATTGGCTCACCAATTGCTCGTTCTCAACGAGCGTCGTCAGACCTTCTTGTGCTTGATCTTGGGTAGTAGCTGTTGGCAACGAAGAGACTCAGCTCGCCCGCTCGCCCGCTCGCCCGCTCGCCCGCTCGCCCGCTCGCCCGCCCGCACCTCAACCTCTTTCGCGGAAAACTTTGCTGCGCAAACTTTGGCCACGGTGGTTCGCACTGTCAGCGGACTCGAGCTGTTGAGCGTCTCTAGCCAACAGGCCACAATCCCAAGGAGATCACCATGAACAAGAAGTCAGAACCTGACGTCGACGAATACTCCGTCCCCGTCGACCCGATGGAAGAGCTGCAGTGCGACAGCTGCCAGTAGGCAGTACGTGCCGGCGCAGCAGCCGGCACTTCGCGCTGAGAAAGCGTCAGCGCGATTCGACAGCGGAGCCCCACACCCAGGCGTGGTGTGGTTCTCCGCTGATGGTTTTCCATGTGATGGCCACGGCTCGTTCTGTCCATGCCACTGCGTCCGCTTCGACCTGGAGGGCTCCGTCGGAATATCGAACCCATGCCCTGACGGGGCGTGGGTTTTGTGTTCGAGTGAGGTCGAAACGACTCAATTCCAGCTCTTCGTCGTTCAACGAGTGTGGGGCGCTTGATGCCATTATTCGCGCGATGATGCTCGCGTCCATTCGTCCATCGATCTGGCGCGCATAGCGCTTGCTGCTGCCCACGACATCACCATAGGTGCGGCCGCCGACTAACTATCCACAGCTTCCGGCAACGGCCCCCACGTGCATGCACGGTATCGCACGCTTATATGGCGACGAATTGGAGAGAGTCATGTCTAGGTACGTATTCGCAGATGAGCAAGGGCAGTCCTGGACCGTGGGTTTCGATCCTTCAGTTGCCAGCTATTTCGCTCAGCTTGACTCAACAAACGACGCTGTAACTGTCGTAGGCGACGGGTACGGTGAGATCGGCAGCGTTGAAGAATTGAAGAGGAAACTGGAGCAGCGTGTGCAGCTGCCGCCCTCGATCGAGGACCAACTTCGTGCGCGCGGACCCAAGAACGTCACGGACCTTCAGGCTGCTCGTGCACGCTCGCGGGTGCGGGGAATGGAACAGCACATTGTTGGGGCAGCTCATGACGGCTTGGGCCTTTGATCGTGTTCAAAGGGCGACTCTGAACTGGCGGGCCAGCCTGTGGTCACCACGGGTTTGTTCAACGAGGGGCAGGCTGCAGCTCAACTAGCCCGCAGCGCGCACAAGTGATTGTTCCGGATTTCTCGAAGCGATCGCCTGGCCGCCATTCGCGGTCGCGGCCGCACGACGGGCACACAGTAATGGGGGAGGTCATCTCAGTCATCAACGCGCTGGCCTCGACCGCTTCCTTCATCGCCTGATCGTGAATCCGCCGCTCACAATCATCGGCCGGCCAATCACGAAGAACCGCGTGGATCGCGTCCGCTGAAACGAACGTTCGCACAGGGCGCCCGAGCTCGCGGGCGACGACGCGCGCCAGCCGGCGCCACTCATCGACCGAGACGGGCAAGCCTTCGAGTTCCAGTGAGGCAGAGCCATCGGCCAGTAAAGCCGCTCGGATAGTGAGCGTCAGCGGGTGAACCGGCTTGCCGTTTAGTCCGACGACTGTTCCCATATGTGCAGCCTAATAAGTGCACGGCCTGCTCTGATGAAGTGATCCAGTTTGTGGATAACGGACGGCAATTATCGGCTGTTGGCGCAGGGCAGCAGAATTGTGAGGTGCTGCGGGGTCAGGACACTCGATCAATGAGGTCCGGGCCGTTTCCATTCAGTGGCGCAACCTGGTGGGAGGTTAGGGAGCTTGCGACCGGGATTGCTGCCGCGACAGCGGCATCGACCAAAGTTTGATCGCCCACTGTCGTGGGTGCGGTCCATTCGTCCCAGAACTCGCGGGGGAGTGTCACCGGGTTTCGATCATGCAGATGGGCAAGCTCGGGAACGCTGGCCATTGTCAGGATCGTCGTTGACAGCAACCACGCATCGTCGTCCTCCTTGGACGGGTCCTTCCACCAGGAGTGCAGGCCCGCGAATCCGAGCAGTTCGCCTGCTGGGTCGTAGATGAAGTTGGGTGTTCTAGTTTTTCATTCAGTGACCCATTCGAAGTAGCCAGTGGCCGGCACGATGGCTCGTTTGGATTTCACGGGGCTCTTCCACGTGGCCTTGTCAGTGATGTTCTCTGAGCGGGCGTTGAACGTGGGGAACTTCTGCGAGAGATCCTTCGCCCACGGGGCAACGAGAGACCACCGAGCAAGTTCCGCACGGTGCCCATGTTCTTCATCCTCGAAAAGGATCGGGATCTGTGTTGTCGGTTTGATGTTCCATGACGCTGACCACTCACGGAAGTCACCACCGGCGGCAACATACTCCTCGATCAGAGCGTTGACCTTGTCGTCAAGAGCAAACCGTCCACACATGCACATGAGGGTACCCCCATTGCTCCGTCGCTTCGTGGGTAGATTCGCGATACCATTTTGTCTCTACGACCATAGTTCGCTCCATTGGCTGCGACCCTTCGTTCGCTATTTGCAGACTCCTCCACTTCGTTCCCCCGCTTAGCAACCGCTTACTGCGGGCACTTCGCCTCCTCCGCTCTCTATTGCTCTGCGTGCCAAATCGGCACCGCGAATCTGATAACCCAATAGAGAGAGAAACAATGACTAACTCACAAGAAGAGACTTTCGCTCTAGAGACTGTCAGCACGACATTTTCTTCCCGCGTGAGCGTGGGCAGAAAATCTGAGCAGCTTGCAGGACGGGCTCTTGAGCTCGCGATGTACGGAGAACTCGGGTATCAGCTACTGTCGACGCTGAAGGTCGAAGGCGAGGGATCAATCACGATCCTGGATACGCTCCAGCGTCGAAAGACCGAGTAGCAAGATCATCGAGGGGGTGGCTTCGGCCACCCCCTCGACTCATGTGTTTTCAAGCTCTGATTCTCTGCCACACGACCTGGCGGTCGTGCTTTCCGTCGCGGAACGCGACTTCGAAATGCGGTGCCGGCACGGAGGCCGGTACATGGACTGCGCGAAGCGCAGCTCCTTTTGAGCTTTGCTGCCTTTCCGTATTGCCGACGATACGGCGCTCTGGTCGCTACGTGCTCGGCATTCCCTATTTGCAGATTCCGGGCTTCGCCCTGCACTTAGCAACCGGTCAGGCACTCACACTGCGCTCTCGGCGCACCTAAATCATCTCTGTGCCGGAAAGCACCAAAAATAGTTGGCAAGGAGAGAAGCGAGAAATGACGAACACACAGATGGACAGCAATGAAGGTCGAATCGAAGCCGTGGATAAAGCAATGCGAGCAGTCGAGGCGTGCCTGCCGTTCGCCGTACAGCTCGAAACAGACATGGGTGGCACCTTCGCGCTACACATCGACCTCGGTACCCGCGGCGATGCAGACGACCCACGCGACACCGCATCCATCGACCCAGAGGACGACGACCTGGAGTGGTACTTCAACGTTGAAGGCGCAACCAACATCGCGTCAGGGTTACACATCAACGCCAGCCCCGAGCAAGTTGCACATTGGATCATCAAACAAGCACGACAGGCTAACTCTCCAGCAATCCGCACCACAGCCTCTATTGATGAGAAAGAAGACTTTGGTCCTGAGCCGCTCATCCCTGAGCAGGAGAACCTCCAGTACGCGATCGACACGTTGGAGAAAGAGATCCGAGTGCGCGGCGGTGACGTGCACTCGGCGGCAATCGAAGTGTTCCGAATGATGACTGGCAACTGAAAAGTCCAGAAGGGTAATCGAATGTCGGTGGCACTGGAAGGGAAGAGTATATGACGAGCAGCGAACCCAAAGAAATTTTCCGGCAGACAAGGCCCGCGGACTGGCCCGCGCCGGCAAACACCCACGTCACAGTGACCGCGAGGCTGACTGCCGAAGGCCATGTCAGCCTTTCTTGGGAGCGTGACGATCTCGTTGCTGCAGGCGGTCACCCCAGCCGGATAACTCTTACGGCAGAGGAGTTTCGAGAAATCGCGGCCGCAGTTTCTGTTTGAGCCGATCAGCCTCGTGCTGATCGTTTGGCACAACACAGCCATAGAATCGAGTCATGATCGGGAGGCATGATCGGCAAGAAACCGATGAGCAAATGCAACTCGCCATCCGCGCCATCCAGGAGGCGCGACTCCGGTTTGGTGAGCTAGCGGCCCAGCTTCCGCCTCCGCTTTCTGGCTCGATGCTCGATGTAGAGCGGGGCCACACAGCGCGGGAGCCTCTTGACGCCCTCGTAGTGGCGCATCATGCGCGGGCGAGTGAGAACCTCGAGAGGCTGTTCGAGATGATGATTGATGACGAGAACGAGAAGCTGCTTGCTTACCCCTTCTCGATCTATTCGTTAATTCGAACGGGAGTTGAGGCTGCAGCTACCGCGATGTGGATATGGCGAGTAGCGCTACCTACAAGCGCTACTCGCCACGCCAGACGCATCATGCTCCACCTGCCCAAGCAATGGCCATGGGAAACCGTGTGGACCGCCCTGTTCCGCCACAGCACAGAGCGCCCCCGACTCGCGCCCAGCTGACGACCAGACCCCCGACCGAGCGATTAGGACCACGAGTGGCACGGCACGGGCAGCGAGGCCCCGCGTTTAACCGCGCTCACGAGCCCCAACCCGGGTCAAATCAGAACTTGACCCGAGCCCCAACCCGATCGGTGGATCGAGGTTTACAGAGAGATGTGATTATTCGGCCTTGAACAGTTTGAGTTCAAAGCTTGACGCCTAAAGTAGATTTTCTCGGACGAAGTTCGGGGGTCAACATGATTGAATCTGGTGTCTCTCCGTCAAGAAGCGCTCTTATTAGTTCGAAGGCTTTTGCGCCCATCTCACGGTGAGGGACGTAGATGCTGGTGAGTGGAACAGGGATTGCAGCTGCTAGAGGGACATCATTGAATCCGATGACGCCGACGTTCTCGCCCGCAATGAGTCCGAACTCTTGAAGTGCCGACATTGCTCCAATTGCGGGGAAGTCATTAGTCGCGAAGACTGCCTGGGGCCTGACTCCCGTTTCTAGCAGTTTCAGCATCGTTGCTCGGCCACCTTCCGTGTCGAAAGGAGAGAAAACAATGTGTTTTGGGTTGATTGTTAGGCCAGCCGACTTGAACGTTTGCACGAAACCGGCAGTTCTGTCTATCGAAGTTGAGGCATAACTTCGCCCCGAAAGAATCACAACGTTTTGCATGTGCAGATCAAGAAGGTGTTGAGCAGCCAGTTGGCCACCGAGGAAGTCGTCAGTGGTTGCTGATAAAAATCCTGGCGATCTTCGAGATACCAGGCAAAACTTCAACCCACGTTCTTGTTGCTTGGCAAGGAAGTCATCGCGGGAGTCAGCATCTCCGAACACGAGAGCATCTGGGTACCTATCCAACATCATTTCTGTTTGTTGTTTTCTTCGAACAGGGTCATCGAGTGTGTTTGTCACATACGTACCGAAATCATGTTCCCTAGCGGCATCTTCGAAACCTTCGTAAATGGTGGCCAGAACGATATCTGTCAGCGTCGGAACCAATACCCCGACCTGATTTGTCCTATTTGTACGAAGACTTTTTGCTAACGGGTTCGGCTTGTACTCCAATTTAGAAGCAGCTTCGAGTACCCGATTGACTTTTTCAACAGAGGCAGTTCTGTGGGTAGTGCCTAACCGACCATTGAGAACGCGGGAGGCAGTGGATTGGTCGACTCCGGCCTCCACAGCCACCATCTTGAGCGTCACTCGTTGAGAATGCACAATCACGTTTCCTCTAATTTGCTGAATTTGGCCAGCATTTTCAATAGTAGTAAACATTAACCCAAGACCCCAGTAAAGAGGCTATTTTTGTGTTCGCCAATCGATTGTGTTAGCTTCCAGTAGCGGGTTTGCAATCGTTTGGCGAAATAGGATTTACAGCAGTTCTACCTTGAATCACACACCAAGAAAACGTAATAAGAAGGAAGACAAGGATGTCTGAAAACCAATCAGCAAAATCGTCAATGCGACGAAACATGAGGGTTGCCGGTGTTGCTCTTGTTGCAGCAACAGTATTTGGCCTCACAGCATGTGCTCCATCCAGTTCAGGCGGAGGTTCTGCTTCACCGCTAACAGTTGGAGCAGTTCAGGACCTTTCTGGTGGTCTTGAAATCTATGGCCAGCAGCAGCGGGATGCCTCTGAGCTAGCTATCGCTGCGATTAACGAAGCAGGTGGTGCCGCCGGATCTGAGCTGAAGCTGTCTAACAAGAACACTCAGTCTCAGGACGCACTCAATGTCCAGTACACCCGCGACCTGATTCAGACTGAGAAAGCTCCAGTAGTCGTTGGTGCACTGACAAGCTCAGCACGTGAAGCTATGCGACCACTTTTCGCAAGCGGTGACTCGCTTTTCTTCTACCCTGCCCTCTATGAAGGTGGTGTCTGCGACGCAAACACTATCTTTACCGGACCCTCCGCATCTCAGCAGATTCAGCCTCTCATCGATTACTCGTTGAAGAACCTGGGTAAGAAGTACTACATCATTGCCCCTGACTACAACTTCGGATCGATTTCAACCACTTGGTTCACGGAGTACATCACGGATGGTGGCGGAGAAGTAGTAGGTTCTGACTTGGTACCACTTGACGTCAGCAACTACTCAAGCACGATCAACAAAATTCAGGCTGCTAAGCCAGATGTAATCGTGTGGCTTCCAGTTGGTGCAGCTCAGACTGGCTTCGCCGCTCAGTTTGCAGCAGCGGGCCTGAAGGATCAGATGACTCTGATCTCGACCAACTACGGTTCGGGCAACCAGCAGCTCGCAATATCTCCTGAAGCAGGCGAGGGCATTATTGCGGCTCTTGACTACGTCCCCCAGGTTGACAACCAAGCAAACAAGGATTTCAAGGCTGCTTGGGATGCTCAATACGGCAAGGGTGCAGATGAGATCCACGGCAGTGGTGCCAACACCTGGATTGCATGGAAGCTCTGGTCTGAAGCTGCAAACAAAGCAGGTTCTACCGAGCCAGCAAAGGTACTGAAGGCACTGCAGAGTGGCATTTCGATTGACTCTCCTGCGGGCCAGGTCACCTTTGATCCAAAGACCAACCACCTCATCCGCCCGATTTATATCGTTCGCGGAAACGCAACTAACGGTTTCGATATTCTCGAAACTTTCGATGCAGTTGTTCCCGAGTACGAACAGTCGGTTTGTGACCTTGTGTCCAAGCCAAAGACTAACCAGCAGTTCGTACCCGAGGGTTAATCTTCGGATTACTGAATCGAATTAGGAGTTCACAATCACCATGGACCAAGTCACGACTATCGCTATTACCCTAATTGCAAGTGTGTCGGTACTCATTTTGACCTCGGCAGGACTTGCTGTGGTCTACGGGTTCATGGGGATTGTGAATTTCTCCCAAGGAGCCTTCGTCATGCTGGGCGCTTATGTACTGCTTGTCGTTGACTCCCTGGGAGCCCCTCTCCTCTTAGCGGTTTTGATAGCGGCATTGGCGACAGGACTACTCGGAGCTGTTGTCTATGCCGTCCTAATCAGGCCGCTCAAACACAGGGCACTTGAAAGCATTCTTGTAACGTGGGGTTTCGGCCTCATGTTGACCCAAATCATCATTATCATTTTTGGGCCCGTTAGTTCGAACGTTCCAGCCCCACTTGGATCATTCCAGATAGGTGACTACTCCACCTCTTGGTACAGCGTGGTTGTTATCGGAGCAGCTGCACTGATGATGCTGGCGTCATACCTTCTCTTCACACGAACACCTTTCGGCCTCCGCGCGAATGCGAGTGTCCAAGTTCCTGAAATGGCTCTCGCCTTAGGAATCAGAACCGAACGCGTGAAGGCGACAACTTTTGCAATCGGCTGCGCTCTAGCAGGCGCAGCGGGAGCTATTGTGGCGCCCCTGTTCTCAATTACTCCCCAACTAGGTGACATGTTCATTGCGAACTCCTTCCTCACAGTTGCAGTTGGTGGACCGCTCCCCGTTACCGGTCTACTCACTGCTGGATCTGTCCTAGGACTCGCACAGGGAATTACAGCCACGGTTTTCAGCAGCCTCATCGGGCAGGTAACTCTCCTTCTGACCGCAATCATTTTGCTTCGTATTTTTGGCCGGGGATTCTCGGCAAATTGGCGCAAGCGGGTATAACGCCCTCGCTGACCAAATCCTTTACTGACTACCGGAGCCAAAGATGATTTCTACCCCTGCTAGATCAACTAATAAAGGCCTTGGCATCGCCCTCGGACGATTTCGCTCCTGGGGCAAGACTTCCCCATCCCTCTCTGTCTTGGCGGTCTCGGCCGTAATCCTTATCTTCGGTATCGCACGAAGCGACGATATGGCCAGTAACCTTACGCTCTGGATGACTTCTGCTCTCGTGGCGCTGAGTCTTCAGTTCATCTGGGGAAATGTGGGCATCCTCAGCTTTGCGCAGGCCGCATTCTTCGGAGTCGGAGCATACGTCTATGGAGTCCTAAGTATTAACTTCGGCGTCCAAGGCTCAACTCTGGTGTGGGCAATTCCAGCAGGTATCGTCGCCGCCGCGTTAGCGGCAGGCCTAGGATATTTCATTTTCTACGGAAAATTGAATGATATCGCAGTGGCGATTATCACTTACGCATTCACCCTCGTATTCGTAGCATTTGCCTCCGGCCTGTCATTCAAAGCAGGTTCGGCATCGATTGGTGGAGCAAACGGACTCGTAGGAATTATGCCAATGGCATTCGGGTTCGGAGAAAATTATGTTGTTGCTGACCCTCTGACGGGATTTATAGTAACTCTGGTTTGCGCCACTGGAATTTGGCTGGTTTTGACTCGCCTTCGAAACGCTCGTTACGGTCGGGTTCTCAACGGTATTCGTCAGAACGAGGATCGTTCAACGTTAATCGGTTACGACGTCAGGTTATTTAAGCTCAGCTCTTTCGCACTCGCAGGTGGAGTGGCAGGAATCGCAGGTTCGCTATTTGCAGCGTGGTCGCAATTCGTGAATCCGGGACAGTTCAGTGCTAACTCTGCAACCCTGATTGTGATTTGGGTTTTGGTTGGCGGACGCCGCAGTCCGGTTGGCTCTGTTATTGGTGCAATTCTTATCTCGGCAGTTCAGTTCTACTTCGGTTCAAGTGACATAAGCCAATACGTGACTCTCATCTTGGGTGCGTTGGTTGTCCTCATAGTCTTGGTGGCTCCTGACGGTGTTGCGGCACTAGCTACAAAGGCTTGGCGTTCGGTACTCAACCGAAAGGCTAGCGATGCCGACCAGCAGAGTAAGGCTGAGCCAGTTGTTCCTACCGAAGTTGCGGCACCCGTACCTACCACCACGCCCCCAAAGAAGAACCAAAGCAATGTTGGAACTCCTCTGCTAACTGTTCGTGGTGTAAGTAAGTCGTACGGCGGCGTGAAAGCAGTTCGAAGTATCGATTTCGAGCTCGGACGTAATGAGATTAAATGCATCATCGGTCCTAATGGTGCAGGTAAGAGCAGTTTGTTCGGCTTGCTTTCCGGGCGAATCCGACTTGACCAAGGTTCGATCGAGTTTGACGGACACGACATTTCGAAGCTCCCTTCCTTCAAGCGTGCCCGCCTTGGCCTCGGAATTAAGTTGCAGACAGCAAGCTTCTTCCCTGAGCTGAGTGTGCGGGAAAACATTAGCCTCGCAGCACGTAACGAGCATCAACGTGATCGTGCAGCGTTAGTAGAGAAGTGCCTCGTTGAGGCAGGGCTCACAGAAGTCAAGAATGTCGAAGCTTATTCACTTTCCCATGGTCAACAGCAGTGGCTTGAAATCGGAATGGTTCTCGCGCAAAAGCCCACACTTATCCTCCTGGACGAACCAGTCGCGGGTATGACTATCGGTGAGCGAACCGAGACTGTCAACATGATTCACCGACTTTCATTGAACTGCGGCGTAGTTGTAGTTGAGCACGACATGGGTGTCGTTGAAGAACTCGGCGGAGACGTGATTGTGATGCATGAAGGACAGATCCTTCGAACCGGCCACATTAGCGATCTGCGTCACGATGACGCCGTTATGGACGCCTATCTTGGCCGTGAATCTGCAGAACCCAACCAAACTGCTACGAAATCGAATGTGGAGCGTTGATCGAATTGGTCACAAAAAACCCAGTGCTTGATATCCGAGGAGTTTCAGCAGGTTACGGAAAGCTAAGAGTTGTTGACGGCATCGATATGACGATTGCCGAACATGAAGCTGTAGGGCTTATTGGCCGAAACGGATCAGGTAAAACGACTCTCCTGAAAACGATCATGGGCTTAATTCCAGTTCAGACAGGTTCCATTTCAGTCGAAGGAGAGGATCTCGCCCGCAAGGGTGCATGGACACGCTGCCCGAAAGGTATCGGTTACGTTCCTCAGGGCCGATTGGTGTTTCCCCGACTTTCGGTGGAGGACAATCTTGCGCTTGGGGCCAGTTCGTACAAGGGCAAAATATCTGATTCTTACGAATCTGTTTACGAGCTTTTCCCCGTTCTTAAGGCGATAAAGGACCGCCGCGCGGGTGCCCTGAGCGGCGGGCAACAGCAGATATTAGCTATTGGTCGGGCCCTGATGTCCAAGCCAAAGCTGCTCATCCTCGACGAACCAACTGAGGGAATTCAGCCGTCCATCATCATTGAAATTGCAGAGTCTCTGAAACATCTTTCACGCGAAAAGGGAGTGGCTCTCCTAGTAGTCGAACAGCGACTCGATTTCCTGACTAGGGTTGCAGACCACGCTCACATTATGGATCGCGGTTTGATCGTTGAGCGACTCCCCTTCGATGAGCTCTCAAATAGTCCCGAACTTCAGCAGAAGTACCTCGGCGTTTAGCATGTGTGAAACTGGCGTCCTCGCATGAGCGAAACATTTTGTGCTATTCCAGATGGGTTGGACTCAGAGATAGCACTCACATTCTTGCATAGAGCTTTGGCTGCAATTGAAGCTGGGAACCGTTCGACAAAAGCGCTCATTTCCCTCACGCCGCCTGAGGCGGAGAAGGATTTGGAACGCGTACTTACTGCACGGCGTTCTGGGGCTCCGCTTCCGCTGGATGGCCGGCTATTCGTGGTGAAAGACAACATCGATGTAGGGGGCGTTCCAGGAACTTTGGGCTCTGACCATTTCTCTAATCGGATACCTGAGCGTGACGCTGATGTCGTGAAGAAATTTCGTGAAGCTGGAGCAGTTCTTGTTGGCATGGCAAACATGCACGAGCTGGCTTTCGGCGCGACCAGCGAAAACCCGCACTTCGGGACAGTCAGAAATCCATGGGACAGCAACCGCAACGCTGGGGGGTCAAGCGGTGGATCGGCAGTTGCAGTAGCACTTGGTTGGGCTGACTTCTCGCTGGGAACAGATACAGGCGGATCAGTGAGGTGCCCTGCAGCTATAGCTGGTATCTCAGGCCTGCGACCTACCTTTGGTGAAGTGAGTGCTGAAGGCGTTTACCCACTCGCTCCAAGCTTCGATACTGTTGGCATTTTTTCGAGGACTGCTTTCGACCTGGAACTGCTATTAGATATCGCAGTTGGCGAGATTCCAAGCGATGAAATTGATGGTAATTCTAAATTAAGGATTGGAATCCCAACAAGCTTCTATTTCACAGAGGGAGTGGACTCAGGTGCAGCGCAAGCAGTAATCGAAATGGGTCATGTTCTAGAACGTGCAGGCAAAGCTACTCTCGTTGAATTCGAAGTACCTGACCCAGAAAGATGTGACTACGTATCCCGCATGATTGCGCGAGCTGAAGCTTGGCGGATTTATGGGGATGAATCTGAAGAAAACCCAAAAGACTTTGGTGAGGATGTCATTAGCAGATTGCAGCTAGCCAAATTGATAAGCCCTGAAGAAGAGAATGCCTTATCAAAAGAACGGGTAGAACTTTCCAGAAAGATTGAAGGTATTTTTGAGAACCTGGATGTGATTCTACTTCCCACAGTTCCCCGGGCCCCCAGTTTGCTCGGCCCAATCGATCCGCTTCAATCGACAGAACAGAACCTAGCTTTCACTTATCTCTGGGGTTTGGCAGGTCTTCCAGGGCTCTCAATTCCTTGCGGATTTGAGAACGGTTTGCCTATTGGCGCTCAACTTATTGCTCGTAGGGGTGCTGATCGGATGCTTTGTCAATTGGGCGCGCGATACCAAGAACTTACCGATTGGCATTTGCGTAGGCCGAGCGGATTTGGCGTTGTTGAAAATTCGTCCCTGTTTGGAAGCGCGATTGATGATAGGAAGTTGGCATGACAACGGTGGCCCCGGACAACTCCGGCACTACTCGTGTAGCAGTAGTGCAAATGCGCCCAGATATAGGTGAAATCGGAAGCAACCGTAAAAGGTCAGTCGACTTCCTAAATGAAGCTGCTGATAATGGTGCGAATCTCATCGTCTTACCGGAACTGACAAATTCTGGATATGTTTTCGATTCGCAGGAGGAGGCGCACAAGTATGCAGAAGACCTTAGGGATAGCCCAACGCTTCGACTTTGGGAATCGGTCTGCCGTGAGCGGGGCCTACACGTCGTGGCTGGCATCACCGAAACTGATGAAGGTTTGCTCTACAACACATCTGTAGTGATTGGCCCAGACGGTCTAATTGGGAGGTTCCGCAAAGTGCATCTCTGGAATAGAGAAAAACTCATTTTTCAGCCTGGAAATCTTGGATTCCCCATATTCAATACTCCTCTTGGTCGAATCAGCACAGTTATCTGCTACGACGGGTGGTTCCCTGAGTCATACCGCACCTGCGCGCTCGGAGGAGCGGACATTGTCTGCGTACCGACCAACTGGGTTCCCATGGAAGGCCAGCACGCAGATGCGCCAGCAATGGCGATAACTCTTACTCAAGCAGCAGCCCACACGAACTCCGTATTCATCGCGGCTGCAGATCGTGTTGGCATCGAACGGGGTCAGGCGTTTGTGGGACAAAGCGTGATTGTCAGTTATAGCGGGGAGGTTCTTGCAGGCCCGGCGTCAGCAGCTGATGAGGAAATTTTATTTGCAGACGTTGATCTATCGGCAGCCAAGGGCTCACGCAACTGGAACGATTTCAATCATCCCCTTTCGGATCGACGCGTTGATACCTACGGTGCACTTCTAGACAACGGTTGACTTCCCAATGAAGAAAACTAATCGAAGAACTTAGACCGACACGAACATCTCGATTCCAGCCTGCGCATACAAAAGCGTATAAAACAGGCTCTTGTGACGTAACCGTGGGTCGTTTCGGAGTGCCTTAACGGCGCACCCCTCTTTGCCAGACTGGTTGTGAGTCAGTTCATGGCCGGCGAGAGGCGAGGCGACGATGTCGATCAGTGTGGGGTTTACTGCGGAGGAGATCCGCGAGTTTGTGCTTGAGTATCAGGCGTTGCCGCAGGGGCAGAAGGGGTTGTGGCTGTCGGCGCGTGGCGTTGCGTATGAGAGGTTGCGGCGGTGGCGTGCGGCGGTATTTGAGGGTGATCTCGACCGTGGGCTGGTCCCGCGAGAGGGTAGTCCTATGACCATCCCTCCGAGCAACCGAACCTCGATCGCGCGAGCGCGTGCCACAGAACGCGCCGCACACGAGGCCGAGGTTACGAAGCTAAACGCGCGGGTGCGTGAACTCGAGCACACAAACGAGGCATTGGGAAAAGCTATCGGGCTCTTGCACTCGATGAACGAGCAAGAGCCCGACGCCATCCCGACGAGGACCGATCCATCCGATTCCTCGGCGCCGAGAACACGCTCGTCATCGAGCTGACGTTGGCGACCGGATCTCAGCGGGAGGCACTGACACTGACGGGGCTGTCGCGGTCGACGTGGCACTACCGCCATCACTCAAGAGATCGGGTGGCGGATCCGATCTCGCAGAAGGATCGGGCGTATCCGTCGCGGATCGGCGTGCCCGAACGTGCCCGGGTCGCGGAGCGGATCACCGCAGGCTGGGCGGACGGTGTGTCGGTCGATCACTCGTTCGCGTCCGCGTGGGATGACGGGGTGATGCTCGCCTCACGCCGCTCCTGGTGGCGGATAGCCCGCGACATTGAGGACCAATCGGCCCGGCCCATCGTCCCGACCCGCCGTCGGAACCAGGCGCCGCGGGCCGCACCGGTGCTGGAAGCGACCGGTCCCGGGCAGGTCTGGAGCTGGGACATCACCGACCTACGCACCCCGTGGCGTGGTTGCGCGTTCAAGGCGTACTCGATCATCGATATCTACTCCCGCAAGCTCGTCGGTTGGCGCGTCGAGGACCGCGAGGTCGATGACCTCGCCGTTGAGATGTTTCAGGACGCGTTCGCCCGCGAGGGGCTGCCCGACGCCGTGCACGCCGACTCCGGACCCGCGATGCGCTCGACCGTACTCAAAACCTTCTCGCCGATCTCGAGATCACTCAGACCCACAACCGGCCGCGGGTCTCCAACGATAATCCGTTCTCGGAGTCGGAGTTCCGCACGATGAAATATCGACCGAACTACCCCGGCACCTTCCCCGACATCGAGCAAGCCCGCATCTTTATGGCTTGGTACGTGCCCTGGTACAACGCCAACCACAAGCACTCCGGCATCGCCCTGTTCTCACCGAACGAGGTCCACGACGGCACCTGGCGCGAACTCTGGCAGCAGCGAGACCACACTCAACAGGCCTACTACCAGCGGCATCCCGAACGATTCCGCAGGCGCCCGTCCACCCCGGCACCAGCAGGCATCGTCGGTATCAACCTGCCCAAGCCGGGCATCGAAACGGACACCGAACGACTCCAAGCAGCTTGACAACGCCCGCACGCCGCTTTCTGTCTAGGTTTCTGACTGTCAAAGGTACAGAGACTCGGAACGGAAAAACGGCGTGCGATCTTCAACATTATGGTGGACTCTGCTCGGTGTCGAGAAGACCATCGTCGAGGACATCGATCTCGACGTGGTAAGCGGGATTCTGGTCGCGTCGGTGCGGCCGATGGCGTCGATGCGGAACCGGTACGGGGCGTGTCGAAAGCGCAGTCCGCGATTTGACGCGGGCGCTGGGTGTCAAGCCCTGAGTTTGTTGGAGGCTCGGTTAGACCCGTTCCATCTTTGTGATGGCGGGCAGGTTTGAATAGAAGTTGGTCTCGGCCTCGACCGGGGGAATATGACCGATCTCGCCGTGGAGCCGGCGATGGTTGTACCAATCGATGTATTCCGCGACCGCGATCTCAAGATCGTCGATCCCTCTCCATGGGCCACGGTTGCGGATCAGTTCGGCTTTGAAGAGCGAGTTCAACGCCTCGGCCATCGCGTTATCGTAGCTGTCACCTTTGGACCCGACCGAGGCGACGGCTTCTGCCTCGGCGAGACGATCGGTGTAGCGCACAGCACGATACTGCACCCCTCGATCGGAATGATGTACGAGCTGAGACAAGTCCCGGCCAGCCCGTTGACGGGTCCAGATGCCCATCTCGAGGGCATCGAGGGCGAGCTCGGTATGCATCGTCGTGGACAGTTGCCAACCCACAATGCGGCGGGAGAAGACGTCTAAAACGAACGCCGCATAAACCCAACCGGAGAACGTACGAATGTACGTGATATCTGCCACCCACAGGCAGTCCGGTGCCGGCGCGGTGAACCTCCGGTCGACGGAGATCACCAGGCCGGTCCAAAAACGGTCCAGGGACCGTCGTCCGTGGCCCCTTGCGCCGCAAGACACCCCGTAATCCCTCGCGACGCATCAACCGCTCGACCGTGCATCTGGCGACCGGGTGGCCGTCTCGCTTCAGCTGCGCATGCACCTTCCGGACACCATAGACGCCATAGTTCTTCCTATGCACAGTATGGATCTTCACCACGGTCTCCTCGTCACTGACGGCGCGTCTCGAGGGCGGCCTGTTCCGGGCTGCGTAATAGGTTTGCGGGGCGATCGGCAGTTCCCTGCAGATCGGCTCGACCCCGAATTCATCCTTGTTCGCATCAATGTAATCGATCATCGGTTGTGTGGGCGGTCGAGCTCCGCCGCGAAGAAAGCCGACGCGCTCCGCAGGATCGCATTCGCCCGACGCAACTCCTTGACCTCACGCTCCAGCTCGGCCAGACGGGCCGCGTCATCGGTGGACGTGCCCGGCCTAGACCCACTATCGATCTCGGCGCGCGCCACCCACCCTCGTAACGTGTCAGAGGGAATACCGAGCTGCTGGCCAATACGAGTGCACGCCCCGCGATCACCGCCGGGGCCACCGCGGGCCTCGATCACGAGACGGACCGCGCGCTCTTTCAGCTCGGTCGGATACTTCTTCAATACTGGCATATGGTTCTCAACCTTTCAGGTGATCAAGAACCTCCATTAAACCCGGGGCACAACAGGGCGACGGCGCTGGCGGTCGTTGGATGCCGGGTCGGTTCAGGTCGTGTTGGAGGCTGACGCACCACGGGTGACGTGTTCCATCCACGGTGTGATCGTGGCTGCCGTTCCCTGGGCGCGGCATCAGAGCGGCCACACCCTCTTCTTCGACGATCAGGTCGCCTGGCTGGCCACGCAAACGTCCAAGACCGCGATCACCGTGTTGATGCGGATTGCGTGGCGCACGGTCGGGGCGATCATCACCCGGGTCTGGGCCGATACCGAGTCTGTCCACGACCAGTTCGCGGGGCTGTGGCGAGTAGCGCTACCTACAAGCGCTACTCGCCATGGATAGTTCAATCCTCGAAAAAGGCAGACCGGGTCCTGCGCGCGCTGCAACTCTCCTACCGGAATTCGCAAGAGGCGCTCAAATTTGTCGAACTAATCGGGGGTAAGGGTGCGGCTGCACTGGCCCGGAAGCAGGCCGAGAAAGCCTTTGATCGTCTCAACGAGCTGAAGAGCACAGTCGTCCCGCTACGGCAGATCGTGCTCGGGCCGCCTCCGAGGTACACCGCGATACTTACAGCCGTGTCTCCGAAAAGTGGCGACCACCGCGTCAACGGCTATGAAGTGTCCGCGCCACTCGTGATTTGGAAAGTAAGCAGCGCCTTTCTCCATGGGAGCGACCAAGTTGTGCGGGCGATGAGTGATATTCGGCAGATTGAGGAATTTAGCGACGGGGTAGCCTACTTTGAGGTCACGCCTAGTCTCCAGATGCAAGCCGTTTCTATCAGGACCTGCGTCGATCTCATCGCTCGGCTCGACGAGCGTTATGTGCACCTCGCCACTCACGACTATGCGGGGCGTTACATACCGTCCTAGCTTCGTGCGTACAAAATTTCGGACTCCACGGAAGTCCGAAAGATGATGTGCTACGAGCACCGGGCTTCGTGCGGGATCGCCTCAGCGCCTGGTCCGATGTCGCCGTATGACAGTATGAACTGGCCGGAGGAGGCCCGATGCCTGAGTTCATTTCCGCCACCGCAGACATTCGTGGCGATTACCGCTACACACTGACCCGCGTATGGGACCCGGCGCTGCCGATGATCACATTCGTGCTGCTCAACCCGAGCACCGCCGACGCGGCAAAGCTCGATCCGACACTGCGACGGTGCGTCGGTTTCGCGAAGCGCGAGGGATACGGCGGCATGGTGATCCTCAACCTGTACGCGTTCCGCACCAAGGACCCGAAAGTGATGATGGCCGCGACCGACCCGGTGGGGCCGGATAACGATCGCGTGCTTGCCGACGTCACCGGCACCGTCGTCGCGGGATGGGGCACGAACGCCGACCCGGTCCGCGTGACCCAGGCGCTGGCACTGTTGCCGCGACTTCACACATTGGGCTTCACAAAGGATGGGCACCCCCAGCATCCGCTTTACCTGCGCCGCGATGCGCCGCTGATCGCGTGGATGCCGTAGCTGCGTGAAGCAGGTGTCTCGCCAGTTGCCGCTTTCCAAAGTTGATTCTACGGAACCTCAGAAATAGCTCCCGCCGATTCGTGCGACTCGAATCAGTCAGTATGCGATCGACGCACTGCGGTAGGCGGCGTCGGCGTCGAGGGCTTCCAGCACGCTGGTGCGCACCTCGGGCCGGGTGAAGTCGAGCACGCGCAACTTGCCCTCTATCCGCGAGATGGATTCTATCCGGAGGAAGCTTTCACTGAACGTCTCGGCGAAACGCGCCATTCCCCGTAGCTTTGCCAGCGAATCGGGCAGCCAGGCTCCGTGCGGGTCGACGATATTAGCCCGCACCCCATCCTGGGTGTCGACGAAGAAGAGGAAGTCTGGGCGAAGCGTTCGCCACACCCCGTGCGAGTCTTGATAAGCGATACTCATCGAGTCTCGACCGCCCGTGGGATTGCGGTACCAGGCGAGCAGGTCGCCGCGGTGGATCTCCGTATCAAGCACTTGGATTTCGTCAGGGTTGAGTTTCCCAATCGGGTACAACCCTTTTTCGTCAGAAAGAAGATGGAGAGGTCGATGCTCAACTTCCTGCGTGGACTCGCCAACCGAGCGACGAGTCTCTTCCTGTCGGTTTTTAGGTAGAGCCATCGATATGAGCTGGGGATCCGTGCTCATCGCCGTTATCTCCGCGTACAGACTCTGGCGAGACTCCGACAGTGATTTGATTGCAACCCTGTGCTGGCTCAACCATTCTGCCGCGATTGAGTCGGCTGCGGCATCGAGTGCCGGTCGTGTCTGCGGCAATATCGAGAGACCGGCAATACGAACGTGTGCATCACGGAGCACGTCTTCATCGTCTGTATCGGCTGCGAGGTGATCAATATAGGTGCGCGCGATGTCCGGAGTGATTGTGCGTGCTGCGTTGCGATAAGAGTCTTGTATGGCGCGGTCGTCGGCAGCTTCGGTCCACGCATCGTCTACTCGCAGGCCGTGGCGGGCACGTCCTCGTACTGAGCCGCCTGCGACGGTGAGCACGTCTTCCTCGGCCTTCTTTAGCTCCTTGGGATACTGTGCGGCCAGCCCGTTCAGAACGCCATGGAGTCGCTCGTGCGCGATGCGACCCGCTTCGGGCACCAGCGCGTCGGCGGCCAGTGCGTGTGCAAGTGATGTCAGCCGCTTGATCGGGTTGGCATGTTTGCGCGGCAGAGTTTCGGCGGGTAGCTCGGTGAATAGCTCCCATACTTCGTCCGGAACAGCTCCGTTCGGGGTCATTAGCTGGGGATCGATGAGGATCCGCTGGCCGGTCCCGGTCCCGGTATCTGTGATGTCGTTGCCCATGATCTGTTCCAACACGCGACTGGCGGTCGTCTTGTTGAAGCGGGGCAGGATGCATTCGACACTGTTTAGGAGGTTGTCGCCCTCGACTCGGCGTGCCAAAGGCGTTCGAATCATGCGGCCTAGAAGCTGTGTGATGTGTGTCTCATCCTCTGCGGGTCGAAAAGACACCATGACCTCGGCGCGAGGGCAGTCCCAGCCAGTACTGATCGCGTCTTTAGCTAGAAGGACCCGGATGTATGTCGCATCTTGAACGCGCTCCGGTGACACATACGGAACGCTGTGTGGACCAAATATCTGTGCGGTGTGGTCGCCAAATACGTGCGCGATCGCATCGGACCCAAGTTCGGGCCACTCGTCACGAATCACGTCGATGGCTGCGGCCACCTCGGAGGGGGCGGGCTTGTTTGGAACTTGCAGAACGAGCAGCGGCTTGACGGCTTCGGTCTCGTCTTGAGCCTCGGCGTACGCGGCCCATGCGGCAGAGATGTCCTTGGCTTTGCGGACGCCGCGACGAAGGAGCACGGTGTTGAAATCACCGGTCTCGGCAGGGAAGTCGAGAACGATGTCGTCCTTGAGGAGGCCGGATTCCTGAATACGCACTGGGTCGACGGTGATGGTGCGAAGGTGAACGCGGTTGTCCTTCACTTCAGCGGCTTGCATTGCCTGCTCGAACCGCTGCACAGTTGCGGAGATACCCCAAACGATCGGCATCGGCGGAACACCGCTTTGTCCGTTAATGAGGCGCTTAACGATAGTCGGGGTATCCGACGAGGGTCGTTTCCCCATACCCCTGTGAGCTTCATCCAAGACCATATAGAGGGTGAGGTTCGGGTCTTCTATTGTGTTCCGCAGAGTGTCGAAAATAGTAAACGGCACAGTGTCGGGGTGAGATTCAATTCCCGAAAGGGTATTTGAGTCGTCATGGCCACGCACGAGAAGGCTCGTACGTGACAGCTTCGATGTATTGAGGAAGTAGACGTGACCGGCCTGAAGCTTTGGATACCGGAAGGGATGCTCAACAGTGACGAGCCTGTTGCGGAGCCTGTCGGACGCTTGATCCAGGCGGTGTCTGGTCTGCTGGTTCAGCGAAGGGTCGTCGCTGAACCATAAGACTACGGCGCCGGGATCTGGGGCCACATCGAAGTCGTCACTGCCCCAGAACAGCGCTTCGATGACGCCTGCTGCCATGACGGTCTTACCTGCACCGGTGGTCGCAGTAAGTGCAACCGACGAAACTCGCTTGCTCGCACCGTGGAAAAACTCACGCGCATCCGCGAGCTCCCGCAGGGTGTCGCCGACAGCATCGCCCTGGTAGTCCTTCAGTGTGAAACGCATCAGATGTCCACATTGCTCTCACAGTTGCGAAGATAGTCCTCGTAAAGTCGCACAGTTTCTATCCCCGGAATCTCGTTTGCGATCTGCTGGTATCGCCCTTCGTCATCCGTGACGATGTACGCAATAAGAATTTCTTCGGCTTCATTTAGGGCGGCAATGAACTCCGATGCGAGGTCGAGGTCCTTGATAACGCCGTAGCTGTCGGCAACGGCCCATCCATTCGTGATCGCGTCGATCCGGTGCCCTTTCGCTCCCGCGCGTAGCCAGAGCATTGGTGCGATGGCGGCGAAGGCGCGGTCAGTGCTGACTCGCCACGGCGACTCGTACGTCAGCGTGAAGAATGCAGCATTTTCTTCGAAACCGTCAGACATCGGGAACTCGTCGGTGAACCTGTAATCGCCCTTGATTGGTTCGCCACCCGGGGTTCTGCCCGTAATAGCCGCGCGTATCCGAGGTTTAGTGACGTAGTCACAGATCCCGTGCTGCTCCCACTCGGGGTCGCCGGGTCTGAGGCCGGACGACCGGAGCGTTCGTTGCTCGTCCGCTGAGACTTCATTGTTAGTAACGAGGAGCGCCTGCCGCTTTCCGCCGTCTTGCTTGTTGAGGCGCATTACGGCGTGCGCGGTCGTGCCGGAGCCCGCGAAGAAGTCGAGCACGACAGCATCTGGCTTGTCGCTGAGCAAGAATCTCAGAGCATCCTCAACTGCATACAGCGACTTCGGATAAGGGAACTTCCTGCCCGGTAGGAATCCCTTGATGAAAGAAGCTCCATGTTCCGATGCTGAGTGCGAGGTGCGATTCCAGAGAGTCATCGGCTGGACTGTCTTTTTGCCTGGGCGGTATGCGATTTCTGCGGCACCCTCGGCGTCGTAGCCATTGACAATGACGTCTCCGGTCTCGATTTTGGCGAGGACGCCGGATTGCAAGTACGAGGGGCTGCGGCGACCCGTGCGAGGGTCCCGACGCCCGAACTTAGCGTAACCGTCAGCGAGATACTGGCGAAGCGATGCGGGGTTCAGCCGCCACATGAGTTCTCGACCTGAGCCGTCAACTGGCCAGACAGCTACCGTACCTTCGGGGACGGGAACCAACTCACGCGCCGTACTCGCAGACGGTGGTTCCCCGACCGAGTGAAATGCTCCGTTCTGCATATCGAAGAAGACGGGATAGAACATGCTCGGAATGCGGCTTCGCAGGCTTCCCTCACCGTTTCTTAGAAGCCCGGCCCAGCGTACGCTCGATTCTTCATCGGATGGCGCATCGCGGATCATATCTGTCTTCCACGGCGTAACGGAGCTCGCTCCGAACATGACGAAATAGACGTATTCGTCCGTCCGCGAGAATCGCCCCTGTCGTGCCGAGCCCTTCGGATTGATGACGCTTGTGATCATCTGAATGTCTGCTTCCGGGAATGTCTGCTCCAGCAGAAGCCCAAGCCGGAGATACTCCTTCTCGTCGATAGTCACGATTAGGACCGAGTCGTCCGGCTTCAGGAGACGCTTTGCCAGCTTGAGCCGACGCTCCATAAACGCTAGCCACTTCGAGTGCCGGTACAGGTCATCGCCCTCGACATAGTCGTTGTTGTATTTCCAGTCCCGAGAGCCCGTGTTGTATGGCGGGTCTATGTAGATCGCGTCTACGGAGTGTTCGTGAGTAAAGGTCAATAGCTCAAGTACGTGGAAGTTCTCGCCGTTGATCACTGTATGAAACGGTTTGTCCCCGCCGCGCTCCTCAGTACCATCTGACCGCAAGCCGGGGTAGATCCGGTCGCGGAACTCGGCCACAAGGATGAGGTTTTCGACCGGTGCTGTGACCATCTCTTCCTCGGACCCCTCGGGAGCCAAAAGCTCCGCAGTGACGCCGGCGATCGACTCAACCTTCCAGAGCCGTTGATCGCCTCGCGCGGTGGACATTCGTGGCGGGAGCACACGGACCTTGCTGCCCTTCCGGATAGCGTGGCCTGCTAGCTCGACGGCCTCGGGAGCGTGCCGCTCAAAGTTGAGCCCGAAGGGGAGCCGCTTCTGCAAAGGAAGGAGCTCGGCTTCCAGGTCTTCGCCAAGCTGCGGATCGAGCTGCTTAGCAGCGCGCAAAAGATCAGATAGTCGCGACATTGCCCCGTCCCTTCACATGACCAGATTTCGCGTCTTCGTGCGAAGGCGTGGCGCGAACTCGACTTCGAGACTATCGGAAACTCGGATTGGCCGAAACTGACTGTCGTGAGGCGTCGAAGAACTAGTTGCAGAATGTCCGAAAGGGATGTGAGCGAGACACTGATTTCGCACACGAGTTCTGTGGTGGCATCGTCAGCGACAATCCGCTGGTTGACCGGGACCCTGCTTCGAGTGTCCGGAAACGATCGTTTTTGACCACCGGACTGCAAGTGTTCAAAACATGTGCTGCCTTTTAGTCGCTGATGAAAGATGAAACCGCATGCCGTAAGTCGATCGACGCACGGGGAGGCAACATCTGCGCGGCTGCCATCGAAATGTTCCGCATGGTGATCGGGAACTGAGGGTCCCAGAAGTGCCGTCGAATCCTTTGATGATTCCGTTTCACATAAGTCGAATAGTCTGAGCAGGTCTCGTACTAGAGGAAAGGTGGCACTGTGGCAACGCCGTTGGAGCTCGCGGTCATGGATATGAAGGCGCGATATGAGGACCAGGCGTCGTCGCCGGTGTTTACCCGGCTGTACGACGATGACCTTGAGTTCGGGCATATGTTTGCGGTTCTCCACAAGCGTTTGAACCAACATTTTGAGAGCATCAACGACCGCGCGAAAACTTCTCATCACTATTGGGCGGATAACAGTCGTGACTTGATCGCCTTGATTGACGAATTGAATAAAGACCGGCACTTGCTTTCGCGGGTGGGCATCGAGATGAAGCTCGCCGGCCAATACCAGACGGCGATTGAAAGCTGCGAGCCTTGGTTATCGCCTAGTGGCGGGAGCCAAGTGCCGGAGGACTTCGCACAGATCGAGATTGAAAAATACGAGCCAATATTCAGCCTCCCGTCAACCACGGTCGAGATGAAGAAAAACCAGTCCCGGCCAAAACTCACGATGGCTGGCGAGGGCTCCTTCGCGATCGTGCACTCCTACGTCGATCCGGACTACGGGATCAAGTTCGCGGTGAAGCGAGCAAAGAGGGGGTTGGGCGAGCGAGACCTGCAGCGCTTTCGCCAAGAATTCTTGGTGATGAAGAAACTGAAATTTCCCTACATTGTCGAGGTCTACCAATATGACGAAAAGCACAACGAATATCGCATGGAATACTGCGATGAGACGCTGCGCCACTACATCGCCAAGAGAAATGGCAATCTTGGCTTCGCATCGCGCAAGCGCATCGCGCTGCAGTTTCTCTATGGTCTCAACTTCCTACACAACAACGGCCTTCTTCATCGGGACATTAGTCTGCAGAACGTCCTGCTCAAGGTCTTCGATGGCGGTGCGGTGCTCGTCAAGCTGAGCGACTTCGGTCTTGTCAAAGACCAGGCATCGACATTCACGCGTACGCAGACAGAGATGCGTGGAACCATCCGCGACCCCCAACTTGATCTGTTTAAGGACTACGGCATCGGAAGCGAGATCTATTCGATCGGATGGGTTCTTTCATACATTTTTACAGGCAAGGAATCCCTAAATAGCGACCTCAACGAGGTGAGCACCATCGTCCAGAGATGCACCTCTCATGACTACGCCGCGCGCTATGCCTCGGTCAAGGACGTAATCGCGGACGTCGACCGCCTAGAGGCGATCCCGACTGAGGCGCCAGCTTAGAGAGAGCTGCAGTATGCCATCCCACGCCCGCATCCCTTTGCTCTTGAAAGGCCAAGCGAACGTTCAGGACCGCAAACCGCAGTCCCAAAAGTGACTCACCCAAGGGCGTCGACCGCGCCATACTGATGTGTCGTTAGCCGATCGCCAACCGCATGCGGACGGGGCCATCGCCCGACCCCAGTCCTTCTGATTTCCATCTCGCGGATCGCCGACCCGAGTGTCGCCTTCAGGCTCCATGGAGAGACAACCTGCGGAGCAACTCCTCCCCGACCGCCACAGGAGCTAATCGCCGTAGACCTGCTCGTCACAAGCGGCCGAGATGGCCTTCAGCTCATCCTGGTGCTCTGCAACGTTGCCTCCGAGCGCAATGTCCCAGAAGCCTCGACCTGCCATGCACGCTCTGTGGTCGTCTTCCTGCTGCTGCACGACCGAGCCCCAGACGATCGCCGCGATTACCGCGACTATAACTATCGCACCGCCGATCACCACGAGTGGGGAAGCGCGCCATTTGCGTGGTTTTAGCTGGGGGTCCGCCGCGTCGGGAACTGAGGTATCCGTCATCTCTGAATCTTACCCAGCTGCCGGGCCCGACGAAGGACCTGCTGTCCGATTAGGGATCCGTAAACGGGATCACTCGTGCCCGATATTGGAATGTCGGGTTGTCACGTCCCTTCGCGCTTCCGGAATCCCGTAAAGCGTGTCCGGAACGAAATCTCGAAAGGGTTCCCTAAACGGTCTTGCAAGGCGGCGCTAGTAATTGATGGTTCGGATCCATCCAGTAGCGCGGCTAAGGGGTACTTGGCTGGAGGTATTCGTAGATCGTTTGACGGCTGACGCCGAATTCTCGGGCTAGTGCTGCTTTCGCTTCGCCCGCGGCAGCACGTTTCGCGACTTCGGCCGCTTGTTCACCGGTCAGCGCTTTGTTGCGGCCTTTGTAAACGCCGGCCTTCTTAGCCAGGGCGATACCCTCTCGCTGGCGTTCGCGAATGAGCGCTCGCTCGAACTCTGCGAACGCCCCCATCACGGAGAGTAGAAATGTGGCCATCGCGGTGTCATCGCCGGTGAAGGTCAGGTTCTCTTTCACGAATCGAACCCGCACCTTCTTGTCGGTGAGCTGGCGAACGATCGCTCGGAGATCGTCGAGGTTGCGAGCTAATCGGTCCATCGAATGAACCAAGACGGTGTCACCGTCACGAGCGAAGTCGATCAGTTTCGCCAGCTCCGGGCGGTTCTGATCTTTTCCTGATGCTTTGTCCGTGAAGACGCGGTCGAGGAGTTCGCCGTCTAGCTGCCGGGTGGGGTTCTGATCGAGCGTGCTGACTCTGATGTAGCCGAATGTTTGAGTCACTGTTCCTCGCCTCGATAGTGTCAAGGGAACTCTAAGACCCACCTTCAATCGGTGTCAAGAAATTCAATTGGAGCCTCAGCTTGACACGTGCTTACTGGGGGAGTGGTGGCTCACCTTGACGTCTGTTTAGGGTGTACCTCAAATAGACGCCATAAGAAGCCAAGGTCGACGGCGTAACGCCGCAAACTCCCTGGTGAGCTGGCGCTCACATTTTTACCAAAGCGCTCTGCGAGCGATTGTACGGTCGGCTTCACGGAACAAAAACGGCATTTTGCCGTCCGCTCCTCCGAAGATTTTTGGTACGCGGTCGCGAGCTCCCTTATTTCGTACCAAAATTCTTCGCCCCGCAGCCCTACGGGTTGTGTTCCGCTTCACCTCCCATCGGCACTAAGCGCCGCTTTGGCAAAAAAACGTGGAAGAGAGAAGAAGAACATGCTGACAATCACCCACACACACGAAGCCGGAACCATGATTGAGGGCACAGTGCGCGGAGACGGAACCGCCGAAATCTTGAAGGCTCAGCGCTGGCGCTGGGGGCGTAGCATCGCGGCGTGGTTCGTACCGCAGAGCCGCGACCGGCTGCCGAAGTGGCACACCATCAACGCCGCCGCCGCAGCATTACGCGCGGCAGGGTTCGAGGTCGCCACGGAGATTGACGAGGCAACCCGCTCCACAGCCGAAGTTGAGGCGGGAAAAATTGAGCGCCAAGAACAGCGTGCGGGCGCGCTCGATTCCAAGGCCGACCGCAAATCCACAGCCGCAGACCAGGCACAGGCGCGTGCAGACCGGGCACACGATTCTTTGCCCGAGGGAGGCGAGCCGATCAAGGTTGGCCATCACTCAGAGAGCAGGCACCGTAACGCGATCGAGAAAGCACACAACACACAGGGCCGGGCAATCGCGGCAGGAAATGATGCGACAGAAGCCACTCGACGAGCCGAAACAGCACACCACACCACCGGCGCCCGCTACAGCGTGCAGACCGTCGCTAACCGCATCAAAAAGTTGGAAGCCGACACCCGACGCACTCAACGCCACATCACCGGCAAACGCGAATGGATCACCAACGAAGCCGGACAAAGTGAGTTCAGCACCGAAGCCATCGGAGCAACCGGCGCCTATCTTGACCGCCTCACCGTTCGGCTCGAAGAGCAGCAAGACCAGCTCACCTACTGGCTGCAAATCCGCGCCGACCAGATCGCCGAAGGCACCGCCACCAACTACAGCCGCGAAACAATCAACAAAGGCGACTTTGTGAGGCACCGTTTCGGATGGGCAGAAGTAGTCCGAGTCAACGCCAAATCAGTTTCGGTGCGAACAGAATACAGCTGGACAAATACTCTCGAATACGAAGCCATCAAAGAAGTAAAAACTGCCGCCGAAATGAGCAGCCAAGCCGCGAGCTAGGCACGCGCTAGGTTCTAGCAGTCTCCCTCAACCGACAGAGACTGCTAGAACCAAAAGTGCGAGAGGGCGCTGCCCCCTCGCGCTCCCCGACGCACAAACCAGTACTCACCCGCAATGCGGAGAACGTGAATCGCTAACCGGCAGCAGGTTCAGGCCGGCAAGGCACCATCGACGGCGTAACGCCGCAGTCTCCCTGGTGAGCTGGCGCCCAGATTTTTGCCAAAGCGCTCTGTGAGCGATTGTACGGTCGGCTTTACTCCACACAAACGGCCTGCAGCCGCCTGCTCCTCCGAAGATTTTTGGTACGCGGTCGCTGCGCTCCCTCATTTCGCACCAAAATTCTTCGCCCCGCGCCCTACGGGTTGCGCTGCGCTTCACCTCCCATCGGCACTAAGTGCCGCTTTGGCAAAAAAATATGGAAGAGAAGAAGAACATGCAAAACATCACAATCATTGCCCAGACTCGCCACGTTGAGCTAGACGGAACCGCCACACTAGGTCACACCATCGCCGCAGCAGATGAGTACATCGTGCCCGTCGATCCAGCAGACGAAACACAGTGCGACAGCTGCCAGTAGTGACGCTGCCTATTTCGAATTTGGCATCGGAACCCTCGCCTGCCTCAACCTTGGAAAGAGACCCATGGACAAGCAAGAAAACTTCGGCCCCGAACCGATCACCGCTGAGCAAGAAAACCTACAGAACGCAATCGACACCTTTGAAAAAGAGATCCACACACGCGGCGGCGACGTTTACGCCGCAGCGATCGAAGTCTTCCGAATGATGACCGGCAACTGAAGCAAGTGGCAGGCGGACGACAGTGGGGGAGCGCCACGAGCACCCTCCACTTATCAGCGCGGCCGTGGTCGTATACAACATGACCCTATATTGTAGCCGCATTTTGTGCTACAATATAGGCATGGGAGTTGAGTGGACACGAAGCGCTGAGAAGCACGGAGTATCACGGGAAGATGCGCTCTACGCGCTGATGAACTACGAGGGCTCAGCGGAGATCGAGGGGGAGCAGGGCGAGACAACCATCGTCTACATCGGACACCCACACCCACAGACTGACAGATACATCGAAGTGATCGCCGCCCACCGGGCGCCGCGCACCATCGTTATCTTTCACGCCATGCCCCTGACTGACCTGTTCCGCTACCTACTGCACGAAGGAGACTAAAGATGAGTACCAAATACGAAGAACTAGCTCGCCGCGCCGAGCGTGGCGAGCTAGTAGTGAAGCCAGGCACTGTGCGTCGCGGTGACGCTGCTGCACACGAAGAGATCCAGCGCCTTGTGATGGAAGCGACTGGCGCGAGCACAGTGGAAGAAGCGATCACGATCGCTGTCGGCCGCCCTCGCGTGGGCGCGAAGACTGGACAGTCGCCCGTCGTGCGCGCACGAGTGCCCCAGTCCCTCAAAGAGCGCGTGGCCGCTCTTGCAGAGCGGGAACAGCGCGCAGAGTCAGACATCGTGCGCGAAGCAGTGGCAGCCTACGTCGAAATGCGGCAAGTTTCTTAACGCGATCCATCAACCAGCCAGAAACGATCGTCTATTCACCTGGTGCGTGCAGCCGTAGGTAGTTGTCTAGGAATGCTTTTACAGATGCTCTCTCGAACGGTCGCGCTTCCGTCAAGCCATCGGACGAGTTGCACGTGAATGGGGGAGAGGGGTACGGAGCGCGGACTTCCAACAGCTGACCCTTCTTCGTGATGGTGATAATTTCACTCAGTTCTCCGGCGCCTTTCGCCCAGGTGTACTTCACTGGAAATTTCCACACGTGCCGGGCAAAACCCCACCATGAGCCATCTAATTTCTCTGTTGTTGGGATACTCAGCCTGCGAGCTCAGCGCTCTGCTGCGTCGCAACCTTTTAGTGCCAGTTCTGCATGAGGTGAAGTTCGAGGAACTTGACCAGGTCAGCCCCACGCTCGCTTCGCGTGGTGGGCTGAGCACGTCAGAGGACTCCATGGAGGACATCGCCGTAAAGATCGCCGAGCTCGTCGCGACGCTCGACGGCGAAGAAGCCGACGAGCTCAGCATGAAGTCAGGCACGACCTAGGACTGACGCCGCGAAAAGCGGCCCGTAAACGATCGTTTCTGACCACCAGCACACAAGTGGTCAAAACATAGTCGTATCGAGGGATAAAACTCCGATTTACGCGACCGCTACTGAATGACTGTTATCGGCTACGCGCGCGTCTTGACGGACGATCAGAATGTCGAGGCTCAAGACGCCACGCCACGCGCTGCTGGACGCTTTCGCATGTTCACCCGCTCTTCGTCATCCGCGTCAACGGTCCAACTCGCTTTTGGCCAGCCCACTCATAAGTGTCTTGGAAGATGCGTCGGTGGACGGCTTTCGTGTGGTCGTAGTCGAAGTGACCCACGGCCGGGGCGCGTGATAGCTCTACGGTCTGATGTCACGCACAGGCCGACCTCCGCTTTGTTCCGGCCCGCCTGTGCGACCCTGTCACCTTCGCCGCTGTCAGCGCGCGTGACAACGCTGTGCTGACGACAGCTTCTTCTTCTCCGACGAGAAAGCGATGTCGAAGAAGAAGAAGAAGACAACGGACGTGCACGACGCACGACTACACATGCCCTCTACGAGATGAGGAGACAGCGAGGAAGTTAACGAAGAGTAGACAAAGATGATGTGATGCACGCAGGCACTATTGAGTGTGGGGTACCCTTGTTGCATGCGTGGAGGGATAGCCAGATGGAAGCGAGGGGTTGCTTCTCAGGGTGTCCGGCAGGCTCTTGATTACGCATTTGGCGGTACTTGCGACTCGCATATGGCTACTTCTGCAGGATCTGAAGCGGCAGCCAATTACACCGATGGTGTGATGGAACGCTTCGTCGTAGAGGACGGGGTTACGGTCTCTGACTTGCTCAGCCGTGATCAGTTGAAGGCGTGGCTTGGTGGTGCTGATCCTGAAACGGGTGAGCACCGTGGCCGCGAACTTCCGTCACCGGAGGCTGACCTGTTGCTTGATGCGACGGTCAATTCTCCGAAGTCTTTCTCACTCGTGGCCCTTCTGGATGACGAGTTGGCAACCGAGTTCGAGCAGCTTCAAGATCGTCTCCGTGACCGCGTTTTGCTGACGTGGCAGTCGGAGCTCAACGCTCGTCGTGGTGCTGGTGGCGCGGTTAGGGAAGAGCTTTCGCGCATTGAAGTTGTCGAACTCAAGCACGAACGATCGCGTTCTTTGGACCCTCACAAGCACCGTCACTTGTGGCTAAATATGAAGGTTCGCGGCATCGATGGTCGATGGTCGAACATCGATTCACGAGCGGCATTACGGTTCCAAACTGTGGTCAATTCTGAGGGCGATTTAGCCGCTCGAACAGACCCCGAATGGATCGCTGCACTGGCCGCTAAAGGGTTCACTTTGGACGCCTCTGGGGAGATCGAACAGCTTGCTCATCTGGTGCGTCCGCTATCTCGTCGATCGAACCAAATTGAGGCGAACCGAGCACTGAAACTTGCCGAGTGGAAAGCCACTCATCCGGGTCAGGAACCTGACCACAACGTGCTGACTGCGATCGACCGTTGGGCATGGGCGGCAGGCCGTCCGAACAAGCCGGGCAAGGTCGACGAGGCCCGTTGGACCGAGGTTGTGCGGGACGAGCTCTTGGCTCTTGACCCCGAGGTTTTGAACTCTCGGGTAGCTGTCGATGTTGTTCCGGTTCACGTTGGCGAGCTTGATCGTGACCTGTTGGCAGCCCAAGCGATCGCTGATGCGGACCGACGCTCTGCCGGCACTGGCGGTCGATTTAGCCACTACGACATCCGAGCCGGCGCCGGTCGTGCCGTTGCCGCAAGCGGCATTGTCCTCGACCGCGCGCTCCTGGGAGAGCTGCTCGAGGACGTCGTTTCACGAGCAGTTGAGATGGAGACGGTTGAACTTTCTGAGGACGTTGACGCACTCCCCGGACACGTCAAGCACTACATGGCAGCCGATACTGCCGTGCTCAAAACACAGCTTGCCGACCAGCTCGATCTGCTCATTGAAGCGGGCGAGGCTGTTGCTGTTGGGGCTATCGAAACCATCGCCAGCCGTGTGCTGAGCGACGGCCGACGACTGGATGAAGGACAGACAAACGCCGCTGCTGCCATCGCTGGCAGCGACCGTTTGGTGACAGTCACCGGGCCGGCCGGTACGGGTAAGACGACCATGCTGAAAGTTGCTGCTGCATCGCTGGCGGAACAGAGTCGCCAACTCATCGTCGTCGCCCCGACGAAGAAAGCAGCCAGTGTCGCCGGCCGCGAGACCGGTGCAGTTGCATCGTCGTTGCACGGATTGTTGTACGACAACGGGTGGCGTTTCGCGGCCGATGCTGCCGGCGTTCAGCGCTGGTCGCAGCTCGCTGTCGGCTCGGCTAGCCCCGACACCGGAGCCATCTACGAAGGCCCCCGTAAGCACGTGCTGCAACCAGGCGACCGCATCGTCGTGGACGAGGCCGGAATGATCGACCTGAACGCAGCGCGTGCGCTGGCGATTCTTGCCGAGCAGACCGGAGTCGGTATCGCGATGGTGGGCGACCACCTGCAGGCCTCCCCAGTCGGACACTCTGGGGCAATGGCACTGACCAAACAGCGCTCAACTGCGGTTGTGGAACTCACCGCAATTCACCGCTTCAAGGACCCCAAGTATGGGCGTCTGTCGATGCGACTGCGTGACCCGGGCAGCGAAGAGGCTGCCACGGATGTCGCCCGCGAACTGTACGACGGCGGGCACGTAGCTTGCGTCTCCAATGATCTTGACGCCCGCGCCCGGATGGTTTCTGGCTACTTCGAGGCCACTGGTGTTGGGCAGAGTATTGCCCTGGTCACTGGCACCAATTCGGATGCGCAGCTCGTGAACGAGAGCATCCAGAGCGAACGTGTTGCTCGTGGCCAGCTCGCAACGAAACGTCTCGCCGAAGGCCAGGACGGCCAGCGGTTGTTAGAGGGCGACGTAGTGCAGACCCGCCGCAACGACTCCAGTACTGGTGTTGAGAACCGCGCTCTATGGGTTGTGAAGAAGATCCGCGATGGCGAGATCGTCCTCGCTAATGCTTCTCAGGCTGGCGATACACGAACAGTCACGCGCGAGTACGGAACCAAGCATTTGCACCTTGCCTATGCGTCCACGGTGCACGGTATTCAGGGCGAGACAACAGACGTTGCCATTGTAGGACCCGGTGTCGATGCCGCTGGTTTGTATGTGGGCATGACGCGTGGCCGGCGCCATAACGAGAGCGTTGTGATTGCTGGTAGCCGTAGCCAGGCGGTCGAGATCGTTGCCGAGTCGATGCGACGCGGCCGCGTAGAGATCACCCTCGATGATTCCCGTACCGCGGCAGCAGCCGAGCTAGCTCGCGCTGCACGTTCACCTGAAGGTGGCAATGCCGAGCGGGTCGAGCGTATGCCGACAGATGACCCACGACTACCGGCAATTCTCACTGAACGGGCAGAGGTCCACGCACAGCTGGAGCAGCTATCTGGCCGCCTTACCCGCGACCGCCAGACGATCCGTGAACTCGATACGCGTCTCGCTCAACGAGCCGCACTCAACCACAGTGCTCACATCACTGGTAGCGAGCAGAAGCCCGTTGAAGCGCTGGAGTCTGCCAAGGCAAAGCTGCTCGAGCGAGTTGAAGACGATTCGGCGAAACGCGGCCAGCTGGCAGCGCGCTACCGCAAGCTCAGCGACGCTTTGGAGAAGCCAGCACAACCACCAGCCGCGCGATCGCAGGTGCCGACGCGCGACGTTGCACGCCCGACAGTATCCGCCTCAGCCGATGCCGAGGACTCTGGCTTGTCACTGTAGAAGGCAGTCGCTGGCCGTGTGACTTTTGGCGCTATCTGGCGCCGTTCTGTGATTGCTATTTGGCGTCGTCGCTTGTTAGGGGGCTGAGTAGTAATGGCACGAAAACGTCCGCTAAGGGGTGGCTGGTCAAACCATGGGTGATCTGCCCCATGTCGTAAGAACCTAAAAGTGGCGAGCTCGGCTACAGAAGCCGGACCCTCCACCCCGTGTTTGATTAGATCGACCAGGCGAACCGGAACCTCTCTGGCAGTTGGTCGGCGTCGGACGACCCATAGTGATCGAGTTCCCAGCGCCGAACTGCAAGCACAGCCTGGATGATCTCCGGTCCGAGGATGTGCACAGCGAGTTCGGAAGCGGCGAGAGCGTCGAGCGTTGCCCCCAGAGCGGAGGGAAGCAGCACCGTCGCCGAGGCGAGTTGCTGCTCTTCGGTCTGGTCGGCCGGATACGTGGTGACCTCCGCTGGAAGCGCCGTCGACGACCGGATGCCCTCCAGCGCGGCGCCGAGGATGACCGCGGTCGTCAGGTACGGGTTCGACGACGGATCGACGATCTTGACCTCGACGTTGGCGCCCTTCGGATTGCCGCGGGTGGCCTCGAGGAAGCGAACTGCCGCCCCGCGATTCTCCCGACCCCAGCAGGCATACGCGCCCGAAAAGAACCCGGGTCGCAATCGCAACCCAGAGAGGATCGATCCGCCGAGAACACCCTGGATGCCCGGGAGTGCGGCGATCACGCCGGCGATGGAAGACGCGCCCTCGGCGGTCATGCCGTGGGGTCCGTCGCCACCCGAGAAGAGAGGTTCCCCATTGCGGCTGAACGAGTAATGGATGTGCGCCGCGTTTCCGCCGCCCCCGCTGATCGGGAAGGGCGAGAAAGATACCCGTAAGTCGTGTTTGCGCGCCAGCCTCCCGGTGATCAGGCGGGCCAGAACCACCCCGTCGGCCGCCTCAAGTGGCGTGGCCGGTGGCAGCGAGAACTCGACCGTGGAGGGAAAATATTTGGCGTGTAGTTGCTCGAGCGGGATTCCGGCGGCGGCAGTGGCGGAGAGCAGTTCGGTGAGGAAGGCCTCGTGGTCCAGTACCGGACCGAGACCATACGGCGTCCAACCCGTGCGTGGGAGCGGGGTTCCGTCCGCGGCGGTGATGGTGAACTCGAGCTCGTGCCCCACGAGGGCCTCGAGCCCGGCATCCTCGATGTCGCGTTGGATGCGGCGAAGCCGCCCCCGCGGATCGATGGCGAGCGGCGCGCCGTTCTGGTCGAAGATCTCCGTTGGAGCCCAAGCGAGACCTCCATCGAGGATTCGGAGAGCGTCGAGATCGAGTCTCAGCCTCATATCACCGACGACGCCAAGCTCGGGTGTGAATGCAATGCCGCCGTCAATGCAGAAGACGTTCCACACCGGCGGAGCACCGAGACCAGATGAAGCGAACGTCGCTAGCCGATCAACCGGGATAGTCTTGGCCAGGTAGATACCGGCTGGATTCGCCAGCGTCCCTGCGATGATGCCCACGCCGGCATCAGAGAGCCGTTCGGCCACCTCGCCAATCCGGCTGTCGCTGAACTCCGGGAGAATAGACTCTGTCACCATACCCACATACTGGCAGGACTCAGCGGCGTTACGAAATTCACCCAAACACTCGGGCGCGAGTCGTTAACGGTGACGACACAGGTTCCTACTGAACCGTGTCGATCACGTCCGATTGCTTACGCGCTCCCCACCCCTAACGTCGGATATTTCACTAATTCACAAGCCACCCCAGAGATCCCGGCCGCCATCTGATCCGGCGCCTATTGGATGCACAACCGGTCCGAACATATCCACGCAAAGGGCTGCAGCGAGGTCCTGAAAACCGATTGCCCCGAGCCGCTCGAGAGCATCCACGTTCAGCCTTTCACCTGCCAACAAGCACTCGCGGACATCAACTTGATACCGTCGTCCACCGCGTATGCGCCACTACTACGTTGAAAGAGACTACCGGTTGCACTTGACACTCCCGGAACACCGGAGTGCGGTGAAGAAGGACTGGGTCCCGAACTCTGAGGACACCCTTCCTTCCAACGCAGCCCGCTTCCTCCTGCCCACCGCCTCGGACGGAAATGTGTCTCGTAACTGAAGCGGGGTCTGACCCGTAGCGGAACAGTGGTTGGCGCTAAGCGTTGGTCCGGAGTCGAAGAAGCCGAGGATTGGTATACGCTTTGAGTGACACGGGGTGCCTGGGCTGTATGACGCTGGGCTGAGATGACACCCGTTGAACCTGATCTAGTTCGAACTAGCGAAGGGATGTCAGTGGCGGATTGCGAATCATACTGGGGCCGAACCACATCCTTTCGCCTAATTTAAGGTGAAGAAACTCCATGCAATTAGCAGAACAGATTGTCCTGGTCACCGGTGGCGGGCGAGGCCTTGGGCACAGCATCGTGGAGGCCTTCGCCGCGCAGGGCGCCAGAGTGGTCATTAATTACCGCAACAGCGCGGCCGGCGCGCAGGCTCTCGCTGCAGACTATGGCAGTAAGCAGGCGCTTGCTGTGCAGGCCGACGTCACGGATGCCGCTCAGGTCGCGGAACTGCTCGCGGCGGCTGCGGCACATTTCGGCTCCCCCGTCACCACGGTGGTCAATAACGCGCTGGCGGATTTCTCGTTCAACGGTGACGCCCGCTCCGACGCCGCAGGAATCACCTGGGAGGAGTTCGAGGCCCAGTTCTCCGGGAGCGTGCGCAGCGCGCTGAACACCACTCAGCAGGCACTGCCCGGCATGCGCGAACTCGGGTTCGGCCGAATTATCAATATTGGCACCAACCTGTTCCAGAACCCAGTGGTTCCATACCACGACTACACTTCCGCCAAGGCGGCCTTGCTGGCCTTGACTCGCACCCTGGCAGCAGATCTCGGCCAGCACAATATCGCGGTGAACATGGTCTCCGGCGGGCTTTTACGCACAACGGATGCGAGCGCTGCCACCCCCGAGGAGGTGTTCAATTTCATCGCCGCCTCCACCCCGCTTGGGAAGGTCACCACCCCGGCGGAATTCGCCGACGCCGTTCTGTTCTTCGCGTCCCCCTGGGCGCGGTCCGTCACCGGTCAGAATCTGGTGGTCGACGGCGGCCTGGTTATGAACTGAGAGGGTTCGTAATGCCGAACCCGCGCGAGCTCCATTTCAATGCGTTCCTCATGGGCTGCGGCCACCACAGCGCTGCTTGGCGTCGCCCCGGGTCGTCACTGGAGCAGCTCGGAGATATTGGTTATTACGAGAGTCTTGCTCAAACCGCGGAACGCGGCCTTTTTGACGCTGTGTTCTTCGCCGATGGGCAGTCCGTCGGCGACGTCACTGCCGGCCCCCGGTGGTTCTTCGAGCCATTAACAGCGTTGGCGGCGATGGCACGGGTTACGAACAGGATCGGTCTGGTCAGCACTGTTTCTGCCACCTTCTACACTCCCTTCCACGCAGCGAGGATGCTGGCCTCCCTCGACCACATCAGTAATGGACGGGTCGGCTGGAACGTGGTCACCTCCATGTTCGATGCCGAGGCCCGCAACCACGGGCTGGAGGCGATGCCCTCCCACGAAGACCGGTACAGCCGGGCGGCCGAGTTCATCGAGGTTGCGCTGCGCCTGTGGGACTCGTGGGCCGATGACGCCCTCATCCTGGATCGTGCCGGACTCTTCGCCGACCCGGCACGAGTTCGGCCGATCGATCACGCCGGTGAACACTTCCGCGTGGACGGCCCGTTGACCGTGCCACGGTCGCCGCAGGGCCGGCCGGTATTGTTCCAAGCCGGCGCGTCTGGGCAGGGCCGGGATCTGGCTGCCCGGTACGCGGAAGGAATCTACGCGGTCGCCCACGATTTGCAGAGCGCCCAGGATTATTACGCGGATGTGAAGCGGCGGATCGCCGCTGTCGGGCGCAACCCGGAGAACGTATCCATCATGCCGGGACTGGTCACCTATGTGGGCTCCACGGAGGCCGAAGCCCGCGCCAAACAGGCCGAAGTCGACGCACTGCTCCCGGCGGAGCAGTCCTTGGCCCAGTTGAGTGTGTTCGTGCAGGAGGACTGCAGCGGCTGGGAACTGGATGCCCCGGTGCCGCCGTTGGCACCGCTCGGCGACTTCAGCGGCCCGCAGGGCCGGTACGCCACGATTCTGCGCATCATCGAGGCGGAGCAACCCACAGTGCGGCAATTGCTCGGCCGGCTCGCCGCCGGGGGCGGCCATTGCACCATGCTCGGCACCCCGGAGCAGATTGCGGACCGGATTGAGCTCTGGTTCCACTCCGGCGCCGCAGACGGATTCAATCTAATGCCGCCCCTCCTGCCGGAATCGCTGGATGACTTCGTGGACGAGGTCATCCCGGTGCTGCAACGACGTGGACTCTTCCGTACCGCCTACACCGCCGGCACATTACGCGGGAATCTGGGACTGGAGCGGCCCATGGTGTCACTTCAGCGCTGAAATTAGAGTGACGTGCGGGATTGCTCGTGAAGAGTTGTGAGAAGTTCGAGTTCATGCTCCTTGAACACCGCCGAGGTCATCATCGACAACTGGCGTGGCCTCGGCAGGTCGATGGTGAGGTCCAGGCGCACAGACGTTGGCCGTGCGCTCAAAACGACTACCCTGTCGGCCAGGTAAATCGCTTCGCGAATGTCGTGGGTGATGAGCACTGCGGTCCACAAGTTCCTGGACCACATGCCCTGCAACCATGATTGCATTTCCGTGCGGGTCAGCGAATCCAGCGCACCGAACGGCTCGTCCAACAAGAGAACGTCTCGGCCCTGAACCACGGTGCGCAGTAGAGCGGCCCTCTGGCGCATACCGCCGGAGAGCTCGAACGGGTGCGATTTCTCGAAACCGGAGAGGCCAAAGGCCGGGAAAAGCGCCTGAGCGGCCAAACGGGCGTTCTGTTTACTCTCGCCGGAAGCTTCGAGGCCGAGAGCGGTGTTCTGAAGGATGGTGCGCCAAGGGAAAAGTAGGTCCTTCTGCGGCATGTAGGCACAATGCTCGCGTTCCCCCGTGGCGGCTACGCCATCGACGAGGACGTCGCCCGTGCTGGGCTTTTCCAGTCCGGCCATGATGTTGAACAGGGTGCTCTTGCCGCATCCACTCGGGCCGATGATCGAAACGAATTCACCTGGCTGTGCGGAGAAAGAGACGTTGTCGATGACCTGCCGTGATTGCCCCTTCCCGAGTTGAAAAGATTTACCAATGCCGCGCACCTCGACCTTGGGCGCGGCCGCCTGGGCGTCAGACATTCCGGCTCCTGCGTTCTTTCGAGTGCCACGGGATGATCAGCCGCTCGGCGACGTAGGTCAGGAGGAAGAGGCAGATGCTGATTGTCGTGGTGACCACGACGGCGGCGAGGACGAGGTCTGTGCGGAACGAGTTCTTCATCAGGGCCATGTAGATTCCGAGTCCTTGTTGGGCTCCGACGTACTCGGCAAAAATAGCCCCGGTGACCGCGTAGGCGATTCCGATGCGCAGTGCCGTGAAGAACGACGGTAGCGCGGAAGGAAGCCGCACGTAGACGAACTGTTTCCACCGGTTGGCGCCCATGCTCCGCAGCAGATTAGTGGCTTCATGATCGGTTCGATTGAAGCCGTCGATCAGTCCAACCGTGACCGGGAAGAACGTCACCAGTGCGATGACGATGACTTTGGGCAGCACACCGAAACCGAACCAGATGATCATCAGCGGCGCAATGGCGATGATGGGTATTGTCTGAGATGCCACCAGCAGCGGCATCAGTGCCCGCCGAAGCCACGGCGAGAAGTCGATCACGATGGCCAGGGCCCATGCGACCGTCAGGGAAACAGCGAAGCCCAGAAAGGTTGCGTGCAGCGTGGGTATGGTGTTCGCCCAGATGGCGTCCCGGGCGTTCCACCCCTGTTCCAGAATGCGCCAGGGGGAGGGGAGGATTGCCGGCTGCACTCGGCCCGCGGTCACGGCAATCTGCCACGCCGCCAGAAGAGCGATGACGATCACCAGAGAGGGAACCAGCGTGGTGAGTGCTGTTTTGACGCCCCGAATTGTTCGGCGGGGAACAGTTTTCGGCATGCTTTCGCCTCGAGTGCTCGTCGGTGCGGTCACAGTGTTCACCTGGTTCGAGTCGCGCGACCGGGAGCGTTACTTCTCGCTGAGGTACTGGTTGGAAAATAGCGTGGAGGTGTCCAGGGGCGCGGTAAGTGGGTCGCCGTTTCCGTCCACCAAGAGGTCGGCCTGGTAGAGGAAGTCGGCCAGTTGCTGCCACTGCGCGCTCGTTTGGGTGCCCACCTGGCCGGTGGCGTCTTTGAGGTAGTTAGCGCTCAATTCCTTCTGGCTGCGGTAGACGAGTTCAGTGTTTTCGAAGACGCCGGGGTTCGCGTCGATCAGGATCCTGGCCGCAGCCTGCGGGTGGTCAGCGGCGTACTGATACCCCTTCTGGAGGGCCTGAACGAACTTCTTGGTAGCACTGGCGTGTTCCTTGATCCAGCCCTTGTTTCCTTCGACGATCACCGAATATTGGTCGGGAACGCCGTAGTCAGAGAGGTTGAAGAACTTCATCGGAGTGCCGCGCAGGGACGCATCAATTCCCTCCCAGGTCGTGAAGGCCGACGTGAAGTCGACTTTGCCGGCATAGAGCGCCTCATAGGCGGAGGTACCGAGCGTGACCTGGGTGAACTCGCCGGTTCCGCCCGCATTCTTGATGGCATGGGACGCTTCCGTGGGAAAGGTAGCGCTGGGCCCGGCCATTCCGAAGATCTTCCCGTCGAGGTCCTTCGGGCTGGTTATGTCATCGCGGGACGCCAAAACACCAATCGCTGTGGCATCGTGCTGGAGCACCGACATGACCGAAACATTCCCCACCCCCGCTGCCGCCGCGAACGTGGCGGTGTTCTGGAAGCTGATGCCGAAGTTGGCGGCGCCCGCGTTGATGAGGGCGTCGGTCGACGACTGGCTATAGGGGAGCACCTGAACGTCCAGGCCCGCCTCGGTGAAATAGCCCTTGTCGATGGCTACATACAGTCCGGTGTGGTTTGTGTTCGGCGTCCAGTCGAGCGCGAAACTAATCGGCGTGGTCTCGGTGCCGGAAACGGAGCCTGGCGGTGACGCCGACGCGCAGCCGGTCAGCGCTGCCGTGGCCGCAAGTGCCAGGGCTCCGATCATTCCCCCTGCACAGCGTCGTCGATTGCGGACGGAATTATTCGAATGTGGTGCGTCCATTGTCGTGCCCTCCTTAAAGGGATTTGGGCACGGGATGTGAGATTGATGGCCTCCCTGCGCTGGCATGATCCAGATCAGGTTCAACGGTCGAAGCTTGAAGAGCTCCCTCTCAGCCCGGCTCACCGGACTCCCGTGTACAAAGGCGAGCATAACCGAGAATGGACCCGATGTGCTTCCGGTCCGCCGCATCCCACGGCGGCGGCGACTTGTTAGGCCTTCCCCGCGGCCCAGAGCTGGTGAAAATGGTGAATCGGGCCGCGCCCAGAGCCGACATGGAGATCGTCAGCACACCTCAAGCTGTCCTGAAGCCAGGCCTTGGTCACCGTCAGCGCCTCGTTCCAATCATTGTGCCGCGCTTGGAGAGTTGCCATTGCAGAGGACATTGAGCATCCTGTCCCGTGCGTGTTGAAAGTGGCCACTCGCGGGGCGCTCACCTGGATGGTCTCGGGGGTTGAGCTGCAATGGAACGGTCAGTCACGTTTAGATGCCTGTCGGGCGTGAGCTGGCGTGATTGGTCGTTCCGATGGGGGTCGTTTTGCGTTCCGGCGGGGGCGTAGGTTCGTCAGATGCCGGTGGAGTTTCTGAGTGATGATGAGGTCGCTGCGTACGGGCGGTTTACTGCTGCGCCGTCGCGGGCGGATTTGGAACGCGTGTTCTTCCTGGACGACGAGGATCGAGCCCTGGTCGCTGTCCGGCGGGGTGAGTATTCTCAGCTCGGGTTCGCGTTGAACCGCCCTGGGTTTCGTTCCGTCTGATCCTTTTGGAGGATGGAACTATGACTAACCCTTACCCAGCCGATTTTCGTGAGCGTGCGTTGCGGATGCTCGCGCAGGCTCGTCCTGATCACCTGTCTGATTTCGCTGCGGCCAGCCATGTCGCCGGCCGGCTTGGCGTGAATCCTGAGACGTTGCGGTTATGGAAGAAGCGTGCCAATATCGACGCCGGTCGTGAGCCCGGGACGACCTCCGAGGCGCAGGTGGAGATCAAACGGTTGAAGAAGCAGATCGTGGAGCTAGAGAAGGCGAACGAGATCCTGCGGTCTGCGAGCGTATTTTTCGCCACCGAGCTCGGCCGCACCTCGTCGAGATGATCCGCTTCATCGACGTGATGAAGGATCGTTTTGGGGTCGAGCTCGTCTGCCGCACGATGCGCGCAGCTGAGGTGGGATTCGTGACGGCCCGCGGGTATCGTGCGGCGAAAGGCCGCCCGGCGTCGGCGAGAACCCTGTCGGATCAGCTAATCGGCGGCGAGATTGCACGGCTTCACGCCGAGAACTATGGCGTCTACGGGGTCCGGAAAATGCATCGCCTGCTGAAGCGGCAGGGCTGGGAGATCGACCGGGATCAGACCGGGCGACTCATGCGAGCCCAGGGGCTGCGCGGCGTCAAACGGTCAAAGCGGGTGTTCACGACGAAATCGGATCCAGCAGGGCGACGCCCCACGGATCTCGTGCAGCGACGCTTCCACGCTGATGCACCGCGCAAGCTCTGGGTCGTTGACGTGACGTATGTGCGCACCTGGCAGGGCTTCGCCTATGTCGCGTTCGTCACTGACGTGTTCTCACGTCGTATCGTGGGCTGGAATGTCGCAGCGACGCTGAAGGCCGACATTCTGCCTCTTCAAGCACTGGACATGGCCGCCTTCGACGCCGGCGGCGACCTCACTGGGCTGACCCATCACTCCGATCACGGATCAAACTATATGGCTTTGGTTTACACGGACCGGATCGTGGAACTTGGCGCCATTCCCTCAACAGGGACCGTCGGCGACTCCTACGATAATGCGATGGCTGAGGCCATCAACGCGCTCTACAAGACGGAACTGATCCGTGCTCGCGGGCCGTGGCGCACCGTCGAGCAGGTCGAACTCGCAACGCTGGAATGGGTGTGGTGGTGGAATAACCAGCGCCTTCATTCCGAGCTCGATTACCGCACCCCGACCGAAGCCGAGAACGAGTACTACGCTGATGCTGAATCACTCTTGAGAGCGACCGCTTCCCAAGAGAAAACCTAGGAACGAAACCCAGGGCGGTTCACACCGCCTCGGACGGAAATGTGTCTCGTAACTGAAGCGCGGCGGATTCAACCGGTGTTGCAGACACCACTTGAATCCGCCACCCATGGGATACAAGACGGAGGTTCAGGGCCAACACCGCCAAGTAGCGGCGCGAGATCCCCGCTATTGAGCTCCGCGATTTACACGCTGGCCGCATGTGAGAGGGGTTCCATCGCCAAGTCGTTTGCGATGGAACCCCTCTTCTGGTTCTGGCCGGATGCTTCGGACTAGGCGTGGCTGGTGGCGCTCCACCGGCGCCACTCGTCGTCGACCGGAAATGTTCGGGCGCGATCGGCGCGGTGTCCTTGGCTGCATGCGCCTCCGGATATTTGCCGGAATCTGGCTTGAGCGTTGTGCCAACGTTCGACGAAGCCGATGGGGCCATAGCCGGCATCGGTGGTGTCATAGGAGACGGTCCATGCGGTTTGTAGCGCGGACAGTTCTTCTACGAGTGCTCCATGTCGCCACCAGCAATCCGGGATAACTTCGTTTGGGACTGAGAAGCGTTCGCAGATCCACTCGACCCACGAGCGCAGCTCTTCCCACTTCTCGCCGGCATCCTCATCCGGTAGCGCCCTCCAGTTGACAGCGATCGCCGCGATGCTTTCGGAGTCTGGATCGCGGTCGCTTTCTTCTTCAGCGAGGGCGTCGTCGATGTCGAATTTTTCGTAGCTCATGGTTGCTCCGGGGTTGTGGGGACTAGCTTTCGGCGCAGGGCGCGGAGTGCGAATGCGCTGGCGACTGGGCGGCTGCGCATAGTGCGCAGTACCTGGTCGCGGTCGAGAAGTCGATGTAATAACTCGTGGTGGGCGGGGTGCAAGCTCACCAGGTCGTTGTGGCTCTCTTCTGCTTTCCATCCGGTGGGTGTCTCTGTGACGCCGGAGTAATCGACGTGGTGGAGTTCCAGCTCGCGAACCTTTGCGATTCGGTTGCAGGCGGCGCAGCGCAATGTGTGGCCTGCTGCGCTTTCTTCGGCGAACCAGCGGGCTCGTCGGGCAAACCATGCGCGTGAGCGCAGGTAGCCAGTGCGGTATTTGTTGCCGCGTGCTGGTCGACGAGAGTTGGACATCAGCTTTGGGTGTCCTCGTAGTCGAGTTCATCAGCTTCGTTGGGCGCTGGAGCGGTGACGGCGTTAGCTTTCGCGAACTGGCTGCGGAACTGTTCCTGCTGTTCTGCTTCGGTTGTGCGCTTGCCTGTTGAGATGCTCTTGCTGTCGGCTCGGTCTGTCCACCCGCGGAGGTCGAGGAGTGCTCCGCGACGGTTGCGGTAGGCCAGCAGCCCCATGGATTGTGGCATGCGGCGAATTTCGTCAACTGTCATCAGTGGGACTCTTTCGAGTTGGTTGCTGGTGGAGGCTCCTTGCTGGTTGTAGCTGTAGGAGGAACGCTTCAGTTGTCGAGTGCCGAGGATGGCTTCGATGTCGCGGAGGTGGCCAATATCTGAAGCGCCTCCGAGCAGGATTTTCGCGGTTGCCGCGGACCAGATGGTGTCTGCTTCGGCTTTCGACCATGCTGTTTCTGCTTGCGAGAGCGCCTGCAGGACGACCATTGTGCAGATACCGCGGCCGCCACCATCAGCCATGACTCGGGGCAGTGCTGGCCAGGCGAACATGTTTGCGATCTCGTCAAGGATCAGACCCAATGGCAGTTCGAGTCGTGAGCCTGGTGTCGCTAATGCTTTGCGGCGTGCGGTTTCAACAACGTCGTCCAATAGGGCGCCGAGGAAGCCGCCCATCGCACCCGAGCCACCGCTGGAGCCGATGAGGTAGAGGGTATTTTCGCCGGAGAGGAATTCGTCTGCGTCGAAGTTTTTCCCGCGCTTAGGAGATAGTGCTTCTCTGAGGGTGGGAATCCCGAGCGGGCGAACCGCTGCCGCTACACCAAACCATGACGAGGACAGCAGTTTCGGGTCTCCGCTGAGAACGCCGTTGAGGCTTTCGGCCCACCCTGGTGCGCCGTCGCTGCGGAGAATGTCGACCGCTGCTCGGGCAAGGCCGGGGTTTGATCCCCAGTGGTACAGCTGCTCGACTCCGCCCCCTGATACAGCGGCGGCATGGAGGAGCTGTGCCAGTACGCTTGAGGCCGCGCCGGCCCATTCTTGATTTGATTGGCTGGAGCCGAGAGCGGTTCCCGCGATGATCGCTTGTGCGCGTTGATCGGCAACCAGAGGGTCGTCGCATCCGGTGACGGGTGAAATGCGTAGAGCTGAACTGACGCCGGATAGCTGCTGCGGGTCGAAGACGGTCACGCGGCCGCGCTCGGCACGAGGTCGCATTGTCGCTGCTAAATTGTCGTTGGTCGTTGACGTCGTAACGAGGGGCCCAGCCCAGTCAAGGATCGCAGAGATCAGGATTCGGTATCCCTTTCCCGACCTGGGTGCACCTTCCAACGCCACTGAGTCCTCGATAGACACATATACGTCTATCCCGGCTGAACGTCCGACCCTCCAGCCCACGTCTGTGGCGGCAGGCTTGTGCAGGTTTGGGCGGAGAGTTTTCGCCTGCTTCAACACTGCGTGCGAGGACAGGTATTTGTTTATTTCGCCACCCTTCGCAAAACCCTGGCGACCGCGCAGTTGTTGGATGAAGTAGCCGTCTGACTGGCGGTATCTGAACCACATGATGATGCCGGCGACTGCCGCCAGGAAAGAAAGCGCAATCACGACGATGCCAGCTACACGCGCCGGCCCCGCGGGGAACGCGCATCCCTGCTCGACTGCGTAGCTGGATGCGTCGCCGAAGAAGACGAATCCGATTCCGGAGAACATCGACTGAGGTGTTGCCGTGCTGCCACAGATCACCTTGGTTACTAGCGTGGCGACTCCTTGACACGCAAAATTAATCAGCAAGATCACGGCGACCAGACCGAGCGCTGGTGTCACCCACCAGTTCTTCGCGGTGTTCATGCTTCCTGCTCGTTCAGGCTGGCGGCGACTGCCGCGCCCGCTGCGATCCATGCGTTCTTAGTGGCTTGCTTCAAGCTGTCGAAGCGTAGCGCGCCCGATTTCAAGCTTGGGTCGAAGGGGATCACGACGGTGCGGGGTGCTACTTTCTCGAAGCCGGCCACGATCCGTGCGACCTCGGTAGCCGGGGTGGAGCGTTCAGCGACGGTAACGATGACGACGGCGTTCTTGACCAGCTGTGCAGATCGCTCATCACGCTGGCTGAGTTCCTCGAGCAGCAGCGCTGCAGACTCAGCGGCTTCTCCCGAAGGGCTGGTGGGCACTACGAGCTGATCGCAATGGTCGATCATCCGAAGCCAGCGCTCGGACGATTCATCGTTGCCGGTATCGAAGATGACCATCCGCGAGTACTTCTCGATCACTTCGTTCAGTGCATCGAACTCACTTGATGTCAGTCGTTGATCGGATGCAAGCAGCTTGGGGTTGGAGCGGAGCACGTCGTACATATCTGCGCTCTGGTGGTGAACGTAAAGCGCGAGATCCCCGATGGTCGCAGTCGGCTGCATAAGCCGTTCGGTGACGCCGCCAAGGTCTTGGATAGTGGCGTTGTGGCTGGAGCGTTCCGTTCTCCAGCCGAGCGTTCCGCGAGTGTCATTGTTGTCCCAGGCGATTACCCCTGAGCCACCGTGACGCGCGAACACTGCTGACAGCATCGCGGTAGTCAGTGTTTTTCCGACTCCACCTTTGCCATTGACGACGGCAATCGAGCGGCCGCCAGCCCAGTGCTGGCTGACAGCACGGATCGCCATTAGGCGCTCTTGTTCTGCAACGGAGGGCGCAACCTTGATGCCCGTTGTGCGGGTGATGAGACCGCGCCATCCAGATGCTGGTGGAAGTGCCGCACTGTCGTCGGTGAGGAACGACCGGCGCCCTTCTTCGGGCGCTTCTTCCTTTACCTCGAAGGCAGGCTCGGGTTTCGGGGAGGTGGGGGCTTGCACTTCTCGTTCCACCGTCATCGGTCGGGTTCTGCGCAGTGGCTCTACGTGTGCGGTGTGCTGCTGAGGTTCAGCCCTGTTGTCGGGACTGACGCGGCCGTCGCCTGAGACTAAGAAACTGAATACCCCGTTGGATTGTTTTGAGGTCAGGCGAACGTTGGCACCGTGTTCGCGAGCAACTTCTGTGGCTCTCTGGATGATTCCGCTGCGGAGTTGGTCCTCACGTGAGTACTGGACGGTTTCGGTCGGCTTGCCGGCGACGCTGACGGTGGCTTCGGTGCCGTTTGCAGCGACGTCGGCTGTCATTTCGAGGGTGCTCATGCGGACTTCTCCTTGTGGCCCTGAACGGGCACGGTCGAGGGCCAGATCTGGTCCAAGTTGGGTTCATCGAGTGGCCAGAGATCATCGAGATACTGGTTTCTGAAATCCAGTTCAGCAACCGGGTTTTCGACGATGTCTGCGGCGCCTTCCACGGCGTCGTCAGTTTTGAAGAGTTCGTACTCCCACTGGGTCGAGGTAACGAATGCGTCGACCAGGTACGAGTACAGCCCGACATAGGCGATGAAGGTGCCTGACCGTAAACGGCGAGCAATCAGTACATGTTGTGGCGGTAGCTTCAGCCGGTTGACTAGGTTGTCTTCTTCTTGCTGGTTCACGCGGAAGATGAACTTGTTCTCGATGTCGGCGGCGATTGAGTAGGCCAGTGCGCGTTCTTCTGATCCTTCTTTGCCGACAGCATCGAGGTCAGAAAACTTGTGCAGGATCAGCACGTTGCTGATGCCGTAGTGACGTGACAGCTTCAACCATTGCTGAAGGGTCTGGAGTGCTGCAACGGATGACATATCCCGCCAGCCCTCTTCGCGGATCAGGTAGCGGGTTTTCTTGGCTGCTCGGTCGGAAATTACCGCTTGAATCCATGCGCTTGTGCAGAGCTGCGTCAGCTGCGCGACAAGGTTTCCACGTTGGAATAGTTCGGACGTGTCTACCACGACCATCGGTGCTTCATCATCGAACTTCACAGTCGATTCGTGTTCGAAGAGACCACGCAGATCACCATCGATGAACCGTTTGAGAACGTAGCGGGCTCGCTCTCCTTCATTGAATAGTTTCTCTTCTCGCAACGAGGAAGTCGGATCGAGGTTCTCCAGCTGCTCGGATACTGCTGTCAGTGTCGGCCGATCGCCGGTCACGTCGATCGCGGTGTCGAGGGCCCAGCTGATTGAGGCGTGCTCCATTGGAGTCAGCGGGGGTTGGCCGCTGAGTGTCAGTTCGATGATGCTTCTCAGGGTTCCGTGCCGGCGGTCATGAACCATCTGGAGGTGCTCGTCGTCGGTGGCGTTTGAACGCCGCGGACCACCATCTAAAGGATTGATTCGTGCGGTGGTGTTGGGTCCGCCCACACGGATCACTTTTCCTCCGGGGGTTGCTTCGCACACGGCAACCCATTCGCCCTTGGAGTCAGAGGGCACCACTACTTGGTGGCCGAAGGGGATGCTGCGGGTGGTGAGCATCTTCAAAACACCAGATTTGCCGGATCGGTACGCTCCGAGAACAAGAATGTTCGTTGATAGTGCGGCTCGCGAGGTCGTGTCGGTGTAGAGATCCCACGGTGAGAAATGCCACAACGAGTCAGCGTTGAGGTCGACACCAAGAATCGGGCCGCGATGGCCCAGTCCGCGATCGGCGATAAACGGGTAGATGCCGGCGACGTGGTGGCTTGTGGCCTGGTGGTGGGGCTGCTGCAACCGCATCAGGTTCCAGTATTCGCCGGTTCGAACTCCCGGCCCAAACATGCCAGGGACGGCGGCGGGAGGCAGGTTGAGCGTGTTCTGGGATTCTCCGGTCTCGTGCTTCTGCGAGGTCAGGGCCGCGATCTCTTTGGCGCGCTGTCGACGTTCGATTCGCGTCAACGACGGCGGTGTGACGGTGAATACTTTCCTTGCCATTACTTCAGTCCCGTTCCCAGTGGCATTGCGTTGATGAACAGTGCTTCTGCTTGCTGGCAGTAAAGAATCTGACCTTCCATGCCCACCCGGGACATCGCGTTTCTGATACCGGCGATGCCGGATGCGAGCCGTTCCTCTGTAGGTGCGCTCACCGTGAGGTAGCCGCCATAGCGGTATTCCCCGTGTCCCTGGACGATGGATTCCTCTTGGTCATCCAGCGCCTGCCAGTCCGCACGATCTTCAGCGGAGTCGCTGTCATTACGCTTTGCTTTCAAGCGTTGGTTTCCACGCCATACCTTCTTCTCTGTACGGATGCGCTTGAGGGCTGCCTTGACGGAAACTGGGGTCAGTACGAGAGTGAAGATGTGACTGATCGCATCATCGGTAGCCGGGTCGCGGGCGAAGACGATGGGTTCGATGAAACCCACCTGCGCCATGCTTCGTGGCCACTCGTGTATCCACATAGTCGAGTGCCATGCACCTTCGGCCAAAACGACCCCGTTGTTGCCTTTAGGTTCGTCAAACGCCATCGGCCCAATTGCGTCGACCGAGACGCCGACCTGCTCGTCAGAGCGATCTTGGATCATCGGTACCGAAGCGATGTCGAGTGCGGTTCTGGCCATCGCTGCCCACTGGCGGGAGTCGAGCCACCGACGGACGTTGATGTTCGCGGCCGCTAGAGCCGCTCCGACATTGCCTGCTTCGAGCTTGGCGAGTGTCTGAATAGCGTGCTTGCCACCCCCGAGGCTTTTCAGCTGCGACTGCAGCACTACCAAGTCGAGGGTCAGCGTGAGGTAGTTACGGTGTGAGACGGCGAAGCGTTCGGCGTTGTCCATCACGTCGCGGTAGTTCTGGGCTACAGCGGTCGTACCATCGGTGCCTCGACGGGCCAACGTGTCTTCGAAATGCTGCCGTGCCGGCCTGATAGTGGTGGGCATGGTGCGTTCTTGCATCGAGACTCGCTTAATGCCGGCACGCTGGGTGAACGAGGTCAGCACTGAGGCGAGTTGCTGCGAGAGGTCGTACCGGTCAGCATTGTCCATCATCAGAAATCCGTCGACATCTAACTCGGCGGTAATCGACACCGTTCGATCGCCAGGGTTATAGGCCGAGGTGAAGTCGTCTGAGTCCCACAGTTGAACGTTTGCCAGCTTGCCCGGCAGATTCAGCGTCGCGGCCACGCGAGGCCGCTCAGGCCGGAAGCGGGTCTTCGTACCGCCCGTGGCGTGCCTGACTTGCTTGGAGATCCAGAGGGCCGCGAGCTTGGATGCCGGCATTCCCTGTACGGGGATGAATGACGCTATCCCCACTGGTGCCCAGATGATCGAACTGGCGAAAAACCCTACGAACCCGTAACGGGTTGTAGAGATGACAGCGATCGCTAGCGCTGCTGCGATTGTGGTGAATGCCCAGCCGTCGAGGCCGAGGAAGACTCCTTGGGACGACCTGCGGCTCAGGCGCACTGGCCGGTTGTAGACGTCGTTATTGCTGGACATTAGCTGGCTCCATTTCGTGGCGTGCCGCCCGACCTCGCTGATTGGGGCGCAGGCGTTGCAGCTGCGGAGGGGGTTTTAGTCGTCGGGGTGGCGGGGTTCCCTACGGCGCTCTGGCGGGATTGCGGCTTCTGGGTGGCAGCCGACGGTGATGACGCCGATGGTGATGTTGTCCGGGGTGCTGAAGTGCGCGGTTGACTAGCTTTCCGGCGGGCAGAATTTGCGCGGCTAGCAGCTCCGCGTGCCATAGAAACGCCGCGGCTAGCTTGTTGTGTTGCGCTTGAGCCCATGCGTGAGCCGACAGCATCAGCGGCGGTGCCTCCGATGAAGCTGAACATGCTGAACGCGGCAATCGGTACGAACGCGATCATGCAGAGTCCGATGCCGAAGGGTAAGGCTTGGATGCTCCAGAGTGTGTCGACTTCACCAACACCGGTGATGACCAGGGCCAATAGCCCTAGCGTTAGCGGTGTGGTCAGGATGAGGGCGATTACAGCGGAAAAATAGCGAACTACCCACTGTTTTCCGAATGACGTCGGGAAGAGCATCCACGCCACGGGTCCCATCGAGATCAATGCGGCCAGCGCGAAGTTGCGGAATGAGAACACTGCCACCAGGACTCCCGTGGCGATTGCAAGAAGGCCGAGAATTGTGGTCGCAGCGAAGATGTTTCCGCCACCGCCACCGAAGATCAAGTTCTCCATGAACTTCTCTACCCCGCCGCCACCGTTGGTGCGATTGATGATGGGCTCGACCATCAAATCAACGATGTCCAGCAGCTTCCCGATTATCCATAAGGAGGCCGCGGAAAGCGGTAGAGATAACGCAAATCGTGAGACCGCAGTAACGAGGTCACTACGGTCGCCAGTGGCCACAGCCATGACGATCGCTACGATTCCCGCTCCGAGGATGACCAGAATGATCGCGCCTTGCCACCATGCCCACTCGGTAAGTGAGGCCTCCCATAAGCGGGAATCTGAGTTGAAGCTGGTTTGGCTAATCGCCCAGCTGAGCTGCGCTCCGATCGATGTTGCGAATGCACTGGCCACTGTCTGGCCGACGGTGCACGAGGGGTCTAGTGGCCCACAGTCGAAATCAATCTTGAGCTCTTCACCGCCCTTATCTTTGATCGACTCGATGTTGTCTTCTGAGGTGCTGCAAACCGTGTTTTGTTGTTCGCCGATTAACACTTCGTTGAAGCATCGTTCCTCAACGGAACTAGCGAGTTCTGTGGGAGCGCAAGTGATCCTTATGCCAGTTCTGATGCACTCAACGTCGGCCGCGGGAGCGCTCCATTCTTGACCTGTTACTTCGCCCTGTGCTGCTGAAACTGCAGCAGAGTAGGGAACATCGGCCGGTCCCGCCGCAGCCGGTGCTGCGACAAGGACGCTGATGCCGACAGCTACAGCCCCCGAGATGCTCAGCATCGTCCACTTGGGAATCCTCATGCTGTTTCTAGAATCCGAAGTTGAAGTTGACGAGCCACGCAAAAATGCCGGAGATGCTGCCAAGGATGATCGTGGCGATTGCTACGGTGGCCACGTTCTCTCCCGCCCAACTCTGCATCCGTTCTGGAACGATTGACTTGAACCCTAAGGAAGCTACGGCGACGATCAATACGCCGAACATAATTACCAACGCAGCGCCCAGGATGTAGGAAACGACTGTTTGCACTCCGACCATGAAAGGTGCGGAGAAATCGGGAGCGATGGGCGGCACTGTCACATCAGCCGGAAGGCTTCCGATCAGTTCTACTGCCAAGTGGATCATTTATTTTCCTTTTCCTAGACGGAGAGTTAGAGGGAGATACCGTGCTGCAGCATGAAGGGTCGGGGATCGACCGGCTGCCCGTTGACGTCGAGCTGGAAATGTAAATGGCAACCGCTGGAGAGGCCGGTTGTGCCCTCGATGCCGATCTGATCGCCGGCTTGCACGGTCTCGCCGACCGTGGTCAATACGCCGCCATCGACCATGTGGCCGTAAACGGTGACGTATCCACCACCGTGATCGATGTTGACCCAGTTGCCGTAACCGCCGGAGTTCCACCCGGCGGCGGTGACAGTCCCAGGGCCAGCGGCGTAGATAGGGCTGCCGCAACCCGCAGACAGATCGATCCCCTTATGGAACTCGGAACACACGAAGCAGTCGGAGCGGTCCGGGTATCCGAATGCTGCCGTCTCAAAATATCCGCTCTGGGGTGCACCCCACTCGCCCACAATCAACGGCCCACCAGCGGCGTTATCCGGCGGCGTAGTCGCGGGGGCCGCGTAGACGACTCCCAAGAGAAGCGGAAGCGAGAGCAACAACGCGCCAGCGATCCCAGCTAAGCCCACTACGAGTAGCCGCAATGCGGGCTTCAGACCCAATGAAACGGCGAGCTTTACGACGACAGGCGCCGCCATCAGTTGAAGACCTCCGAGAAGTAACGGATTACAGTGCAGTCTCCGGGAACTTGCGTCGTGGGCGGTACGGGGTACGAGCCTCCACACTGGATCTGCATGGATACGCTCAGAGGGTTCACGACCTCGATCGGATTCCCGCTTTGCTCTGCCGTGGTCGTAATATCCAGATCGACCGTGACAATGTGAAGATCGATGCTGATCGAGTCTTCTAGGGAGCCCTCGGAAATCGAGACGTGGTCGTAGTCCATCTTTACGACGCCAGTGGGCTTTCCGACTAGGACCGAGTCATCTCGCGCGAGAAGGTCCCACCGCGAGGAGTCACCGATCATGTCGCCATAGATTGCATTGAGCCGAACATCTCTAATACGGTCGAGCTCTTCAAGGTCGGTTCCGTAACGCTGGTCGTATCCGACCCACCCGGCTATGTATTCCTTGAACTCCTTGCGGTCGACCTTTGTCGAGTCGACTGTCACGAGCGCTTTAGCGGCTTCAATCGCGTACTGCTGGATGTCGGAGGTGATGGGCTGGGCGATGAGACCCAGTTCGGTCACTGTGGGGTCGACCACTTCGCTTCGTGGTCCTTCGGGACCCTCGGCGGGCGGAGCTGGTGACGTTTCTGTTCCACTAGGAACAGAGTTGGAAGGCTGTGTTTGATTCTGGTCAGTCCCCAGCAAAGCCAACGACCAAATGATTGCGCCCATCGCGGCGAACCCAAGGAGCACGGCCAAAATCAACGCGACCAGTCGCCGGACTTTCTTCTGTTCCTCGGTGCGCTCTTTCGCCATTAAAACTCTCTCCTTTGAACGAAGAAATACTGGAGCCTTTGCCCGATTTTTCTTCGCATAACGTCCATACCACCCTAGTCTGGGGGGTAGACGCTAAGTTCCACTTACGTCGTCCACATCGTCTGGGTCAGCGACAACCGCTGCTGCCTGACTCTTTAGTAGTGATAATATTGCATTAAGTAATGTTTTACCCCGATAAAACACGATTACTGTCTATAGTCCTTTTTACGGGTTTCAATGTGCGGGCGGGAAAACGAGCGGTGCCATAACCGAATGTGTGCGCATGCGTTTCGGAACCTACTGCGCCTTTCCCCGGCTCGCGCGCTACTTCGCGACATAATGCAGGGACTAGAAGCTCTATTTGTGCGAAGAAATGGTTGGCAGTGTCGGTCTCACTACGTTTCGACTACAACGAGGAATTCAGTCTTCACGTTGAGATTGTCGTTTCTTGTCTTATCCGTTCACCTGGGTCGCCCCATGCCTGACGAGAATTATTGGATGCGGTTCCCTCAGGTGCTAAGCGTTGCAGAGGTCGCTGAGATCACTCGCGTCTCCAGCGTTACAGTCTGGCGGCTGCTCAATAGCAGCAAAATCCCCGCGCACCGCATCGCTGATGCGTGGATTATCTATAAAGAGGAGGTTCAGGAGTGGGCTGAGAGCGGCGCGGAATCATCGAAGGTGCATTCGCCGACTAGGTTCCTTGAGGGGTATCCCGAAGAACTTACAATCGAAGATTTGACTGTATTGCTCGGCAAGACACAGCAAACGGTATACAAGTGGCTTGCAGCCGGGAGCCTTGCCCCAACGGGGTGGCGAGTCGGCCGGAAGTGGTTGCTCCACAAAAGCAGCTTTATCGTCCTCCTTGAGAACAGCAGCAACCAAAATGGCGATTTCGTTGGCGACGGAGCGTGAGGTCGCAGTTGATAATACTGAGATCCGTCTCCGCTCAGTCGACAGAGCGCGTTGCGGCACGACGTAGGGGGTCTCGCGTTGGAATATTACATGACACGAGCAATAGTCAGATTATCCGCGCCCACATTTCACCCACACTTGGGGAGCATCGCAGTCAACTCGCGGCATTGGAGTCGCGCCCAGTCACCAGCGTTTTACAGCGATTTTCGCGACTTCCGCATAGTTCTGCGGGAATGGTTTTCGACTACGGATCAATAGGCCGGGGGTTCAAATCCCTCCGGGCGCACCAAATAAAGTAGGTCTGATCAGCACTTTCTCGTGGAGTGCGGTCGGGCCTGTTTTTCTTTTGCCCACATTTTGCCCACACTTCAAAAAGTTTCGGGTCGTTTTTGGGCAGAAATGGACCCATTGTGGGCCCTCAGAAGCCAGCGTTTGACTGGGTTCGAGTCCACCATGCGCAGTTGACCTATTGACCTTTTACTACTCGGCCGGGGACCAGCGCCGACGGACTACGACTGACGGTTCGCCGGGTGGGTCAGCGCATGTGGCAGTAACCCCAAAACTTAGATTAATGTGGGCAGACGATTCGACACGACTGTAACGTTGCGTCGTACGGGATTCTGCAACTCCCATATGAGTACTCCCGGCAGCCGTGTGTGCCCCTCTCGCTGGGGCATGGATTACGACGCTACAGAGCGCGTGCCGCACGACTGGCGGCCGAGGAACGGGTGTACCAAGCCGAGATGCGCGCATGGGAGGCTGCTCGACAACGGTGGCAGGAACGTAATCCCGACCTGAAGGCCGCCGAATACCCGGCTGCCCTGGCGGCCGCAGAGGAAGCAGCAGCCGCGGCAACTGGCCAGCGGGAGACACTGGAATATTCAACAGCGGGCGAAGCAGTAGCCGCCGCCGAGTCAGCATCAGTGTTCCGCCGTGCAGCAGCTCAGAAAGATACTGAGAGCGCCCGTCGAAACTTTCAACGTCGCCACAAGGCTGTAGCGGCCGAGATCCCCAGTAAGGATCAACGGGCTGCCTGGGCACGAGCTGCGGTCGCACCAGATGCGAACACTTCACTGGACGCCGCGAGCAAGGCTGAGAAGGCCGCGATTGCCAAGCGTACGCAGCTGCAAGCCAACCCCGCACCGAGCAGTGAAAAGCCAACCGCACCGCGGCCCGGCACTGCTCAACAAGAGGCCAGCAAAGACACCGCCTACCAAGCGCGACGCGCGAGCTGGGATCGTCAGCAGGACGCCTCGAAAGACCAAGCAGTGCAAGCAGCACGCACCAAGCAGCAACAGCCCAGCATCGACAAATCGCCGGCAGCGGAACGTTAGAACGCCGCGTTGTGCACGTTCGAGGGATTCGCCAAGAGAAAAATCATCACACTCATTTGGTTATGTCAACTCAAAGTGGGCTGGGGGTGACGGCTATATCTGGCCGCACCTGGCGACTTGCCGGGGCGGCCAATACGTCATTCCGTGAGCGAGTTTCCGCTCCAACAGGAGCGGCTGGCTTTCTTGGATGAGTCCTTGGGGGATCTCGATCGGTCGGAACTATTTCTGAGACAGTTGCCTCGTGCGTATGACGCCCCGTCATCGGGTTGAATGTCGAAACAGCTATACGGGCACCTACGGGCCCAACCGGGCCTCGATACCAACGACGGCGCGGGAGTGTCCGCAAACCCAAGGTTGGCCTTTCGGGCCAGCTGCACTTCGATACTTTGTCGGGGTAGGCGAAGCTGTTATAGTTTGAAATCACAGTGGGGTCAGGGCTATTCAGCTGACCGGACTACGCTGTGGATTGTGAATGACGAACTCCGGGCTGGTGTGCACTATCCGGGCTCGGTCGGCGAGTTTCGGGCCTGGTTTGCTACTGACGCGGACTGCTTCGACTATCTGGAATGGTTGCGATGGCCGGGCGGCTTCGTGTGTCCTGGCTGTGGTCATGACGGCGGCTGGCGGGCGGCCGATGGACGTTACAAATGCGCGGGCTGCGGGGCTCGGACGTCGGTGACAGCAGGGACGTTGTTCGATCGGCGGCGAACGCCGTTGACTGTGTGGTTCGAGGCGTGCTGGTTGTTTGCCTCGGGCAAGGACGGCATGTCGGCGTTGAGCCTGCAGCGTTCGCTTCAGATCGGTTCATATGCGACCGCGTGGGCGATGTTGCATCGGCTTCGCTCGGTACTGGTGCGTCCCGGCCGCCACCGGCTGACCGGCACGGTGGAAGTGGATGAAACCTATATCGGCGGCCAGGAGCCGGGGCTGGCCGGCGGGCGGGCCAAGGGCAAGAAAGCATTGGTTGGCGTGGCCGTTGAACTCCGAGAGCCACGCGGATTCGGACGGGCCCGGATGCAGATCCTGGCCGACGGGTCGGCCGCGACGCTGCACCGGTTCATCACAGAACACGTGGAGCCTGGAGCGCAAGTGATCACCGACGGTTGGAGCGGCTACCTGGGTATCGACAAGCTCGGCTACACGCACGAGCCGCGCAGCCAACGTGCTGCCCGCGCCCGCGGCGAGGACCCGGGTGAACTGCTGCCCGGGGTCCACCGAATCGCGTCGCTGGCCAAGAGGTGGCTGCTGGGCACCCACCAAGGCGCGGTCCAGGAAGCGCATCTTCAGGCCTATCTGAACGAGTTCGTCTTTCGGTTCAACCGGCGTCACTCTTCCAGCCGAGGCATGGTGTTCTACCGGGTGCTCGAACTCGCCGTAGCGCACGCCCCGGTGCGCTACCGTGAGCTGGTTGCCAACCCCGCGCCGAAGCCAGCCCCTCCCGTCCCGCCTGGCGGAGGCGGCCATCCGCCCAGCATCGACCGTCCACGCGCACATCGCCCCTGGCGAGCGACTCAAGCCAAACTAGTCCGGTCAGCTGAATAGCCCTGAGTGGGGTTATGGTACCTGAGCTTCGATCACACGCTCGCAGTCCAACGTTTGGAGCAGGGTATGAAAAGCACGTCAGCACGCACCGGACGAAGGGTTGCCTTCTCTTCACTGGCGGTTGCGTTGGGCCTCGCCATGAGCGTAGGTGCCATCGGCCAAGCGAGCGCGTACTCTAACCCGTCACCCACGGTGGACCTCGGGGCGGCCCAAAGTTTCGCGGTTCTCGGTGCCGAAACCGTCACCAATACCGGGCCGAGTATCATAAGCGGCGACGTCGGGGTCACTGCAGGAGCAGCCATCACCGGCTTTCCTCCCGGGGTGATAACGGGGTCATACGGACTTCACTCGAACACCACCGCAGCAATCGATGCGAAGGCGGCTCTGCTTACCGCCTACGGCGATGCGGAAAGCAGGACACCGCCGGACGAGACCGCGCTCACCGAGCTTGGTGGTAGGACCCTTGACCAAGGCGTGTACGCGGGGGGAGCGCTCCAGATCACCGGATCACTTACCTTGAGGGGTGACGAGAACTCGGTGTTTATCTTCCAGGCCACCAGTACACTCATCACCGACTCGGCGAGCGAAATAGTGCTGGAAGGCAACGTGGACCCCTGCAACGTGTTCTGGCAGGTAGAAACTTCCGCCACTCTGGGCACCAACTCCACCATGGTCGGCACCGTCATGGCCCAACAGTCGATTGCAGCGACTACCGGGGCAACCGTTGAGGGACGCCTCCTCGCCCTCAACGGTGGAGTGACTCTTGACAACAACACCGTCAATGCTGCGGCATGCGCCGGACCTGCTGCGGAGGGCGGTACGAAGCCGATCCCGACCGATACTCCTCCGAATGCCCCGGAGGCTCCAGAGTTGGTGAGCAACGATACTCCTCCGAATGCCTCGGAGGCTCCAGAGTTGGCGAGAACCGGTACGGATGTAGGGTTGCCCATCATCGCCATACTGACGCTCCTCGGTGGTGGCGTCGCACTGCTGATGATCAGCGGAAGCAAGTCCCGCAGACGCCGTGGAGGACGACTCAGCGAGTAGGGCGTCGCAAACGAGGATCGGCTTGCGGGCATAATGGACTCTGCCCGATCGCGGCCGAATTACACCTATGACGCCGAGCCAGTGCTCGTCTGTCTCATCGCCGCGGTTGTCGATCGTTGAGGGTGTGCTGGTGCTGCGCTGCCACTTTCTGAGCTGCGGCACGGGAGGGACGAGCATGTACCGGATTGTGAATGCTGGCTGGGCGGACAAGCGACGCGCGGGCTCTGGGCGGTTCGTGTTGTGCTGCCATCCTTGGAGGAGAATCAGAACGAAGGGATGACGTATGACGCAAGCCGAACGAGCCGCTGAAGTGGCGCGTCGCCTCGGCGTCGTCGCCCACCCCAGAGTCTCAGATCTCGGAAGCGGTCGCTCTGTTTGCCCCCTTGGGGTGGGCGATGTGCGGGCGCGGGCATCAGGAAGGCACCGTCCGTGTCCTTCGCCGCGCCGCACAGGGCGCAGGCCCCGCAGACCTTGATGAAGCCATCGCGGAGGTCTGGAACTCCGACAATCAAGTTCTCTTGCGGCACGCGGCATCACCTATTCGCCAGTGGTCGAACTCCCACTACCCGTTCAAGCGGGTGCTCTGGGATCGCGTTACCTTAATCGAGAAAGCGATCGAGCATCACTTCGCCGGAGCTTACGAGGCATCGATCCCGATCATCCTCGTTCAGATCGATGGGATGAGCCGCGACCTGACCGGACAATCGTTCTTCTCCAAGCCCAATGCTGACCCCTATCTTGACGATGCGACGCTGGCCGGGATAGAGGAGAACCTGCCCGTGGTACGTCGAGTCTTTTCCGAAGACGTGAAAGAGTCCGGCAGCTTCGGTTACGTCTCACGGCACGGCGTGCTGCACGGGCGGGACCTCGGGTACGCGACACGGGTGAACTCAACCAAAACGATCGTCCTGGTCGCCGCCCTGGCCGAATACTTCCCGCGTGTCGCCGATGACGCGGGTGCTCGGCTGCGCCGCCTACACGAGGGAGTCGTCGCCGACTCGAGGGCGCTCGATGACAACGGCCGGCTAGTGGATGACCGGCACATCCCCGAGCTGCTCAACTTCGCCTACGACTTCGACACCGAGTACCTCAACTCGGTGCTCCTTCGTCCGGGTCCTTTCGATGTGCACTCGACGCTCGACCAGGTAGCAGGAAACCACAACCTCGATCCTGGCGCATTCAGCGCCGGACACGATCACGTTGGCTGCTGGTGGCACTACACCGTCCTCGCAGGACAGACCCTCGGCTATGCAGCTCGCCCGACAACTAGCACCGAGCGGCGACACCCCGATGTCTGGCGATGGGATGCACCGGGCGCACCCACCGAACCACCATGGACGAACGCGGATGGTTGGCGCTCAGACGACGCCTTTCCGCGATCACCCAACTGGGAACGTGATCCCGTCATCTGACCACGTGATCAGGTGTTATGTATCAGGACATCCCTGACAGTTCTGCATCAATAGATCTCTGACGCTTCCGGGGTGTTTGGTCCTGACACTTCTCCTTGATGTTTGAGGGATGAGCCGCATTGAACCTGTTGATCCTCGTGTCCGTCTCGCCATAGTTCGGTGGCCTCCGGATGCGCCTCGGGGTTCGGTGAGCACGTTCTGTGCTGAGCACGGCATCTCGCGGGAGAGTTTCTACGCGATCAGGAAACGCGCCGCGATGGACGGGCCAGCGGCGGCGTTGGAACCACGCACGAGGCGACCGAAAGTCAGTCAGTCGAAGCTCACGGACGACGTTGCCCGGCAAGCAGTCGGGGTTCGTGCGGCCCTTGAGCAGTCGGGTTTGGATCATGGCCCGATCAGCGTTCACGAGAAGATGCGCGCTCTGGGCATGAGCCCGGTGCCGTCGACGGCGTCGTTGGCGCGGATCTTCCGCGAGCAGGGCGTCGCTCGAATCGAGCCGAAGAAGAAACCGCGGGCCTCATATTGTCGGTTCGTTTATCCGGCACCGAACGCGTGCTGGCAGCTCGACGGCACCGAATATGTTCTCACCGGTGGTCGCAAATGCGTGATCTTCCAACTCATCGACGACCACTCCCGCCTCGCCGTCGCGTCCCACGTCGCCTTCATGACCTCGCTCGGAGTGGAGCCGATCACCGGGAAACCCTACAAACCCACTACCCAGGGCAAGAACGAACGCTTCCACCAAACCCTGTTCCGTTACCTCGACAAGCAGCCCCTCGCCGCGAGTCTCGAGGAGCTGCAGGAGCAGGTTGACCGCTTCGATGAGATCTATAACGCCGACCGTCCGCACCAGGGGTTGCCCGGACGGATCACCCCGCAACAGGCATGGGAGGCGACACCGAAAGTTGCGCCCCCGCGGCCAGCACCGCGGCCGGCGCCGCCGACTCCCGATGGCATTCTGCTGACTCGCATCCGGGACAACGGGACGGTCATGGTGCGTCAGATCCGGTTTCACGTCAGCCGGACCCTCACCGGCACGCTCGCGTTCCTCGTCGAAGCAGACGACGTCCTCCTGGTCTTCGATGACCAGGGCGCCCTACTCATCGAGCACCCCTGGTCTGCCCCCGGAACCAAATACGTCGGCAGCGGCAAGAAGCGAGGACGACAGCCCAAAATCATGTGAGTGTCAGGGATGCCTTGATGCATCACAAAACTGCTCCGGGACGTCAAGGGGAGTCTGCGCACATTTCACCCACACTCGGAGAACATCGTGGTCAACTTAGGGCACTTCCGAGCAACTCCGCGGAGACGGTTGGTGATGCGGCTGAAGAGATTGAAGCAATTTTTACAGATCACATCAACGTGTAAAATTTAAGGTTCTTTCTTTACACGTTTTATGTATGTGTTGCTACGCTTGACACATGACTTGGCAGCCTGCGGATCCTTACAATGAACTTCCTGAGCTGCCGCCGAAAATTGAATTAGAAACGAAGCAAGTACTAAAAGCAGCGATTGAGGCCCGGGCTGCTTTAGCGACCTTGGACCAGGCTGCCCGACGAATGACCAACCCGACCGTGCTGATTAACTCAATACCTCTTCTCGAAGCGCAAGCGAGTTCGGAGATAGAGAACATCGTCACGACCGCAGATGACCTCTTCAGATTCGCTCACGATGAGTTGGCAGCGACTAATCCCGCGACAAAGGAGACTCTTAAGTACCGGACAGCGCTCTTTGCCGGCATCCGATTGATTGAGACCAGACCGCTATCATCCACAACCGCCGTACAGGTATGCACGATTGTGAAAGGCCGCGAGATGGACGTTCGAAAACTGCCTGGAACGTACATCGGAAACCCCGCGACTAGGGCTGCCATTTACACTCCACCGTCCAGTGAAAATGTAATTCGAGACAAACTCGGCAACTGGGAAAGCTTCCTGCATCAGCCAGGAGGCTTGGATCCGCTAGTCGTGATGGCAGTCGCGCACTATCAATTCGAAGCTATCCACCCGTTTGAGGATGGCAATGGCAGGACCGGTCGAATCATGAACATCCTGATGCTGATGAGTGCCGGACTGATCGACCAGCCCATTCTCTACCTATCTCGATACATCATCGAACAGAAGGATGATTATTACCGATTACTCCTCGAGGTAACGCGAGACGGCAACTGGGAAGAATGGATCCTCTTCGTGTTGGAGGGAATCCGCACAACCGCGCTGAGCACCGTGGTAAAAATCGATCAGATTCAGGACTTACAAAACGAGACTCTCAGCACGATTAGAGAAGCGACTTCTGCAGCCAATGCCGATCTTTTGGCCGTCCTCTTCGAACAGCCGTACTGCCGCATCTCAAATGTGGTTTCGCGTTGCCGCGTTTCTAGACCCACCGCAACCAATTGGTTGAATGCTTTGGTCCGAGAGGGCGTGCTAATCGACATTAAGGCCGGGCGAGAGCGTATCTTCATCAACTCGAGGTTCTTCCAGCTCTTGATGAGACCCGAGATCGCTCCTGAGACTGAACCGACTTTGTTCTAGGCGGAAGATTGGGCGTCGCATGATTCAGCCTCGAAGACTTTGAATCTCAACCGGGGTGGCCAGGCCGATATCGGTGGCGCAGAAGATTCCAGTGTTTTTTTCAGGGCTCTCGCCCGTTGGCCAGAATGACCTATTGACCTTGAGCAGCGGGTCATCCAGCCGAGCTCACGCCTATAAATAGCTACAGCTAAATGTATCTGTATGCTAAATTGGGCACATGTCATCCACGGGTCTGCCGATGCGAGCGTTCTCGCAATCTGAGGCGAGCCGCGCGGGGATCGGCTCGCGCCAGCTTTATCGGTTGCTTGACAGTCAGCAGATTGAGCGCATCAGTCGTGGGCTATATCGGCGCACCGATCTGCCGGTTGCCGATCTTGATCTGACGGAGATTGCAGGGAGGCGTCCTGATGCGACTATCTGTTTGGAGTCGGCTCTTGCGCGTTATGAGTTGATTGATACTATTCCGACTCGGACTGACATTGCGATCCCTCGAGGCCAGCGGCCTGCGAAGACTCAGGCCGCGGTTGATTGGCACCTGTTTGACCGTGCCACGTTCCCGATCGGTCGCACTCTGCTCGCGACAGGGGACGAAGGTCAGAGCATAGGACTCTATTCGGCTGAACGTTCGATCGTCGACGCGTTCAGGTTGCGAGGCACAGCAGGGTACGAGACGGGTATCGAGGCGCTGCGCAATTGGTTGAAGCGCCCGGCATCACAGCCGGCGAAGCTGTTCGCGATTGCGCAGTCTCTACCGCGCGCGGTCGGCCCACTACGAACCGCCCTGGAGATACTGACATGACCCCGGAGCAGACCTTTACTGCGCTGCAACGCATCGCCCGACAGCAGGGCCGCGCTGTCCAGGAACTTCTCACCCTCTACGTGCTCGAGCGGTTCTTGGCGAGACTGGGGGAGTCCAGCTTCGCCGATTCGTTCGTGCTGAAGGGCGGGATCCTACTCGCTGGCTACGGTCTACGACGGCCGACGCGGGATGTTGACATGCAAGCAATCGACTTTGTTCTCGACGAGAAACACTGCCGGGAGGTGACGGCCGCGGTAGCGAGGGCTGATGCAGACGACGGTGTTGTGTTCGAGGCGCTCCCAATTCGCATCGAGCAGATTCGTGACGAAGAAAAGTATTCGGGGATCAGGGTGCATATCCGAGCTCAGCTTCACAGTGCGCGGATAGCGGTGAAGCTCGATATCAGCACAGGCGACCCGATGTTTCCGGATGCACAGCGGGTGACTATGCCGCGCATCCTCGGCGGAGAGTTCACGCTGATGGGACATGCGCTCGAAACGGTTATTGCGGAGAAGGCGGTCACTATCTTGCAACGTGGAGTGACAAGCACGCGCTGGCGTGACTATATGGACCTGCGGTCGCTGTCCCGAAGCCGGAGCTTCGACGCGACGAGATTGCGTAAGGCGATCGAGGAAGTGGCGAAGTACCGCGGGGTCACGCTGTCCGCCCCTTCTGCGTCACTGAGCGGTCATGATGAAATGGCGCAGCAGAAGTGGGCTGCGTGGCGCACGAAGTCCGACGTCGAGGACATCACCTTGGCCGTCCTCAACGATCAGCTCACTGAGGTGTCGACATTCCTTGATCCAATTTTCGTGGATGCAGTCGATCACCCGGCGGAGTGGGACCCAACTTCGAAAAACTGGATCTGAGGCCGCTTTTTCTCTTTCCTGATGCTATTGACAGCCTGATCAATGGCGCAGTTTCCGAGCAATAGTCAGGTAGAGCGTGCCCACATTTCACCCACACTTGGAGCACATCGTGGTCAACTAGCGGCATCGGAGTCGCGCCCAGTCACCAGCGTTTTGCAGGAATTTTGGGCACTTCCGCATAGTTCTGCGGAAACGGCTTTCGACTACGGATCAATAGGCCGGGGGTTCAAATCCCTCCGGGCGCACCAAAAAAAGCAGGTCTGATCAGCACTTTCTCGTGGAGTGCGGTCTGGCCTGTTTTTCTTTTGCCCACATTCTGCCCACACTTCACAACGTTCTGGGTCAAATGTTGGGTCAAATACCGGCTCTGTGACCGATCGCAGCCCAGTGTTTGTCTAGGTCCCGGCGTATCCGTGAGAGTGACCTATTGATCGCTGGTCACTGTGCCTCATTCATGTCGGCCGTCGTGCCAGAGTGTGGGCGGCTCAATAAGCCTGAAGGCCGTGGTCGGCTAACGCCATCTTAAAGTTACCCATGTGCCCGCGGATCAGTTGCCCCGGTTGCTGTGTGGCTTCGACCATCGTCGGCAAGGCTGCGTGGATTGCCCCAGGTCCGGTTGTCGTTAACAGACGCTGATCGAGCCCGGCAAAAAACGCGTCGCGCACGGTCCGGGCTGCGCTCGTCCGCCATTAGGTTCGCGTACTCCTCGAAGTGTTCCGCTGTCATGAGGGAATAGTAGCGTTGGGCGCTAGCACCCTGCGTTGCATGAAGAGCTGTGTTGCCTTAGAGCAAAGTGTGTGACAATGTGTGTACACACATGTCCTATATGTAAACAATTTGCCACGGACGGAAGGCGGGAGCAATGGCCGATCGCAGGCTTCCGTCGAAGGCGATCCTTCGCGACGCGGACATCACGGCATCCAAACTCTCGTGGCGAGACGTCGACGAGGGAATCCTCCGAGGAAGCCTCGAGCGCATCGCGCCGGGAACATACGCGCGGACCGGATTGGTCGACGATGACACCGCCTCTCTGGCCTCGATCGCCTTACGTAAGCCAAGCGCGACGATGTGTCTCACGAGTGCTCTGGATCGTCATGACCTGACTGATGAGATCCCGTTCCAGATCGATATTGCCGTTCCGCGAGGTTCGCGACCGTTGAAGGCGCCGTATTCGAGGATCGCGTGGCATCACTTCGACGCCAGCACATTCCTCGTTGGCAGAGAGCAGGTTGAAATCATCGACGGTATCTTCATCGGGTTGTACAGTTCGCAGCGCACGATCATCGATGCGTTTAGGCTTCCGCATCTGATCGGCGCTGACACCGCGAACGAGGCCCTGAAGCGGTGGCTGCGTATCCCTGGTTCCCAGCCGGCGGAGCTGCTGAAGATGGCGAAGAGCTTTCCGAAGGCGTTGCCTCGGCTGCGCAACTCTCTGGAGGTCCTGCTGTGACGAACGGTGCGTCACGGTTCGCGCACATCCAGAATCAGGCGCGAGCTGGTGGGCAGAACGTCAGTGAACTTGCGCGGCTCTACACGCTCGAGGGGATGCTCGCACGAATTACGACATCTGATTATGCGGGTGACTTTGTGCTCAAGGGCGGTGTGCTTCTCGCCGCGTTTGCTCTTCGACGTCCGACCAAGGACATCGATCTTGAAGCAACGCGCATCAATAACGATGCTCAGGATGTTGCGACCCGAATCCGCGAGATCGCCGCAATTTCTCTCGACGACGGCATCGAGTTTGACCTCGGCTCGATTCGCGCCGAGACCATCCGCGACGGTGACAACTATCAAGGAATCCGGGTGAAACTGACCGGCATGATCGGCCGATCCGAGAACGTCATCGGACTCGACATCAGTTTCGGCGACCCGATCTGGCCGGCTCCGCAGCGAGTCATCCTGCCGCGTGTTCTCGACAAAGACCAGTCCGCACCCATTTCAATCCTCGGCTACCCGATCGTGATGATCGTCGCGGAGAAAGTTGTCACGATGATCCAACGCGGAGACGCCAATACGAGATGGCGCGACTTCGCGGACGTTATTGCGATCGCAAACCGGCACTCGATCGACGAGACGGAGTTACGGGAGGCGATGATCGTCGTGGCCTCACATCGTCGGGCAACGCTCGAAACCCTGATCCCTGCGTTGGAGGGGATGCCGGCAAGTGCGCAAGTGAAGTGGTCTTTGTGGCGCACGCACCAGGAGCAGAGGGACTCGATCCCGGAACTCTTCTCGGACGCCCTCATTCGAGTAGCTGCCTTCATCGATCCGGTAATCGACGGGCTGACGCTTGGCCGGAATTGGCATCCGTCAGTGGCACGGTGGCAGTGAGTGTGATGTCTCAGGACATCGGTAACAGTTCTGCCCCAATAGTTTGGTGACACTTCTGGCGGTCTTGGTGGTGACACTTCTGATCGATGTTTGAGGGATGAGCCCTGTTGAACCTGTTGATCCTCGTGTCCGTCTCGCGATCGCCCAGTGGTCTGATGATGCGCCGCGCGGGTCGGTGACGACATTTTGTCTCGAGCATGACCTGTCTCGCAAATCCTTCTATGCGATTCGGAAACGAGCGCGGTTGGAGGGTCAGGCTGCAGCGCTTGAGCCTCGCACCCGCCGGCCGAGGTCGAGCCCGAACCGGATCTTGGATGAGGTGAAGGTTCAAGCGGTCGGCGTTCGTGCCGCTCTTGAGCAGTCGGGTTTGGATCATGGCCCGATCAGCGTTCACGAAAAGATGCGCTCGTTGCGGATGGAGCCAGTGCCGGCCATCGCGCACAAGCGCGATGGCGCGTTGACGGAACTCTGGCGGGTAGGGACGTGGCATGCAGATCAGCCTTTCATGAGGGCCATCGGCTAGCGATCCGAACTGGAAACCAAACCATAGGTCAGGTCAGCGAGTCAACCAAACCTTCAGCAGTCCCTATCGGCCTTAACCAGCATAAAAGATGAATGTATTGTTCGCGCTGACAGGGTCGTGCGGACGGCCTCTCCATCCGCATGGTCCAGACTCCGCGCAGGTGCCACGGTTGTCAGCGCCCGTTCCCCGCGCAGGCGCCGCGCCAGCAGCCAGTCGAGGAAGCAGCAGCCCTGCAGCAGCCTCGGGATCGAGAAGTCGATGGTGCCGGCAGCCGTTGTGGCAGTTGACCTGCTCGTGTGTAGCGGCAAACCAGCACAAATTTCGGGGTTAACCCCGGGCGCTGGGCGTCCGAAGCCAATGTCACGCAACACCTAACTGGACATCTGGGCTGAATTAGCACACACTAATGTTGTGTTAATAACCAACGGCCGCACATTCGCGGGTGCCGACCCTTCCCACTCCGCACCGCACGGTCATGAGGCGCGCACCCGGGACAGGATCCGGCAGACGATTGCCGAAGACGGCCCCCTCACCGCTGCCGACCTCGCTTCGCGCTTGGGGGTGACGCCCGCCGCGGTTCGCCGTCACCTTGACCTGCTCGCCGACAACGGCACCATCGAGGAACGCTCGCTCGCCATCGCTGGCGGTCGCAGTCGCGGGCGGCCCGCCCGGGCATACATTCTTTCCGAGGCTGGTCATGCTGGGATGGAAAGTGACTACGCCAATCTGGCAGCCTCCGCGTTGCAATTTCTCGCTAAACATGCCGGTGCGGATGCCGTCGACGAGTTCGCCCGTGAACATAGTGCACAGTTCGAGGCGCGGTATGCCGCACAGCTTGCCACGGTAGGCGCGGATGTCGCCGCCCGCGCAGAGGCTCTGGCGACAGCACTGAGCGCCGACGGTTTCGCCGCGTCTACGCGACCCGTCGGACCGGACATGTCCACGGCCGGTGTCCAGCTGTGCCAAGGGCATTGCCCGATTCAGCACGTCGCAACCCAGTTCCCGGCGTTCTGTGACGCTGAGGCTGATGCGTTCTCACAACTGCTCGGGGTTCGCGTCCAACGCCAGACGACTCTTGCTCACGGGGAACACGCCTGCACCACGTTCATCCCCCTGAGTGCCGTCCCGGTTACGACGCCGTCAGGCACGATCAGCCCTGATAACGACTCAATACAGTGAGCACCGGTGAGGGGCTACACCCCGGTCTGACCAGCCCCACCGTGTCCGATAACGCCCCAGGTAGGGCATTCACCAGACTAGAGTCAGCCGCCATCCGGGGTGACTTCACGATCCTGTCCCGCTCCCTGCGTAACGGGAAGCCGTTGGTGTACCTCGACTCCGGGGCGACGTCACACAAACCGCGCCAGGTGCTCGATGCCGAGCGCGCCTTCTACGAACAGCGCAACTCCGTCGTTCACCGCGGCGCTCACCAGCTTGCCGAAGAAGCAACCGACGCATTCGAGTCCGCTCGCAAAACGGTGGCTCAATTCATCGGCGCGCAGTCACGGGAAGTCGTGTTCACCAAGAACGCTACCGAAGCGATAAACCTCGTGGCCTATGCGTTCAGCAATGCCGCGGCTACGGGGGCAATGGATGGCGTCAACCCTGCTATCGCTGCACGATTTGCTCTTGGTGAAGGCGATGAGATCGTCATCACCGAGATGGAGCATCACGCCAACCTCATTCCGTGGCAGGAGCTCGTTCGGCGCACGGGTGCCACCCTGCGCTGGATCGGGGTCACCGACGATGGCCGCCTTGACCTCGCCGACCTGAACACGGTGATCACCGACCGCACCAAGGTCGTCGCGTTCACTCATGTGTCCAACGTTGTGGGCACAATCAATTCGGTTGTTGCCATTGTCGATCGGGCCCGGGAGGTCGGCGCGCTGACGGTTTTGGACGCCTGTCAGTCGGTGCCGCACCTCGCTGTTGACGTGGTTGATCTCGGCGTTGATTTCCTGGCTTTTAGCGGTCACAAGATGCTCGGTCCGATGGGGGTCGGCGTCCTGTGGGGCCGTTATGAACTCCTAGCTGCCATGCCTCCGTTCCTTACTGGGGGCTCGATGATCGAGACCGTCCGGATGGAGGGCTCGACCTACGCTGCTCCACCGCAGCGATTCGAGGCCGGTGTCCCGATGGCGGCCCAGGCAGTTGGCCTGGCTGCGGCCTGCGACTACCTGACCGGTGTGGGTATGCCTCGGGTGACGGCCCATGAGCACGCCCTCACCGAAGCACTGCTCGCCGGGCTCGCAAGACGTCCCTGGGTTCGGGTCATCGGACCGGCTGACGGTCAGGATCGTTCCGGCGCTGTCTCCTTCGTGGTCGACGGTGTCCACGCGCATGACGTCGGTCAGATTCTCGACGATGCCGGGGTCGCCGTCCGGGTAGGTCACCATTGCGCTTGGCCACTGCATCAGCGGATGAACGTGCCGGCGACGACGCGAGCTAGCTTCGCGGTATACAACACGGGTGCTGAGGTCGAAGCGCTGCTGAGTGCTCTCGACCAGGTGGCCGCGCTTTTTGGCGTAACGGCTTTCGCCTCCGTGACCACTGGGCGCGGCCATCTTTCGGCCCAACGAGAAGGAGGTGCATCATGACGTACGTAATCGCGTTGCCGTGCGTAGATCTCAAGGACAGGGCCTGTATCGATGAATGCCCAGTCGACTGCATCTATGAGGGCGATCGAATGCTCTACATCCAACCCGATGAGTGCATCGACTGCGGTGCCTGTGAACCGGTGTGCCCGGTCGAAGCCATCTATTACGAAGATGACGTGCCGGAGGTGTGGGCGGACTATTACACGGTCAACGTCGACTTCTTCGCTGAGGTGGGCTCACCCGGCGGGGCGGCCAAGATCGGTCCAATACCCGGAGACCACCCATTGGTAGCAGCTCTACCTCCTCAGGAACACTGACCGACACACTGTCGGCAGACCGCCTGACATCAACTAAAAGCACGTGAGAAGGAGACGAAAATGAGTGCACCTACAGCCGCGGTCGGTATTTCCGATGAGGTTCGTGAGCTCGCCAACCAGGAGTACCAGTACGGGTTCACCACGGATCTCGAAACCGAAGTTGCACCCAAGGGACTGAACGAAGACATCATCAGGCTGATCTCGGCCAAGAAGAACGAGCCGGATTGGCTCCTCGAATGGCGGTTGAAGGCGTATCGGCACTGGATCACGCTGACGGCTCCCACCTGGCAGCACGTTTCGTATGGTCCCGTTGACTATCAGGACATTATTTACTACGCCGACCCCCGGCCGAAGAAGCAAATATCGAGTATGGATGAGGTCGATCCTGAAATCCGGGAGATGTTCAACAAGCTCGGAATCTCTCTCGGTGAACAAGAACGTCTCAGCGGCGTCGCCGTGGACGCAATCGTCGATTCGGTGTCGGTTGCGACAACGTTCAAAGACAAGCTGGCTGACGCCGGCGTCATCTTCTGTTCCTTCTCTGAGGCTGTCCAGGAGCACCCGGAGCTGGTGCGAAAGTACCTCGGCTCGGTGGTTCCGTATAACGACAACTTCTTCGCCACGCTGAACTCTGCGGTATTCACCGATGGATCGTTCTGCTACATCCCGAAGGGTGTGCACTGCCCGATGGAGCTGTCCACCTACTTTCGGATCAACGCCGCCAACACCGGGCAGTTCGAGCGCACGCTGATCATTGCAGAGGATGCCGCGTATGTGAGCTACCTTGAGGGCTGTACGGCTCCGGTCCGGGACGAGAACCAGCTGCACGCAGCTGTGGTCGAGCTCGTCGCTCTCGAAGATGCACAAATCAAGTATTCGACCGTTCAGAACTGGTACCCAGGCGACGCGGATGGCAATGGTGGTGTGTATAATTTCGTCACCAAGCGCGGTATGGCTTCCGGCAAGAACGCGAAGATTTCCTGGACCCAGGTCGAGACCGGCTCGGCGATCACCTGGAAGTATCCGGGCGTCGTTCTCAAGGGTGATAACTCGGTCGGGGAGTTCTACTCGGTGGCGTTGACCGCTAGGCGCCAGCAAGCAGATACCGGCAGCAAGATGGTGCACATCGGCAAGAACACCAAGAGCACCATTATTTCCAAGGCGATCTCGGCCGGTCACGGCCAGAACACCTACCGGGGGCTGGTCGATATTCGACATTCTGCTGGTGGTGCCCGCAACTTTACTCAGTGCGACTCGCTGTTGATTGGTAAAGACAGCGGCGCCCACACCCTGCCCTACATCGAGGTGAAGAACCAGACAGGGCAGGTCGAGCACGAAGCCTCAACATCGAAGATCGGTGAGGAGCAACTCTTGTATTGCCGTCAGCGCGGCATCCCAGAAGAAGAGGCCGTGTCGATGATCGTAAACGGGTTCTGCCGGGAGGTATTCAAAATGCTGCCGATGGAATTCGCTGTTGAAGCCCAAAAATTATTGACCGTGAGTCTAGAAGGGAGTGTCGGCTAATGCTACATATCAAGGAATTGCACGCCAGTATTGACAGCAAGGAAATTTTACGTGGGGTGAATCTTGACCTTAACCTGGGTGAGGTGCACGCCATCATGGGCCCGAACGGGTCAGGTAAGAGCACGCTGGCAAGCGTGCTGATCGGTCGCGACGGTTATGACGTTTCCGGCAGTGTCACGTATGAAGGTCAAGATCTGCTTGCCCTGTCGCCTGAGGAACGAGCGGCGGCCGGCGTATTTCTGGCCTTCCAACATCCGGTAGAAATTCCCGGTGTCGGCAACATGTACTTCATGCGAACGGCCTTAAACTCTCTGCGCCGCGAGCGCGGTGAGGAAGAGCTGGACGCGGTGGACTTTCTTGCCTTGGCCCAGGAGCGCATGAAATTGGTCGAGATGGACCAGACGTTTATGAGCCGCTCGGTGAATGAAGGCTTCTCTGGTGGTGAGAAGAAGCGCAATGAGATTTTGCAGATGGCGATTTTGGAGCCGAAACTTGCGATCCTCGATGAGACCGACTCTGGCCTGGACATCGATGCACTTCGGGTCGTAGCGAACGGGGTGAATGCCCTCCGCAATGAGGGTCGGGCAATGCTGATCATCACGCACCACCAGCGCCTGTTGGACTACATCGTTCCGGACTTCGTGCACGTCATGGCTGAAGGCCAAATCGTGCGTTCTGGCGATAAGGACCTCGCACTTGAGCTCGAAAAAAACGGGTATGTGGGCCTGACGTCCAGCTCGGAGCGTTCGGCACAGGTCGGGGCGACCGTATGACTGCAGTGAAGGTTCCGGTGCTGGCTACTGGGGGTGTGCTCGCGGACCTGAATCCGAAGCGTGATGGTCGCGATCTCGGCTGGCGCGCCGAGGCGCGGGTGAACGCCCTCGAATGGGTTGGGAAGCATGGCTTTCCGTCCCGCAAAAACGAGGACTGGAAATATACCGGACTGGACCCGATCCTGGCCGTACCCTTCGAGGCTGCCATCGCCGGGTCGGGCCCGCGGGTCACAGCAGACCTCATCAACACAGCCTCGATCGATCTCGGCGGCCCCCGCCTGGTCTTCGTCAATGGACATTTCTCGTCTGAATTTTCGCGATTGACCGGGTTACCGTCCGGCGCGGTCGTCACGACCCTGGCCTCGGTCCTGGCTGCGAGTCCGGACCGCCTCGAACCGTTCTTTTCGCACACGCCGGGCGAACATGCCGCTTTCGCCGCCTTCAACGACGTCTTCGCCGAGGACGGAGCATTCATTCATATCGCCTCCGGCACGACCGTCGAGGAACCGATTCAGCTCGTGTTTTTCTCCGACACCGAGGGCATCCCCCTAATGTCCAGCCCGCGGTCGGTGATTATTACCGATTCCGATAGCCGCGCAACAATCGTTGAGACCTACGCCGGAATCAACAACGATGTCTACTTCACCAATGCTGTCACGGAGGTCGTGCTGGCCGACAGTGCTCAGATCGATCATTACAAGATACAAAACGAGCCAGTCACAGCATTCCATTTGGCGCTGCTGGACGTGCGGCAAGCGCGCAACAGCCGGTTCTCTTCGCGCTCGGTCATGCTCGGCTCCAGCATCGCCCGCCACGAAGTGCGGGTACTCCTAGACGGCGTCGAGGCCGAGGTAAGCCTGGACGGCATCTACTTGCCGCAGGGTGAGCAATTACACGACAACACGATCTTCATTGATCACGTCGCGACCAATTGCACCAGCCACCAGCTGTATAAGGGTGTGCTCGACGGTCGTGGGCACGGAGTGTTCAACGGACAGATCATGGTTCGTCATGGTGCCGATGGAACCGATGCGAATCAGAAGAATAAGAACCTCATTCTCTCCGATCGTGCCCAGGTCGACACTCGACCGAGACTGGAAATTTACACCGATGATGTGAAGTGCACGCACGGTGCTGCGGTCGGGCAGATGGACGATGAGGCGTTGCTTTACCTGCGCACGCGCGGGATACCGCTGGAGGAAGCCCGCGGCCTACTCGTATACGCCTTCGTGCAGGAGATGGTGGATCGAATCGAGCTGGAGCCCCTCCGCGCGTCGCTGGAGACGCTCGTGTCCACTCGGTTCGGAACGGACGCCCATCGAGCCCAGCAATGAGTATCGACGCGGCAACGAGCACGAACATGGCGGGGCTCTACCAGGAGATGATCATCGAGCACGCCCGCAGCCCGCGGAATTTTCGCCAGCTGGAGGGCGCGCACCAGACCGTTGAGGCAGTCAACCCGCTGTGTGGTGACCATCTGAGCCTCTATGTGCAGCGCGACAGTGACCACATCGCCGATATCGCTTTCGAAGGCGACGGATGCGCCATTTCGAAGGCATCGGCCTCACTCATGACGTCGTCGGTGATGGGCCTCCGGAATGATGAGGCCCTCGCCCTGTTCACCCGAGTGCACACTATGCTCACCACCGAACCTCTGAGCGATGGTCCCCCGGCCGATGTGGGCAAGCTCGCGGTGCTCTCAGGCGTATGGCAGTACCCGGCACGGGTCAAATGTGCCACATTGTGCTGGCAGGCCTTGCACAGCGCCCTCAAAGAAGGCGCCGCTCACGAGGGGGCCATTGAAGAGAACGCGACTATAACAGTTTCCCTCCAGGACGGAACGGAGTAAGCAGCATGTACTCAGGCGGATATAACACAGTTGAACTCACACAGAGTTGCCAGGCCACGGTGATTCCCGGTGGGCAGCCGATGCTCCTCCAAGAGGGGGAGCCGGTCATCGTCACGCAGACTCTGGGTGGAAGCGCGACAGTCCAAACCTCGATGGGGTACCTTGTGCGAATCAGCGCCGAGGATTCTGCAGCCCTCGGCCTGACGGAGCCGATCGCCGAAACCGTTCTTGTGGACGGGGCCTCATTTGACATGGAGCAGGTCATGGGACAACTTAAGAACGTTTTCGATCCCGAAATCCCCATCAATGTTGTGGATTTGGGGCTGATCTACGGGTGTGAAGCGCAGCAGCTAGATGATGGCACGTACCGAATTGAGATTAAAATGTCGATGACGGCACCGGGTTGCGGTATGGGGGATGTGCTCAAGAATGATGCGCGAGCCGAGGTCCAGTTGGCCGCCGGAGTGAGCGACGTCGATGTTGAGTTGGTCTGGGACCCGCCGTGGGGCCAGGACCGGATGTCGGATGCCGCCCGGCTCCAACTCGGAATGTTCTAACCGGAAACAACTCTTGGGAAGAGACCATGTCTAACCTCCTCAACAGTTTGCCGCGCGAATCGCTCACGGAGCGTCTGGACCGTTTGCCGTTCACGCGTCGCCACGGCTCCCTGTTGGCCGGTTCCGGGGTTGGCTGGGCTCTTGATGCCTTTGATGTCGGACTGATTTCGTTTGTCATCGCGCAGCTTTCCGTGACGTGGAAGGCGGATGCCGCCAGCCTGTCCTGGGTGGCGGCGGCGGGCTTCGCCGGGATGGCCGTAGGAGCGGCCCTCGGCGGCATCCTTGCGGACAAGTTGGGCCGCAAACAGGTCTTCGTGCTCACCCTGCTGCTCTACGGGGTCGCCACCGGTGCATCAGCACTGGCCTGGTCTGTAGGCATTTTGCTCCTGCTGCGGTTCATCGTCGGGCTGGGCCTCGGCGCAGAACTTCCGGTCGTGTCAACCCTAGTGAGCGAGTTCGCACCGCGGCGCATCCGCGGACGAGTTGTCGTGCTACTAGAAGGATTTTGGGCCATCGGGTGGCTTGGTGCCGCCGTCGTGGGATACCTAGTCATTCCAGCCAGCCCCGACGGTTGGCGCCTCGCGCTCCTGATCGGCATGCTGCCAGCGGTGTGGGCCGTGTACGTTCGACTACGGCTGCCGGAATCCGTCAGATTCCTCCAGTCGAAGGGACGACACGCGGAGGCTGAAAGTATCGTCGTGCAATTCGAGGCTTCAGCCGGCATCGTCTCTGGCGCGGTTGACACAGCCCAGGGCAGCCAACAAACCGCAGTGCCGGTACAGCGCTCGCGACTGGCGGATCTGTTCTCCGGAGAATGGTGGCGCCGCAGCATCCTGATCTGGCTCGTCTGGTTTCTGGTCAATTTCTCATACTACGGCGCCTTTATCTGGCTTCCGACCCTGCTGGTTGGTTCCGGGTTCCCGCTCGTTAAGTCCTTCGAATTCACCCTCATCATTACGCTCGCTCAGCTGCCTGGCTACGTCGCGTCGGCGTATCTGGTCGAGAAATGGGGACGTCGCATCACCTTGTCGACGTTCCTGATCGGCTCAGCGGTTTCGGCAGTCGCCTTCGGTTTCGGCGCCGTCAACGGGAGCGAAGCCCAGATCATTGGCTTCGGCATGCTCCTGTCGTTCTTCAACCTCGGAGCTTGGGGTGCCCTCTATGCGATCACGCCCGAACTCTACCCGACCCGTTTGCGCGGATCCGGAACCGGCGCCGCAGCGGGCTTTGGCCGCATCGCGTCGATCGCGGCGCCACTGCTGGTCCCTCCGCTACTTGCGCTGGGCGGCCCGATATTACTCTTTGTCGTCTTCGGAATTGTCTTCGTGCTCGCCGCGGGTGTGGCTTTCGCCCTGCCCGAACTGGGCGGCAAGAAGTTGCCCGAATAGAGGCCCTGTTGCCCCAGCGGGCACCCTGCCCAGGGCTGCTCAGTGGAGGAGCGAAGTGGTCTGCTCGCTGGCAGCCAGCTTCACGTCGCGGACAACGTCCTCGAAGAACCGGACTTCTTTCTCGATGCTTGCCACCTCCCGAGAGGTGTAGCCGGCTAGTTCGAGTTCGTTCGCAATGGTTGAATAAGCGCGCAGATACGTGTTGAGGGCGTCATAGAATTTGAGCCTCCTCGGCTGGTTTTTCTTGACCGTGTCCACGTTGGCGGGATTGCGGGCACAGAAATAGTTCACGTAGTCGCGTGCTATCTTCGGTGGATTGACCGGCTCGCACACCGCCCAAAATGCCTCTCGCGTCTGTTCCAGTGCTCTGCGGGCAGCCACCAGCCGGTCGTCGCCGGGGCCCGTTACACCGTTGGCAATAGGAACTGTCTCTGGTGACATCGGTTACTCGATTCAGGTGAGGGCGACCGCGAAGTTGCCGCGGGTCGCGTTCACATAGGTCTAGGTCTAGTTTGTGGCTTAGGCCATCAGCTCAACGCCGAAACCACCGGAAGTGACAGCACCAACTCCGACACTCAACAAAAATTTAGCAGTTGTGTGCGTGGCGTGAGTTGACGCGGTGATCGCTTTCGTTCACGACCGCCGCAACCACGGAATCAGCCCGCCGTCGAGCACCATCTCAACCTGTCGGGGCGAGAGCCGGTGGGTGAGCCGGTAGTCCTCGTCGCGCGTGTTGTTGTGCACCGTGAGCTCGCCCGACCGTGCGATCGTTTCCCGCAGATCGTCGAGCACGAGCACGTCGCCCTGCTGCACGCGTTCGTGGTCTGCGGCATCCGCGAATTCGAGGGCCAGCACCCCGAAGTTGGCGAGGTTCTGCCAGTGGATGCGCGCGAACGAGACCGCGATCACGGCACGAAGCCCGAGGAAGCGCGGGGTGATGGCGGCGTGCTCGCGCGACGAGCCCTGCCCGTAGTTCGCGCCTCCCACGATGATGTGACCGCCAGAGTCCCGGGACTCAACTGCCCGCGAGGCGTATGTCTCGTCGAGCATATAGTAGGTGAACTCGGCCAGCTTCGGGATGTTGCTGCGGTAGGGAAGCACCACCGCACCAGCAGGCAGGATATCGTCGGTGGAGATGTTGTCCCCGACCCTGAGCAGCACCGGGGCCTCGATATGGTTCGCAAGCGGCTCGAAGTCGGGCAGAGACGAGATGTTCGAGCCCTTCACCAACTCCACACCAGCCGCCTCCTCGGAGGACAACGGTGCCTCGAGCATGGCGAGGTTCACGCTGGAGACTTTCGGCAGCACAACCTCGGGATAGTCGATGTCGAGCAGACCGGGCAGATCACACGGGTCGGTGATCATGCCCGTTAGTGCCGCAGCGGCCCCGGTCTCGGGCGAGCAGAGGTACACGGCGTCCTCCTTCGTTCCGCTGCGTCCGGGAAAGTTGCGCGGCATGGTTCGCAGGCTGATGCGTCCCACTGCCGGCGCCTGGCCCATGCCAATGCAGCCCATGCAGCCGGACTGGTGCAGACGCGCGCCCGCGGCGACGAGGTCGAGCGTCGCCCCCATCAGCGTGAGGTCCTGCAGAATCTGGCGCGAGCTCGGATTCACGTCGAGCGAGAGACCCGGATACGTCTGGTGCCCCTTGACGATGGCCCCGACGATCGCAAAGTCACGGAGGCCGGGGTTCGCGGACGAGCCGATCACCACCTGTTCCACGGGGCGTCCGGCCACCTCGCTCACCGGCACGACGTTGCCCGGCGAGCTCGGTAGCGCAATGAGTGGGACGACCGTGGAGAGGTCGATCTCCTCGTAGACGTCGTAGCTGGCGCCGGCATCCGCCAGCAGCTCGACGAAGTCGTTCTCGCGCTGCTCGGCCTGCAGGAAAGTGCGCACCTGCTCGTCGGCGGGGAACACGGTGGTCGTCGCGCCGAGTTCCGCGCCCATGTTAGCGATCACGTGCCGGTCCATCGCGGTGAGCGTTGCGAGGCCCGACCCGTAATACTCGATGATGCGGCCCACGCCGCCCTTCACATCGTGACGGCGCAGCATCTCGAGTATCACGTCCTTGGCGCTCACCCACGGAGGCAGTGCGCCCGTGAGGCGCACGCCCCAAATCTCTGGCATCCGGATTCTGACGGGCTGACCCGCGATCGCCGTGGCCACCTCGAGGCCACCGACCCCCATGGCCAGCATGCCAAGCGAACCGGCCGCCGGGGTGTGGCTGTCGGAGCCGACCATGGTCTTGCCTGGAATGCCGAAACGCTGCATGTGCGTGGGGTGGGACACCCCGTTGCCTGCCTTCGAGTACCAGATACCGAAACGCTGGCACGCCGAGCGTAGGAAGTCGTGGTCCTCGGCGTTCTTGTTGTCGGCCTGCAGCAGGTTGTGGTCCACGTACTGCACCGAGACCTCGGTCTTGGCGCGGTCGAGGCCGAGAGCCTCCAGCTCGAGCATGACCAGCGTGCCTGTCGCATCCTGCGTGAGGGTCTGGTCGATCTGCAGCGCGATCTCCGCGCCCGGCCTCATCTCCCCGGACACCAGATGTGATGCGATGAGTTTCTCTGCGACATTCCGTGCACCGCCGTCGTTGGCCACGAGGTCTCCTTGCTTTCCCTCTAACCTAAGCACGGCCGTCACAGAAGGCAACCTGCTTGCACGATTCAGCCGCGGGCTGCGGGCCCCACGAAGCGGTAGTATTCGATCCCGAGATCGTGGAAGTCTGGGCCGTCGAGGGTACCGACGTGGTCGACAACGAACTCATCGTGCACTGGCGCAGCCTGCACTTGTGCGGTTCGCCCCTCGTGCAGGGCGAGGTACTCGGCTTCGCTGAGGTCGGTCGGCGTTCCGAGGGCCTCTGCGAAGTTGATGCGTGCTGCGGCGTCGCGCCATCCGGCACCAACCCGCATGGGGAGCGCTTCTGCGGCGTCACCACTGCCATAACCGAGAGCCAGCCACTCCTGTCCCGCGATCTCGAGCTTGTCGTCCACCGCCTGGCGGAGGCCAGAAGCAATCCACGCCGGCAGCGCTGCCGTATACAGGTTGCCGAGATCGCGCATGGCCTCTGAACCGAGCCCGAGCTTCTCCCCCACCAACGACGCCCACAGCGGGGTCTTGCGCAGGTACTGGCGCAGGACTTTGGCGAGAGGGAAGACGTCTTCGGTGTCTTCTCCCACGGTCACCCCGTGGCCTCGGAACGGTGAAGGTGCAGTAAGTTCAGCGAGCAACGCACCCGCATCAATTCCAGCGTCAGCACAATAGGTGCGCAACTGCTCACGCCCGGCATCGTCTGCCGCAAGCTCGAACAGGTAGGCCATCACCCAGCCGGTTGCGGGCATCCGGTGGTATGGCCGGTGCATGAATACGGCATCAACTTCGTCGAAGTAGTCGACCGGCCGGTAGCCGTCACCGCGTCGAGCGACGCGTTTGGTGAGCATCGCCTCCATGGCGTGGTGAGTCGCATCGATGTAGCAACTCGTCGAATAGCGACCGTTGAACACCGGCAGGTCCTGCATCTGTCCATCGTCGCGTGGCGGCTGGTGAAAGCGCGCGAAGGGTTTACGGAAGTCCACCATCCGGTATTCCGAGTCGCTGCCGGATGCCGCCAGATCGACCTCGAGAAGCTTCGCGTCGCCGTCCACCAGCATTGCCACCGCGCCAGCACCCTGGGTCGGTTCACCGCTCGACCCGATCGCGTACTCAGCGATATCGGCGCAGACCACGATCGCTAGGCGGCCTGCACCATCCGCGGACAGGTAGCGAAGTGCCGCCTTGAGGCCGTAAACGCCACCCAGGCAGGCGTGCTTAAACTCCGGCACCTCGCAGTCCCTGGCCAGCTCGGGGCGGCCGTGCGCGAGAAGCGCGTCGTTGATCATGCCCTTGATGATGATGGCACCCGCGGAGTTATCGCTGCTCGATTCGGTGCCGAGCGCGAGCATCCCGACTCGCGCAGGGTCGATGTCGTAGTCGCGGATGAGACGCCAGACCGCGTTGGCCGCAAGCGTGTAAACGCTCTGGCCCGGGCCACGCATCCGGAAGGATCGTCCAACCACACCCTGAACCCTGGCCCAGGGTTCGTCATTCCACTCAGACCAGTCTTCGAGCCGCACACGATATTGCGGAAGATACAGCGACAGGCCACTTATTCCAGACACCAGTAGTTACCGTTTGTACTCTCGTTTGGTTATTCGCCACAACTGGCTCCCAGCTGCACGGTCAATTTTAGCAAGGCTTACGCCGCGTGCGTTGGCCGCGTGCGTTGGCCGCGGCGTAAGCCTTGCTAAAATGTCATGAACGCGATCGGAGCACCCAGTGGACCAACCTCTCGGTAATGACCGCACAGCAACCGCTCGCGCGCACAGCAACATCGCCCTCATCAAGTACTGGGGAAAGCGCAATGCCGCACTGAACATTCCCGCCGTCGGCTCGATCTCGCTCACCCTCGACGCACTGTCGACCGATACCCGGGTAACCTTCCGTTCCGGGCTGGAACAGGACGAGTTCTGGCTGGCGGGAACCCGCACGGATGCCACCAGGGCCAGCCACCTGCTTGACATCGTTCGCGACAACTCCGGTGTCGGCAGTCGGGCCGTGATCGAGTCGACAAACAACTTTCCGACGGCGGCGGGACTCGCCTCCTCGGCATCCGGATTCGCAGCGCTCGCGCTCGCGGCCAGTGCTGCCGCTGGACTGTCGCTGGATGACCGTGAACTGTCGATCCTCGCCCGCCGCGGCTCCGGGTCTGCCGCCCGTTCGCTGTTCGGCGGCATCGTCGAGTTGCATGCCGGAACCCGCGACGACGGCCTGGACTCCTTCGCCGAGCCTGTACTCGCCCCTGAGACCTGGCCACTGACCGTCGTTGTCGCCATCACCGAACTCGGGCAGAAGAGCGTGAATTCGACGGCGGGAATGGGCGGAAGCGCACTGACCTCGCCGTTCTACCCGGCCTGGGTCGACACCGGCAAAGACGACCTCGCGGCCATGCGGGTCGCCATCGCAAACCGCGACTTCGAGCAGCTCGGGGAGCTCGCCGAGTACAGCTGCCTCAAGCTGCACGGGCTCATGATGTCCACCCGCCCCGCGCTGCTGTACTGGAACGCGGCCACGATGGCTGCGATCCATGCCGTGTACGAGCTGCGTGCCAGCGGCATACCGGTCTACTTCACCATCGACGCCGGCCCCCAGCTGAAGGCCCTGTGCCTGCCCGAGCACGCCGGGACGGTGGCGGATGCTCTGGGCCGGGTCGCCGGGGTGCACGAGACCAGAATCAGCACGCTCGGTCGCGGCGCACAACTGCTGCCATGACGATCGATGCCGTGGCGATCGTCGAAGCCTCCGCGCCGGGCAAGCTGTTCCTGCTCGGCGAATACGCGGTGTTGGATGGCGCGCCGGCGCTGCTGGCCGCCGTCGACCGCCGCGTTACCGTGACCGTCTCACCATCGGATGATGACCGCTGGCACCTGAGCACGCCCGGCCTCGACCTGGACGCCCTCACGCTCGAGGCCGACGGAAGCATTCCGGCAGGCCTCGACGGGCGGACACGCACACGGCTGCGGGTTTTCGACGCGGTGCGGACGATGGTGGGCTGCACGGGCGCCCTCTCGATCACCATCGACAGCACGGCATTCTTCGCCGCAGGGCACAAGCTGGGGCTGGGATCTAGCGCGGCGGTTGCCACAGCGCTGACGGCCGCCCTCTCGACTGCTGCCGGGCGCTCGCCGAGCCGGGAGCAGATCCGGATTCTCGCCACGGAGGCCCACCGCTCCGCGCAGCGCGGCACGGGCAGCGGAGGGGATGTCGCCTCCAGTAGTTACGGCGGCCTCATCGGCTATGTGCGCGATACAGCGCCGACATCGCTGGTCTGGCCGCAGGAACTCGAGATCATGGCCGTCGGCACCGGCACCGGCAGCAGCACGACGGACCTTGTCGGCAAGGTCGCAGACTACGCGGCACGAGACACCGCCCAATACCGCGCAGACATCGCACGGCTTGCCGCACTCGCAGATCAGGCACAGGATGCTGTGCGCTCCGCTGAGGACTTCCTCCGTCTCGCATCCGACTACTTCTCTGCGCTCGTCGAACTCGACGCGCATGCCGGTGCGGGCATCGTCAGCGAACACCACCTGCGGCTGCACTCACTCGCGGCCGACCTCGGCGGCGTCTTCAAGACATCCGGTGCGGGCGGCGGTGACGTCGGCCTAGTGTTCGGGAGGAGAGGAGAATCGGCCGCGCAGCTTGCCGAAGCTTTTGCCGAAGCGGGCGCAGAAGCCGTACCGTTGGGCTTTGGTGCGAATGGGGTGACGATCACTCCGAGCACCGCCACCGCCACACACAGAATGAGAGACGGGTCTACATCGTGAACTCCTCCCGCATCCCCCGGTTCTATCAGCTGGGCGTGGAGGAGCGTCTGCGGGTGCTCTACGAGCGCGGGGTGCTCAGTGACGCCGACTATCGCGCGCTTGCGACGGGGACCTACATGCTCGATCCCGGCACCGCCGATCGACTCACCGAGAACGTTATCGGGGTCTTCTCCATGCCGCTCGGACTCGGGCTGAACTTCACGATCAACGCGCGTGACTACCTTGTGCCGATGGCCGTCGAGGAGCCGTCCATCATCGCCGCCGTCAGCTCTGCCGCGCGGCTGGTACGTCGTGACGGCGGGTTCACGAGCGTCGCGGATGAGCCGATGCTGATCGGCCAGATCCAGGTCATCAATGTCGAGGATGCGACCGGCGCGCAGCAGGCCTTGCTGGCTCGCAAGAGTGAGATCCTCGATCTCGCCAACGCACAGCATCCGAACATGCTTGCTCGCGGCGGCGGCGCCAAGGACGTCGAGGTGTTCCTGCGCGGGCAGACGGCTGCGAACGGCGAGCTGCTCGTCGTGCATCTGATTGTGGACAGCCGGGATGCCATGGGCGCGAACCTGGTGAACACCATGTGCGAGGCGCTCGCACCGCTCGTTGAGCAGATCAGTGGTGGGCGGGTGTTCCTCCGCATCCTCTCGAATCTCACCGACCGCGCGATGGTGCGGGCGCGCTGCGTCATTCCGGTGGCACGACTCGCCTGGGGCGATTTCTCCGGAGAGCAGGTTCGGGACGGCATCGTGCTCGCGGCCGAGTTCGCCGCGATGGACCCGTATCGCGCAACCACCCACAACAAGGGCATCATGAACGGCATCGACGCCGTCGCCATCGCGACCGGCAACGACTGGCGCGCGGTCGAAGCCGCAGCACACGCTTATGCCGCGAGCAGCGGGCACTACGCACCACTGACGAGCTGGACAGCGGATGACGCCGGCAACCTGGTCGGAGAGATCGAGCTGCCGCTGAAAGTGGGCACCGTCGGTGGGCAGGTGGAATCGAACCCTGCCGTGCGGATCGCACACACAATTCTTGGTGTGAGAACTGCGGCCGAACTGGCCGAGGTGATGGCAGCGGTGGGGCTGGCCCAGAACTTCGGTGCGCTGAGGGCGCTCTCCACAGACGGCATCCAGCCCGGGCACATGCGCCTCCACGCCCGCAGTGTGGCGGTCGCCGCCGGTGCGACTGGCGCACGCTTCGACGAGGTCGTCAATCGGCTGGTTGCGAGCGGTGACATCAAGGTGTGGAAGGCACGGCACATCCTGGACGTGTTGGAGGGCCGGATCGCCGATACCGGGTCGATTCACGCGATCCACACCGCCAGCATCCCGGCGCAGTCTGCTGTCGCGATGCCGGAACCCGCCCCCGCAGAACACGGCGCCAGTTTCGGATACGGCAAGATCATTCTCCTCGGTGAGCATTCGGTGGTCTACGGCCGTCACGCCATCGCTACGCCGATCGGCCTCACCATCCAGGCCGAGGTGACCCGCCAGGAGCATGGCACGGAGTTGGTCATCGCCCGCTGGGATACGGACGCCGCCTACGACCCGATCGGTGCGGGGCTCGCAGAGCAAGTGACCGCGCTCATCGCTGAGCGCCTCGGCCTCGCAGGCAGGGGCATGCGTGTCGACGTCTTTCCCCACTTGCCGCGGGCCAGCGGACTGGGTGCCTCAGCTGCTCTCGCTGTGGCGATCATCCGCGCCATCGCTGACCGATTTGGGCTGGCCATCAGCGACAGCGAGGTGTCGAGTCTTGCGTTCGAATGCGAACGCATCGTGCACGGAACACCGTCCGGCATCGATAACACGGTCGCCACCTTCGGACGCTCAATCCTGTTCCGCAACCCGAATATGGCATCGGATGCGGCGGCGCCCGAAATCGCGGACATCGTCACACCTGGCCCGATCCAGATCGTGATCGGTCTCACTGGCGTGCGTTCGCTCACCTCGCACACCGTCGGTATCGTGCGTGCCGCGTGGGAGAAGAATCCCGCTAGGTACGAGGCGATTTTCTCCCAGATCGATGAGCTGGTGCTGGCCGGTGTCGGCGCACTGCGCCGCGGTGATCTCGCGGAGCTCGGTGACCTGATGAACATGAATCACGGACTGCTCGGTGCCTTGCAGGTCTCGAGCCCAGAACTTGAGACGCTGGTGGGTGTCGCCCGGCGAGCGGGAGCGCTCGGGGCAAAGCTCACCGGCGGTGGTGGTGGTGGCGCGATGATCGCGGTCACGGAACCCGGTGCCGCAGAATCGGTCGGTTCTGCCATGCGTCAGGCGGGATTTGTGACGTATCTCACTGAGATTCGCTGAGGCACAGCCTCCTCTTGCCGATGCCCGCGGTCCCATATCGCTGGCAAGCGACACTGGGCAGCGCCAGCGTTGTGTTCCTGCGGAGGTGCGCCCGTTCCTTATCAGCAGACCCCTATGTCGTGAGGCAGAACTGTCACCGATGTCCTGAGACATCGCAGGCGTGCGGTCGGGCCTGTTTTTCTTTTGCCCACATCCTGCCTACACTTCACAAAGTTTGGGGTCAGTTTTCGGGTGAAATGCGGTCTTTGCGGCTCCTTCCGGCCCAGTGTTCTTCTGGGTTTTGGTTTACCGCACGAGGTTGACCTATTGACCTTTGAGTAGCGGGTCATCCAGCCGGGCTCACGCCTATAAATAGCTACAGTTAAATGTAGCTGTATGCTAAATTGGGCACATGTCAATCACGGGCCTGCCGATGCGCGCGTTCTCGCAATCTGAGGCGAGCCGCGCGGGAATCAACTCGCGCCAGCTCTATCGGTTGCTTGACAGGCAGCAGATTGAGCGCATCAGTCGCGGGCTGTATCGGCGCACCGATCTCCCGGCAGTTGACCTCGATCTGACCGAGATTGTAGGAAGGCGTCCTGCTGCGACTATCTGCTTAGAGTCGGCTCTTGCACGCTATGAGTTGATCGATGCGATTCCGACTCGGACTGACATTGCGATCCCTCGAGGCCAGCGGCCTGCGAAGACTCAGGCCGCGGTTGATTGGCACCTGTTTGACCGTGCCACGTTCCCGATCGGTCGCACTCTGCTCGCGACAGGGGATGAAGGCCAGAGCATAGGACTCTATTCGGCTGAACGTTCGATCGTCGACGCGTTCAGGTTGCGAGGCACAGCAGGGTACGAGACGGGTATCGAGGCGCTGCGCAATTGGCTGAAGCGCCCGGCATCACAGCCGGCGAAGCTGTTCGCCATTGCGCAGTCCCTACCGCGAGCGGTCGGCCCACTACGAACCGCCCTGGAGATACTGACATGAGCCCCGAGCAGACCTTCACTGCGTTGCAAGGGGTCGCCCGACAGCAGGGCCGCGCTGTGCAGGAGCTTCTCACTCTCTACGTGCTCGAGCGGTTCTTGGCGAGACTGGTGGAGTCTAGCTTCGCCGATTCGTTCGTGCTGAAGAGCGGGGTCCTACTCGCTGGCTACGGTCTACGTCGGCCGACGCGGGATGTTGACATGCAAGCGATCAACTTCGTGCTCGACGAGAAACACTGCCGGGAGGTGGTCGCGGCGGTAGCGGCTGCTGGAGCAGACGACGGTGTCGTGTTCGAGGCGGTTCCGATTCGCATCGAGCAGATTCGTGACGAAGAGGAGTATTCGGGGATCAGGGTGCATATCCGAGCTCAGCTTCACAGTGCGCGGATAGCGGTGAAGCTCGATATCAGCACAGGCGACCCGATGTTTCCGGATGCACAGCGGGTGACGATGCCCCGCATCCTCGGCGGTGACTTCACGCTGATGGGATATGCGCTCGAAACGGTTATTGCGGAGAAGGCGGTCACTATCTTGCAACGTGGAGTGACGAGCACGCGCTGGCGTGACTATATGGACCTGCGGTCGCTGTCCCGCAGCCGGAGCTTCGAAGCGACGAGACTGCGTAAGGCGATCGAGGAAGTGGCGAAGTACCGCGGGGTCACGCTGTCAGCCCCTTCTGCGTCACTGAGCGGTCACGATGAAATAGCGCATCAGAAGTGGGCTGCGTGGCGCACTAAGTCCGACGTCGAGGACATCACCTTGGCCGTCCTCAAGGATCAGCTCACTGAGGTGTCGACATTCCTGGATCCAATTTTCGTGGATGCAGTCGACCACGCGGCGGAGTGGGACCCAACTTCGAAAAACTGGATCTGAGGCCGCCCTCAGTCACCAGCGTTTTGTGGGGATTTCAGGCACTTCCGCATGACTCTGCGGAAACGACCTTCGACTACGGATCAATAGGCCGGGGGTTCGAACCCCTCCGGGCGCACCAACTGAAACCACCTTGCGTAGGGCTTTCCTCGTCAACGGCTAGTCGACTCGAAACCGAGACAATTGGCACGATTGCGCGGAGTTGCCTCCTGCATCCGTAGAGTGATGTCATGAACCACAGCGAACAGGGCCGCGTCATCGAACACGCTCTACTGCCGGTGAAGCCCGGCCGCGAGGCCGAGTTCGTGGCGGCGTTTTCCCAAGCGAAGAGCATCATTGCGGGGATGCCGGGGTTCCGTGGGTTGACGCTTTCACGTGGGGTCGAGCATCCGGAAACCTATTTGTTGCTGGTGCGGTGGGACACGGTCGACGACCACGAGATCGGGTTTCGGGGATCACCCGAGTATCAGCAGTGGCGAGCACTGCTGCATGAGTTCTACGAGCCTTTCCCGATTGTCGAGCACTTCGACGAAATCGTGGCGGTGCCCGGCCGCGACTGAACTCTCACCGCTAGGTGCGCGTCACACGCCTCAGTGACAAGCTTGTGCAAACGAGGAAAGAGGGAACTGATGAACGACTACCCGACGATGATCTCGCAAAAGAACCTCATCCAGCCAGTTCCCCGTCGGATTCGCGGCTACTTCGCCGGCGAGCTGATGTTCGACACCACACAGGCGATTTATGTTTGGGAGTGGTCCCCGTACCCGCAGTACTACATCCCTATCGGGGACGTAAACACTGACCTGCTCGTCGACGAGGTGCAGGAGAAGCACCATTCGCGCGGCACCTACCTGCGTCAGGGCTTCACGGTGGGGGAGCGCGAGCATCCGGCGGCGGCGAAAACGTACACCGACGATTCGCTCGAAGGCCTTGCCGACATGGTGCGGTTTGAGTGGGATGCCCTTGACTCGTGGTTCGAAGAGGACGAGCAGATCTTCGTGCATCCCCGCAGCCCCTACACCCGTGTGGATGCGGTGCGGTCGACGAGAACAGTGCGCGTTGAGCTTGACGGTGTTGTGCTCGCGGAATCATCGTCGCCCGTCATGGTCTACGAAACCGGGTTGCCGACGCGGTACTACCTCAATCGCACTGACGTGAACTTCGAGCATCTTGTGCACAACGACACCGTCTCCGAGTGTCCGTATAAGGGAACCACCACCGACTATTGGTCGGTGCAGGTCGCCGGATCGCTGCATGCGGATCTTGCGTGGTCGTACGACTTCCCTACGCGTCAGCTGCTGCCGATCACCGGCCTGGTCGCTTTCTACAACGAGAAGGTCGATATTTTCATTGACGGCGTGGAGCTGCCGCGTGCAGAGACACACTTCTTTCCGAAGGCTCCCGTGACGGGAAGCTGAGTCCGCGAGTGAAGAGCGCTCGGCACCCAGGTTGGCGATAACCAATGGAACCAGTCGTCAGTCGGCATCCGCCTATTGCTATGTGTCCTATGTTGCTGACAACCCGCTGCCGGCCGACGTACCGTGGAGTACACACCTCGAGCAAGGGTTCTACTCATGTCCACACCGCGCGTACATCGCTTCACGCCTGAGGAAGAAGGCGCCGGGAGCCGATCGTTCCCTCGAAAGCAACAGAGCTGGCCGCAGCGGAGGAACTCACATGAGTGACATCCCGATCGCCGACCACGCACTGCTCTCTGATCGGCACTCCGCCGCGCTGGTAACCAAAGACGGCTCGGTCGACTGGCTGTGCTTTCCCCGCTTCGACAGCGAATCCGTGTTTGCGTCAATTCTGGACAACGATGCCGGGCACTGGTCAATCCGGCCAGCCGAGCCGAGCACATCAACCCGCTCCTACGTAGAGGGATCGATGGTTCTGCAGACCACCTTCCACACCGATGAGGGCACCCTTGAACTAGTCGACGCCCTCGAACTGGGTGCCTCGACCGATCCACACCGTCTCGGCGAAAACGCTCCACATTCCCTGTTGCGCGGCGTTCGCTGCACCAGCGGACGGGTCACTATCGAGATGGTCTGCCGACCTCGTCCCGAATACGGGCTGGTAGTGCCGGTGTTTGCTGAGATCGATTCTGGTGTCGTCGCCACCGGCGGTTCCGGCCGGCTCACCCTCTCACTTCCCGCCCCGGCGACCATTCTCGATGGCGAGATCCGCGTCACGTTCACTCTCGAGGCGGGGCAACAGCAGCATTTTGCCCTGCAGCGCACACACCTCGGCGAGCCGCTGCCTGGTATCTATACCCAGGATGAGATCGCGGCCAGCTTGGCGTCCACGACCGCGAGTTGGCAGGAGTGGTCGGCGATCCACCAAAGCTATGACGGCCCGTGGCGAGAGCTGGTGCATCACTCTGGACGGGTGCTTCAAGCGCTGAGCTACCAGCCCACCGGTGCGATCATTGCCGCTGCCACCACATCCTTGCCCGAGGAAATCGGAGGCGAACGCAACTGGGATTACCGCTACTCCTGGGTTCGCGACGCCAGTTTCACCATGAAAGCCCTCTGGGTTGCGGCCTGTCCAGACGAAGCCCACGAATTCTTCAACTTCATGACGGCGGCCGCCGCGCACTCCCGTCCTGACCGTCATCTGCAGGTCATGTTCGGTATCGGTGGCGAACATGACCTGTCTGAACGGCTGCTCCCGCAGCTGTCCGGGTGGCGGGGGAGCGGCCCCGTGCGGGTTGGAAACGGTGCTTGGAACCAACCGCAACTCGACGTCTACGGCGAACTCCTCGATGCGGCGTTCCGACTTCGAGAGCAACTCGGTGACATCGAACCGGCCACGCGAACCTTCCTCATCGCCCTCGCAGACGCCGCCGCAAGCCAGTGGCAGCAGCCAGACAACGGTATCTGGGAGGTGCGCGGTGCCCCGCGCCACTTCCTCTATTCGAAACTCATGTGCTGGGTAGCTCTCGACCGGGCAATCGCCATGGCCGAGCAACTGCACGCAACCGACAGAGCCGCCGAGTGGTCAACGAAGGCCGAACAGATCCGCGCCACCATCCTCGAAGAGGGATGGAACGACGAGGCCGGAGCCTTCACGCAAGCCTTTGATTCCCCCGATTTGGATGCGTCGGCACTGATGATCCCGATCGTCGGGTTTCTGCCAGCATCCGATCCACGCGTGCTCGCCACCGCAGACGCCATCATCGATCGACTCACGGATGCTCGCGGGCTGGTCTATCGGTACCAAACCGAAACCGGTGTCGACGGCCTGGAGGGCAACGAGGGCACCTTCCTGCTCTGCACATTCTGGCTCGCCCGCGTGCTCGCCGCCGGAGGGCGGTGCGATGAGGCCCGCGAAGTGTTCGAGAGAGCCGTTAGTCACATCAGCGACGTCGGCCTGCTCGCCGAGGAGATCGATTCGAATACTGGCGAGCAACTGGGCAACTTCCCCCAAGCTTTCAGCCACGTCGGTCTCGTCAACGCAGCGTGGGCCATCGATCAGGCGGAGCGCGGCCACTCTGCCGACGAGGGAACACCAGCCGAAAACGCCCAATAACAGCAAAGTACGGATGACTCCAGTCATCCCGCGGAGGACAGATCATGACGGTGGACAGTTTTCGAACCCTGACCGGACTTCTGGTGTCTGCCATCACGACCGAGCAGATGCGGGAGGTCGACCGGGTCGCGATCGAGGAAGTAGGCCCGAACCTCTACCAGATGATGGAAAACGCCGGCAGGAACCTCGCCTCGCTGTGTGTGGAGTTGCTGGGAGACCGATGGCCCTCGGCACCGATCGTTGTGCTGGCCGGGACCGGAGGCAACGGGGGTGGTGGGATCTGCGCGGCTCGTCACCTGGCCAACCATGGGGGTGATGTCACCCTGGTGGTCTCGGACCCCACACGTTTGCGAGGTGTCCCCGCTGACCAACTCGCGCTCTACCGTGCCACCGGCGGGCGACTCGCGACGGTCAGTGACCTCAGGGAGCTGGAGGCTGAGTTGGTAGTCGACGCAGTGCTGGGCTATAGCCTCGGTGGCGCGCCCCATGGCATCGCGGCCGAGCTGATCAGGTGGATATCGAGCCGCACCGCCCCCGTAGTCTCCCTCGACGTCCCGTCCGGAGTCGACTCCACAACCGGTATGGTCCCAGGGGCATATGTGCGCGCGAAGAACACGATGACCCTCGCCGTTCCCAAAACCGGATTGGACACCGACGCCGTCGGGGCACTCTGGCTGGCAGACATCGGAATTCCCCGGGAGGTCTACCGGCGGGTCGGGGTCCAACTGCCAGACGGGCTCTTCACCTCTGGTTATCGGGTTCGTTTAGCCAACGCTGACCTTGTTCACGACCGGCAAAATTGCCTACCCTTTGTCTGTGTGGCAGTCTGAGGGGGGAGGACAGGCCCCCAGTTCGACGGGCCCCCTTGTGTGATACCTACACCTAACTGATGTGATACCTACACCTAAATGATGGAGATTACAGTGCTTTCCGCAAGAATTCGAATGCTTGGAACCGTGACCGCGGTCCTCACACTAGGCCTGCTCACTGCGTGCAGCGGCGGTGACAGCAGCAGCACCACCACGGACACCAACGGAGAAAGCAAGCCGCTCGACGGCGTCAGCGTGACCGTCGGCTCGAAAAACTTCACGGAGAACATTCTCCTCGGGAAGATGCTTGTCCAGGCTCTGCAGGCCGAGGGTGCGACGGTCACTGACCAGACGAACCTCGGTGGCACATCCGTGAACCGCACGGCGTTGCTTTCAGGTGACATCGACGTGTACCCGGATTACAACGGCACGGGCTGGACCGTCCACCTGGGCCAGCAGGAACCGAGCACGGACTCGCAGAATCTCTTCGACGTCGTTGCCGAGAAGGACCTGGCGGAGAACAAGATCAAGTGGGTCGGACTGTCACCCTTCAACGACACCTACGGCTTCGCGGCCAACGGTGACCTCGCGAAGGAGCAAGGCGCTTTCGACCTCCAGTCCATGGCGGACTATCTCAAGGCGAACACTGACGCCAAGCTCTGCTTGGAGACGGAGTTCCCTGACCGGCCCGACGGGCTGATCCTCTTCGAGGATGCGACCGGGTACACGGTTCCGCAGAGCCAGATCCAGATTTTGGAGACGGGCCTGATCTACACGGAGACCGCCAAGGGCTCCTGCCAGTTCGGCGAGGTCTACACGACCGACGGCCGCATCTCGGCGCTGGGACTCAGCCTCGTGGAGGACCCGGGCGTATTCATCCTCTACAACGCCTCCTACACCTGGCAAGACTCGGTGTTTGAGAAGCACGCTGACGTCTACACGAGCCTCGCGGACAAGATCTTCACGTCGCTCGACGCGACGAAGATGGCTTCGCTCAACGCTCAGGTCGACGTCGATGGCGAGAAGGCAGACGACGTCGCGGCCGCGTATCTCAAGGAGATCGGGGTCCTCTAGTCCCCGATGCACGAACCACGTGGGCCCCTCACCTGTCTCAGGTGGGGGGCCCATGTTCGTGTTGGCCGGACCGCGTGGGTGCACGGCGGCACTCACGCGGTGAGGGCCGTGGGGTGCGGCTAGATGCCCCGAGGCTTGAGGTACCGCTCGGCAACGGCGCCGATCCAGCTGAAGGTCAGTGCGATGATCGCCACCAGGACGGCTCCTACGATGAGCACCGGGTTTTGCTGAAGCGCCAGTCCGGAGTTGATGGTGACCCCTAGCCCGCCGCCTCCGATGAGGAAGGCCAGCGTTGCCATGCCGATGTTGATAATCATCGCGGTGCGCACACCAGCGATGATGACAGGGACCGCGAGGGGGAGCTCGATCCGCATGAGCGCCTGCCACTTGGTCATACCCATCCCGCGACCGGCCTCGATGGTGGCCTTGTCGACTCCGTCCAGGCCCACCATGGTGTTGCGCAGGACCGGCAGTACCGCGAACAGCACCAATGCCCAGATGACCGTGTTGAGCCCCTGGCCGAAGATCGCGAGGAAGATGACGAGCAACCCGTAGGCGGGAAGCGCCTGCCCGACGTTGGCGATACTGAGCACGGCCGGTCCATAGCGGCGGAATACAGGTCGGGTCAGTGCCACACCGGCGGGCACCGCGATCAGCATGACGATGATGGTCGACCAGAACGCGATGGTAATCTGCTCGACCGCCTGCGGCCAGAGCTTGACGCTCCAGTCGAGCGCGCTGGCCTGCTGGAAGTTGTCGCCCGATCCGAGATCGAGACTGCGGTAGTAGAGCCACAGCACGGTGGCCAGGGCGGCGATGCCGAGTGGAGACAGGAGCAGCCCGAGCGGGCGGCTCCTGGACGGGCGCGTACCCGCAGCGGCGACCGCGAGGTCGGAGATGTCATCATCTGTGGAGAGGGGGCGGATGACCTTCACCGGGGTGCGCGGCGGCCCGCCGACTTCCTTTTCGGCGCTCACGAGGAGGCCTCCAGCGCGTCGTAGTGAGCCTGGGTGTCTTCCCTCAGCCTGCGGATGACCTCGGTCAGGTGGCTGATCTCCACCGCTCCGAGGAACTGGCCACGCTTGTCGACGACGCAGGCCCGCCCGGTGGAGGACTTGAGCATCTCCTCCAGCGTGTCGTGCAGGGTCGCGTTCTCCTCGACGCGGCTGCGGACGTGCTGGCCCCGTGTGAGGAGGTCGCGCGTCGAGCTGATGCCGCTCAGGTTGCTGGCACGCAACCATCTCGCTGGTCGTTGCTTTTCGTCCAGGAGCAGGAGCCATTCGCGACCCGAGGCTTTCAGGGTCGCGAGGCCGGCCTCGACCGGCTCGTCAAGCGTCATCGTCGGATAGGGCTTGAGGTCGAGACCGCTGACCCGCTCGAAGTGCAGCCCCTTGAGTGTGGAACCTGAACCGATGAAGTCGTCAACAAAATCGTCGGCAGGCAGGGCCAGAATCCGCTCGGGGGTGTCGATCTGCTTAACGACACTGCGTTCACCCAGAATGGCGATGCGGTCGCCCATCTTGATGGCCTCGTCGATGTCATGGGTGACGAACACGATCGTCTTGCCCAGCACTGCCTGCACCCGCAAGAACTCGTTCTGGAGGCGGTCCCTCGTGATGGGGTCGATGGCGCCGAAAGGCTCGTCCATCAGCATCACGTCGGGGTCCGCGCCGAGCGCCCGCGCCACGCCGACGCGCTGGGCCTGCCCGCCGGAGAGTTCCTTGGGGTAGCGGTCGCGGTACTCCGAGGGCTCGAGCCCCATCACGTCAAGCAGTTCGTCGACGCGGGCGCTGATCCGCTTCTTGTCCCAGCCGAGCATCTTGGGCACCGTGGCGACGTTCTCCGCGATGGTGTGGTGCGGGAACAGTCCAATCTGCTGGATCACGTAGCCGATCCGGCGACGCAGGTGATCAGGGTCGACGTTCGTGACGTCCTCGCCATCGAAGAAGATGCTGCCGCCCGAGGGCTCGATCATCCGGTTGATCAGCCGAAGCGTTGTGCTCTTGCCGCAGCCGGAGGGGCCGACCAGCACGAGGATCTCGCCCTTGCGGATGTCCAGCGTGAGCTCCTCGACCGCTGGGACATCGGAGCCGGGGTACATCTTGGTGACACGGTCCAGGTAGATCATCGAATTGTCGTCCATGAGTTGCTCCTTCAGTTTCGCAAGCCGGGTGAGGTGGTGAGGCGCTGCACGACCGCAAACGCCGAGTCGAGAATGAGTCCGAGTAGGACCAAGAAGATGGTGCCCACAAAGACCGACTCGAGGCTGCCAGGAAAGCCGAGTCGGGTCAGGCCGTTTTGGATGAATGAACCGAGCCCGTCGCCGCCAACGAGCACCGCGATCGCGGAGATGCCGACGACCAGCAGGCTCGAGACCCGCACCCCTGCCATGATCACGGGCCAGGCCAGGGGGAGTCGGACCTGCACCAGCTGGCGGCTGGTCCCCATGCCCATCCCGCGCGCGGCCTCGACCACCGCCGGGTCGACCTCCGCCAGGCCCGTGAGGGTGTTCCGCAGGATCGGCAGAATCGCGTAGAGGAAAAGCGCCAGAATCGCTGGCGGGTTCCCGATGCCGAGGACAGGGATGAAGATGGCGAACATGGCCAGGGACGGGATCGTCAGGAAGATCTCGGAGATGCTCAGGGCGGCAGCGCGGGCCATCGCGCGCCGCTCGACGGCGACACCGAGGATCAGCGAGAATACGGTCGCCAGCAGGACGACGATGAGCACCATACGCGCGCTCTGCAGGGATGCCGTAGCGATGTCACCGCCATGATCAACGACATAGCCAAACCAGCTCGAAATGCCATCCATGTACAGGCTCCCTCATCGTCGACATCGGCCGAGGACCACCCCGCGCGAGCATCGGCGACCACAAAGGCCTGGCTATCGCCTCGACCCGTAGTCGAGGCTCGTCTAGATCTAGGGTAGCGGAGAGGCGGCAGATGCCACATCCCCCCCCGAGTTCTAAACGGAAGCGCAACACCTCATAGGTTGTGGTTGTTCAGATCACACCGAGAGGGGTTGCGCTTCCTTGACCGCACAATACCGACATTTGACGTTGGAAGACCGTATCGAGATCGCCAG